>JAGCUK010000035.1 GCA_017962925.1 Bacteroidales bacterium
ACGTACGGTGCGTCTCAGCCAGGAAGTGGTTCCCAAATCTGCCAAGGCCACGATCGACGATGTGCATCACACCGAGTTCTCATATGTGTATGTGCTTTCGATGTTTGAGGAGGATGGCACCTGGCTCCGCACCCTCGCCGAGGCACCATTCGTAGATTTCGTGCAGGACGGAGTAGTGGTGTTCGAGCCTCTAGGCATCGCCTTGATCACACGTCCTCTGCACAAGGGTCCTATCAAGATTGTCGGAGAGCCTCTGCCTCACACGATTTCTGCGCTGGAAGCAGCTCTGTTGCCTCCTGCACCTCCTCAGAAGCCCGGTTCTGGTGCCAAGCCCGGCACTCCGAACCAGCCCAGCCCTAATCAGGCCGGACCTTCGGCAACCCCCAGCCGCCAGAGTACTGGCAGCCGTACGACAGTTAACGGCAGGCCGTAGCTAGATTCCTACGCGATTGAAGATGTAATCTACGTTCTTGAAATAGTAGTCAAGAGTAAAGCAAGCCTCGAGCTCCGACGGCGCAAGCAAAGCGGAGACCTCGGGGCTTTCTTTCAAGAGTGTCTGATAGTCCAGATTCTCGGTCCAGGCCTTCATGGCGATGGGCTGAACCAGATCGTAGGCCTGCTCGCGGGCGAGGCCCTTGCCTATCAGCGCATTCATCACCCTCTGGGCGAAGATCACGCCCTTGGTGCGATATATATTCGCCAGCATATTCTCGGGATACACCACCAGATTCTCCAGGATGCCCTTGAAACGGGTGAGCATATAATCCAGAAGCTCGGTGGCATCGGGCAGAACAATGCGTTCGGTGGAGGAATGGGAGATATCCCTCTCATGCCATAATGCGACGTTTTCGTATGCGGTGGCCATGTATCCGCGCATCACGCGGGCACAGCCGCAGATATTCTCGCTGCTGATGGGATTGCGCTTGTGAGGCATTGCGCTGGAGCCCTTCTGGCCCTTGCTGAAGGCCTCTTCGGCCTCGCGAATCTCGGTGCGCTGGAGATTGCGCACTTCGAAAGCCATCTGCTCCAGAGTGGCGGCGACCACCGCCAGGGTGGCCAGATAATAGGCGTGACGGTCCCTCTGAAGCACTTGGGTGGAGATATCCGCAGAGGCGATGCCGAGTTTTCCGCACACGTAATCCTGAATCTGAGGAGGGATGTTGGCGAAGTTGCCTACAGCCCCGCTCATCTTTCCGGCCTCGACGCCGGCAGAGGCGAACTTGAAACGCTCGATATTGCGTTTCATCTCCTCGAACCACAACGCCCACTTCAGGCCGAAGCAGGTGATATCTGCATGGATGCCGTGGGTGCGGCCGATGCAGGGAGTCTCCTTGAACTCTTTAGCACGCTTGCGCAGCACCTCGAGGAAATCCTCCATATCCTTCAGCAGAATGGCATCCGCCTGCTTCAGGAGATATCCGTTGGCGGTGTCCACTACGTCGGTGGAGGTGAGCCCGTAGTGCACCCACTTGCGCTCTTCGCCCAGCGTCTCGCTGACTGCGCGGGTGAAGGCAACCACATCGTGCCGGGTCTGCTCTTCTATCTCCTTGATGCGCTGAATGTTGAATCCGGCTTTGGCGCGGATCTTCGCAACATCCTCCTCGGGAATCACTCCGAGCTTGCTCCAGGCCTCGCAGGAGAGGATTTCGACCTCCAGATAAGCGGCGAATTTATTTTCCTCGCTCCACACATCCCGCATCACTTTCCTCGAATAGCGTTCAATCATATCAGCGAATGGTTTTAAGGAAACTTTCGATATTTGCGGCAATCCTTGCCTCCGGGTCGGCGTCCTCGCCCTTGTGGAACTTCTCGCCCGTCAAGTGTTCATAGAGCTCTATGTAGCGGTCGGTGATGCCGGCCACCACCTCGTCGGTCATCTCGGGAACCTTCTGCCCCTCCTTGCCCTGGAATCCGCCGGCCATCAGCCACTCGCGCACGAACTCCTTGGAGAGCTGCTTCTGATGTTCCCCGCGCGCCAGCCTTTCTTCGTAGCCGTCGGCGTAGAAATAGCGGGAGGAATCCGGAGTATGGATTTCATCCATCAGGAAGATCTTGCCGTCCTTGCGGCCGAATTCGTACTTCGTATCAACCAGGATGAGCCCGCGCTTCGCGGCGATCTGGGTGCCGCGCTCGAAGAGTGCCAGGGTATAGCGCTCCAACTGTTCGTATTCATCTGCCGGAACTATGCCGCGGGCGATGATTTCCTCGCGGCTGATATCCTCATCGTGCCCTTCTTCCGCCTTGGTGGTGGGGGTGATGATGGGATGGGGGAGTTTTTCGTTCTCGCGCAAGCCGTCGGGGAGGGAAACTCCGCAGAGGGTGCGTTTGCCGTCGCGGTACTCGCGCCAGGCGTGCCCGGCCAGATATCCGCGCACCACCATCTCCACTTTATAGGGCTCGCACAGATGCCCGACGGTGACCATGGGATCCACTTCGGCTATCTTCCAGTTGGGGATGATATCCGCCGTGAGGTCCAGGAATTTCGAGGCTATCTGGTTGAGAACCTGTCCCTTGTAGGGGATGCCTCTGGGTAAAACTACATCGAATGCGGAGATGCGGTCTGTCGCGACCATTACGATATGCCCTCCTTCGAGGAAGTAAACATCACGCACCTTGCCTGAATACTTGGAAATCTGACCCGGAAGATGCAAATCGGTTTTAACTACAGCTTGTTGAAAACTCATTGTTTTTTGTTGATAAGTTGCACGAAAATGCCTTTCAAAGTTATAAATAATTTCGTAAATTTGTTCCCGTTGTTGGTAGATTAAATCTTTTCTTCTAATGAATAAAGTAGCAGTCATTATGGGTAGTGCAAGCGACTGGGACGTGATGGCTCCCGCCTGCGCCACGCTGGAAGAATTCGGCATTCCCTACGAGAAGAAGGTTCTCAGCGCCCATCGCAATCCCGGCCCTCTGGCCGACTATGTGAAAGCTGCGCAGGATAACGGCATCTCCATTATCATTGCCGGTGCTGGCGGAGCAGCTCATCTGCCCGGTGTGATCGCGGCCCTCACCACAATTCCCGTCATAGGAGTGCCGGTGAAGTCCAAGGCACTGAACGGATTGGACTCTCTCCTCTCGATAGTGCAGATGCCATCCGGCATACCCGTCGCAACCATGGCGATAGATGGAGCCAAGAACGCCGCACTCTACGCCGTATCCATACTTGCCCTGGGGGATGAGGGGCTCGCAGATAAACTGCAGCAGTTCCGCAAGGCTCAGAGCGACAAGGTCCTGAATACAACAATATAAACTCGCATGCCCACCGCACCCCGGTGGGCATACGCTTTAATGATATGAGTAACAAGCGATTATTCGTCGAAAAGAAAAACCGTTTCAGCGTGGAGGCGGACAGCCTGCTCGCGGAACTTAACGAAAACCTCGGCCTGAAGATGAAGTCTCTCAGGCTTCTGAACGTGTACGACCTGTTCGGATTCTCCGACTCTTTGGTGGAAAAATGCCGTTATGGGGTATTCGGGGAAGTCGTGACCGACACCGTAAGCGATTCAGTGGATCTCGCCGGCAAGAAATATCTGGCGGTGGAATACATCCCCGGCCAGTTCGACCAGAGAGTATCCTCCGCGGTGGACTGCGTGCATCTGATAGATCCCGCCGCAGACATCCGCATCAAGAGCTCGCGCCTGCTGATCTTCGATGATACCGTGACGGAGGATATCCTCGCCAAAATCGCCCACTACTATATCAACCCCGTGGAATGCCGCCGCAAGGACCTGGGCGTGCTCAGCCTCAACGAGCAGGCGGAGGTAAAGCCTCTGGAGGATCTGACCGGATTTATAGATATGCCGGAAGGGGAGTATGCGGCTTTCTGCCGCTCCCACGGCCTTGCCATGAACACCGACGACCTCCGCGAGGTGGCGCTTTACTGCCGCAAGGAAAGGCGCAATCCCACAGAAACTGAGCTTCGTATTCTGGATACTTACTGGAGTGACCATTGCCGCCATACTACCTTCACCTCCGAACTTCAGGAAATCAGCATCGAAGAGTGTTTCCTCAAGCCTGAGCTGGAGGAAAGCCTGAAGCTCTTTGCAAAGATGCGCGAGGATCTCGGCCGCCAGCAGAAGCCCGTCTGCCTGATGGAACTGGCGACTATCGGCGCTCGCTGGCTGAAGGCCAAAGGCAAGTTGGACGACTTGGAGCAGAGCGAAGAAAACAACGCCTGCAGCATATTCATCACCGCCACCGTGGACGGCAAACCCGAAAAGTGGCTGCTGCAGTTCAAGAACGAGACGCATAATCATCCCACGGAGATCGAGCCTTTCGGAGGCGCTGCGACTTGCCTCGGCGGTGCCATCCGCGACCCTCTCTCCGGGCGTGCGTACGTTTATCAGGCGATGCGCGTGACGGGCGCGGGGAACATCCTTGCCAGTGTGGCGGATACCATTCCCGGCAAACTTCCCCAGAAGATGATCAGCCGCAAGGCTGCGGGCGGATACTCCAGCTACGGCAACCAGATCGGCCTTGCCACCACCCATGTAAGGGAGATATATTCAGAAGGTTACACTGCCAAGCGCATGGAGATAGGCGCGGTGGTGGGTGCGGTGCGTGCCGCTGATGTGCGCCGCGAAAGCCCCGCTCCCGGCGATGTGGTGCTGCTGCTCGGCGGACGCACTGGACGCGACGGTATCGGAGGAGCCACCGGTTCCTCGAAGGAGCACACCGAAGCTTCGCTGGAGACCTGCGGAAGCGAGGTGCAGAAGGGTAACCCCCCGGAGGAGCGCCAGATCCAGAGGCTTTTCCGCCGTCCGGAAGTGACGCGTCTGATCAAGAAGAGCAACGATTTCGGCGCAGGTGGAGTCAGCGTGGCGATCGGCGAGCTTGCCGACGGCCTGGATATCTGGCTCGACCGAGTGCCTACCAAATATGCCGGTCTGAATTCCACCGAACTGGCAATCAGCGAGTCGCAGGAGCGTATGGCGGTAGTGATTGCCGCTACCGATGTGGATGAATTCCGCCGTCTCTGCGCTGCCGACAATATAGAACTCACCCATGTTGCGAACGTGACCGACAGCGGCCGAATGCGCATGTACAACGCAGGAGTCAAGGTCTGTGACCTCTCCCGCGCCTTCATCGACAGCGCCGGCGCCAGGCATTTCGCCAAAGCGGCCATCCTCCCCGTAGAAGATAAGGATCCCTTCGAGCGCTGCCCCGAGGGCAAGACTCTGGAGGATAAGATGATCGCGGTGATGGGCTCGCCCAACGTGGCCTCCCAGAAGGGCCTGGTGGAGATGTTCGACTCCACCATCGGCCGTTCCACCGTGCTGATGCCTTATGGCGGAAAGCGCCAGACTACTGAGACTCAGGTGTCGGTGCAGAAGCTTCCGGTAGATGGTTACACCGATACCGCCAGCATGATGGCCTTCGGCTATAACCCCGACCTGGCCCTCTGGAGTCCCTACCATTCATCGGCTTATGCCGTGGTAGAAGCGTGCACCAAGGTGGTCTGCGCCGGCGGTGATTGGTCCCGCATGCGTTTCTCCTACCAGGAGTATTTCGAGAGGATGACCTCCGACCCTCATACCTGGGGCAAGCCCCTCAGCGCCCTGCTGGGTGCCCTCAAGATGCAGGCTGCCCTCGGCCTTCCGTCCATCGGCGGCAAGGATTCGATGAGCGGCACCTTCGAGCATATCCACGTGCCACCCACTCTGGTGGCCTTCGGAATCACTACCGTGGATGCGGGGAAGGTGATATCTACCGAATTCAAGAAGGCGGGGAACAAGATATGGCTCATCCGTCACAAGCCTCTGCCTAACCGCATGCCGAATACGGATGCACTGGCACTCAACTGGAACTATATACATTCGCAGATCGAGGCTGGGAAGATCGTTTCTGCCTGGTCTCTTGGTTACGGTGGCGTGGCTGAAGCCCTGGTGAAGATGTCTATGGGTAACGCCCTGGGCGTCAAGGTCAGCATTCCCGAAGATGAACTCTTCCGCCTGGCTCCCGGTTCCGTCGTGGTCGAGGCTGCCGGCGATCTGGATTGCCCTTCCGCAACTCTGCTCGGCGAAGTCACCGACGGCGGCATTTGCATCAACGGTTGCTGCATCCCTCTGGAAAAGTTGGAGGCAGCCTACGAAGGTCGCTATTTCAGGATTTATCCGCCGCGGGTTGAACCTTCCTGTGCGGGCATGACGCATTGCTCCTCCGGGAAGGCAATGCCCGTACTGGGGTCCCCCTGCGGGACACAGACGGGCCCTTTGCCTGACGCGGAAAGCCCTGCAGCGGCGTCATGCACCGCACCGGTGGAGCATCCGATAGTCTGTCTCCCTGTATTCCCGGGAACAAACTGCGACTACGACACAGCCAAGGCATTCCGCAAGGCAGGAGCAGAAGTACGCCCCTTCATCTTCCGTAACCTCCTCCCCGAAGACGTCCTCGCATCCATCGACGGCCTGGCCGCACGCATAGAAGAATGCCACATCCTTGCATTCTGCGGGGGATTCTCCTCCGGAGACGAGCCCGACGGCAGCGGTAAATTCATCGCCAACGTCATCAACAACGCGAAGGTCGGCGCGGCGATTACCGCACTACTGAAGCGCGGAGGCCTGATCCTCGGCATCTGCAACGGCTTCCAGGCACTGGTCAAGAGTGGCCTGCTGCCTTATGGCAAACTGGGTTGCGTGACACCGGATTCGCCTACGCTTTTCCGCAACGACATCAACCGCCACATCTCCCTGATAGCCACCACAGAGGTCGCCACGGTGAAATCCCCCTGGCTATCCTCCTTCAAGATAGGGGACAGGCACTCCATCGCATTCAGCCATGGCGAGGGCAAGTTCGTGGTGAGCGATGAACTCGCAGCTGAACTCTTCGCAAATGGGCAGGTCGCCTTCCGCTATGTGGACAATCCCAACGGATCTTGCTACGGCATAGAGGGTATCGTCAGCCCAGACGGGCACATCCTCGGAAAGATGGGACATAGCGAGCGTTACGAAGAGAACCTCTTCAAGAACATTTCCGGCGAGAAACGCCAGGGTATTTTTGAAAACGCAGTCAACTACTTCAGAAATATATGATAAAGAAAGAATTGATTTTCGACGGCAACGAGAAGCAGGTCTTCGCTACAGAAGACCCGAATAAGGTCATCTTCCGATACAAGGATGTGACCCTTGCCTACAACAGCATCAAGCGCGCCCGTTTCGACGGAAAGGGAGCGCTGAACAACCGCATCTCCGCAATCCTGCTGGGCTATCTCAACAAAAACGGAGTACGTACCCACTTTCTCGAGCAGACCGGCGAGCGGGAGCAGCTCTGCCGCAAGATCGACATCATCCCCATCGAGGTATTCTGGCGCAAGCGCATTGCCGGCACTTTGGCAACCAGGCTCGGGGTGGAGGATGGTTTCTGCCCCGGGAACGTGATCGTGGATCTGCAGTACAACAACGATGAACTGGAAGATCCCATCATCAACAAGCACCACGCGGTCGCACTCGGACTCGCAACCTACGACGAAATCGACATTATGATGGCGGTTGCGCGTAAGGCCGGAGCACTGCTGGAAACCCTCTTCCAGGGCATTGGGATCGAGCTGGTGGATATGAAACTGGAATTCGGGCACGCATCCGACAACGGCGAACTCATCCTCTCCGATGAGATCAGCCCCGACACTTGCCGCCTCTGGGACATCGCGACTGGTGAAAGGCTTGGCAAGGACCGCTTCCGTCTGGACCTCAGCGACGTGGTGGCATCCTACAAGACCGTTTTGGAAAGACTTGAAACCCTGAACATTCAATAACTATGGGAATTCTCGCAGTTTATGGCGTAGAGAACGCATCTACCTACATTTATTACGGTCTTCACAATCTGCAGCACCGCGGGCAGGAAGGGGGAGGCATCGCCACTTTCGATGAAAAGGGCAACTCGTACCGCCACCGCGGCCTGGGCCTGCTGAGCGAGGTGTTCACCAACGGGGAGGTCGGGCAGTTGAAAGGTTCCATGGGCGTGGGCAGCGTGAAGTATGCCAATGCTTCCAAGGGCGGCCCCGAGAACGTGGAGCCCCTGTACTTCCGCCACAAGAGCGGCAACTTCGTAGTGGCCGGCGAGGGCAATCTGGTGAATGCCAGGCAGATAGCTGACTATCTCGAGAAGCACGGGACTATCTTCCAGACAGATACCGACAGCGAGTTGCTGGCGCACCTTATCAAGAAGAACTACAATGAGGAGCGAATCGACCGTATAGTCAAGGCTCTGAATATGATGGAGGGCGGATTCGCCTTCGTGGTGATGACCAGAAGCCGTGTTTATGCCTGCCGCGACAAATACGGCATCAAGCCTCTCTGCATAGGAAAGTTGGGAGATGGTTATGTGGTGGCCAGCGAATCCTGCGCCTTCGAGATCATGGGGGCGGAGTTCCTGCGCGACGTGGATCCCGGCGAGATCGTATCCTTCGACGGCAACGGGATGCATAGCGTACGCTGGTCGCGCTTCTCCCGCCACCGCATGTGCGCTATGGAATACATCTATTTCGCGCGTCCGGACAGCGATATCGACGGCTGCAACGTGCACGCGTACCGCAAGGAAGCAGGCCGTCGCCTCTATAGGGAATGCCCCGCCGATGCCGACATTGTCGTCGGCGTGCCTGAATCCGGCCTCAGCGCCGCTTTCGGTTATGCCGAGGAGAGCGGCATCCCCTTCGAGATGGGTCTGGTGAAACATAAATACGTGGGACGTACCTTCATCCAGCCGGTGCAGAGCATGCGCGAGCTGGGAGTGAAGATGAAATTGACCGCCGTGCGCAGCATAGTGGCGGGCAAGAGGATAGTGCTGGTGGATGATTCCATCGTGCGTGGCACCACCTGCCTTAAGATAGTCACGCTGCTCCGCGATGCCGGGGCCTCGGAGGTGCACGTGCGCATCGCCAGCCCCATGATGCGCTTCCCTTGTCACTACGGAGTGGATACATCCACCTCCGAGGAACTCCTCTGCTCGCATCGCTCTCTGGAAGAAGCCTGCAAGGCCATCTGCGCCGATTCACTGGGCTATCTCAGCCCCGAATCCACTTGCGCTTCCGCTTTCGGATGCGCCGATCCCTGCCAGGCGTGCTTCACCGGGGAATATCCTACGCTTCTCTATGATGATGTTATAACAAACGATTAAGATATGGCCAAAACATATGAAAACGCCGGTGTTAATCTGGAAGCCGGCTATGAGGTAGTAAGACGCATCAAGCAGCACGTGGCATCCACGTCCCGCACCGGCTCTATGGGCAACATCGGTTCTTTCGGAGGGATGTTCGACCTGTCCGTGCTAGGAATCAAGGAGCCCGTTCTGGTGAGCGGTACCGATGGAGTGGGCACCAAGTTGAAGATCGCTTTTGCGATGGACAAGCACGACACCATAGGCATCGATGCCGTG
The DNA here is from genome assembly GCA_017962925.1 of Bacteroidales bacterium. Lineage (GTDB taxonomy): Bacteria > Bacteroidota > Bacteroidia > Bacteroidales > UBA932 > Cryptobacteroides. The sequence continues at coordinate 9,373 of JAGCUK010000035.1, forward strand.
GCAATGTGCGTGAACGATGTGCTTGCACAGGGCGCCGAGCCTCTGATTTTCCTGGATTACGTAGCCCTGGGGCACAATATCCCCGCCAAGGTTGAGGCGATAGTCGCCGGCGTTGCAGAAGGATGCCGTCAGGCAGGATGCGCCCTTGTGGGCGGCGAGACCGCGGAGATGCCCGGGATGTATTCCGATGGCGAATACGACATCGCGGGATACACCACCGGCGTAGTGGAAAAGAGCAAGTTGATCGACGGCTCCAAGGTGAAGGTCGGGGATGTGCTGGTGGGCATCGCCTCCAGTGGAGTGCATTCCAACGGCTTTTCCCTGGTGCGCAAGATAGTGGCCGATGCGGGGCTGTCTTATTTCGACGAGATTCCCGAATTCAGCGGGCGCAAGCTCGGCGAAGTGCTGCTGACTCCTACGAAGATTTATGTGAAGCAGATGCTCCAGGTGATACGTGAGTGCGATGTGCACGGAGTAGCGCACATCACCGGAGGCGGCTTCGACGAGAATATCCCGCGCGTGCTGAGGCCCGGCCAGGGACTGGAGATAAAGGAAGGGACATGGGAGATACTGCCGGTGTTCAAGATGCTGGAGAAGTGGGGTGGCGTGCCGCATCGCGAGATGTTCAATATCTTCAACATGGGTATAGGCATGATCGCCGTCCTGGATCCCTCCGAGGCCGATAAGGCTATTGCCATCCTCGAGGCCTGCGGAGAAAAGGCGAGCGTGATAGGTAAGGTGACTGACAAGGAAGGCGTATGCATAATCTAGCAGTATTCGCGAGCGGCACCGGCTCGAATTTCGAGGCGATTGCAGATGCCTGCGCAGACGGGCGTCTGGATGCGCGGGTGGCGCTGATGGTATGCGACAAGCCGGGGGCGGCGGTGATTGCCAAGGCTGAGTCCCGGGGCATTCAGACTTTCGTTTTCAACCCGAAGAGCTATCCGTCGAAGGCGGCGTACGAGACTGAGATTGTGCGTTTGCTGAATGATGCGGGGGTGGAACTCATCTGCCTGGCAGGATACATGCGCATCATCGGAGATGTGCTGCTCAAGGCCTACGAGGGCCGCATCATCAACATCCATCCTTCGCTTCTGCCCGCCTTCAAGGGCGCTCACGCGGTGGAAGATGCGCTGGCGTACGGGGTGAAGGTGCTGGGCGTCACCATCCACTATGTCAATTCCGAGCTGGACGGGGGCAGGATCATCGCCCAGAAAGCATATGAATTCGATGGCGATGATGCGGAAGAAGCGCATCGCATCGGGCATGAGATAGAACATCAACTTTACGTAGAAACAATAGCAAAATTGATAAAATGAGAGCACTTGTCAGTGTTAGCGATAAGACCGGCCTCGTGCCCTTCGTGAAGGGGCTGGAGGCTCTTGGATGGCAGATCATAGCCACCGGCGGAACGCAAAAACTTCTTGAAAAAGAGGGCGTCAAGACCATAGGAATAAGCGATGTTACCGGCTTTCCCGAGATTCTGGATGGCCGCGTGAAGACCCTGCACCCCAAGGTGCACGGGGGCATCCTTGCCCGCCGGGACCTGCCTGCCCATATGCAGACTCTTTCGGAGCAGGGCATCGAAACGATCGACCTCGTCTGCGTGAACCTCTATCCTTTCCGCCAGACCATCGCGAAGGAGGGAGTGACGCTGGAAGAGGCGATTGAGAACATCGACATCGGCGGGCCTTCGATGGTCCGCAGTGCCGCCAAGAACTGGAGGGACGTGTCGATTGTCTGCGATCCTGCCGACTATGATATGGTTCTGGAGGAAATCCGCACCACCGGGAATACATCTCCCGAAACCCGCCTGAAACTCTCTGCGAAGGCATATACCCATACCGCGGAGTACGACAGCTGCATCGCCACTTACATGCGCGAGAAGGCAGGTCTGCCGGAGAAGCTTTTCTTGGAGTTTAATTTCAAGCAGGGCCTCCGCTATGGCGAGAATCCTCACCAGAGCGCTGCCTTCTATGCTCAGTCTCAGCCCGTGCCTTTCTCGCTGGCTTTCGCCAAACAGATTCAGGGGAAGGAGCTGTCTTACAATAACATACAGGATGCGAACGCGGCCTTGAGCGTGCTGCGGGATTTCGATGAACCCTTCTGCCTGGCACTCAAGCACATGAACCCCTGCGGTGCTGCCGTGGGAGCCACCATCGAAGAGGCCTGGCAGGCGGCATACGAGGCCGATACTGTCAGCATCTACGGAGGAATAGTGGGAGTGAACCGGGAACTGACCGCAGAGGTGGCTCTGGGGATGAAACCCATCTTCCTGGAGATAGTGATAGCTCCTTCCTACACCCCGGAAGCGCTGGAGATACTTGCCGCAAAGAAGAACCTCCGCGTGCTGCAGGTGGATATGACCCGCAGCGATGCCTCCGTGCCCCAGTATGTGGGCGTGGCTGGCGGCCTGCTGGTGCAGCAGCTGGATACTCAGGTGGAGCAGGTTACGCCGGAGATGTGCGTGACCCGCGTCAAGCCTTCGGCAGGGCTGATGAAGGACCTGGAGTTCGGTTGGAAGATAGTCAAGCACGTGAAATCCAACGCAATAGCGGTCGTTCGGGACGGGCACACCATCGGAATCGGGGCAGGACAGACGAACCGCGTCGGATCCGCCCACATCGCCCTGGAAGAGGCTAAGGCCGCGGGATTTACCTCCGGCCTCATCCTCGCCTCCGACGGCTTCCTGCCGTTCGACGATACCGTGGCACTTGCCGCCGAATACGGGGTCAGCGCCATCGTGCAGCCTGGCGGAAGCATCCGCGACGCCGATGCCATCGCCAAGGCAGACGAATTGGGAATCTGCATGTTGTTTACAGGAGTCAGACATTTCAAACATTAGAATATTATGGGCCTTGTTTATCCTCTTCCTACCCTGCAAGAAGCTAAAGTCGCCAAGCAAATCAACCTGGAGGATTGCCTTGGGAAAACCGTGCTGGTTATCGGCGGCGGCGGGCGCGAGCATGCCATAGTGGATGCGCTGAGCCGATCTTCGAAGGTGTCTAAAATCTATTGCGCTCCGGGCAATGCCGGAATAGGGGAGCAGGCGTTCAACGTGCCCCTGAAGGATACCGATGTAGAGGGCCTGAAAGCCTTTGCGCTGGAGAATTCGGTGGATCTGACGGTGGTCGGCCCCGAGGCTGCGCTTGCCGCCGGCATAGTGGATGCTTTCCGCGCCGCCGGGCTGAAGATTTTCGGTCATACCAAAGCGGCCACGGCCATTGAAAGTTCCAAGGAGTTCGCCAAGGAACTGATGTTTAAATATGGCATCCCCACGGCATCATATCGCAGTTTCTCGGACTATGAAGAAGCTCTGGAATATGTTTCTGGCAGGCCTTTCCCGGCTGTGCTGAAGTATGACGGTCTGGCTGCCGGCAAGGGCGTGGTGATAGCATCCGACCTGGACGAGGCCCGCAAGGCTCTGGCCGATATGCTGCTGGACAAAAGCTTCGGCGAAGGACGTGTGGTGGTTGAGGATTTCCTCACCGGCCCCGAGTTCTCCTTCCTCTGTTTTGTGGATGGAGAACGCGTGTATCCCATGCCTCTCTCGCAGGACCACAAGCGCGCTTTCGACGGCGACAAGGGCCCGAATACCGGGGGAATGGGAGCCTACACCGGCCTGCCGTTCATTACTGATGCAGACCGCGAGTTCGCCTACAAGGAGATAATGTGCAAGGCCGCATCCGCCATGGTCGCAGAGGGGGTTCCGCTGAGCGGCGTACTCTACGGCGGGCTGATGAAGACGCCTGACGGAATCAAGGTGATAGAGTTCAACGCGCGTTTCGGGGATCCTGAGACGGAGGTGGTGCTGCCTTTGCTGGAAAGCGATATTTTTGATATCTTTGACGCTGTTGCGATGGGCGTCCCAGCAGATGAGCCGCGCTGGGAAGAGGCTGTGACGCTGGGGGTGGTGCTGGCCTCGAAGGGATATCCCGGCAAGTATGAGAAGGGTGTTGTGATAGAAGGGCTGGATGCTGTGAAGGGGCGTATCTACCATATGGGAACCGCCCTGCGGGATGGCTCTCTGGTGACTGCCGGCGGGCGCGTGCTGATGGTGGTTTCCGGTGGTTCGGACCTGGCAGATGCCCGTGCGAAGGTGTATGAAGAAGTCCGCAAGATCAGGTGCGGGAACTTGTTCTATAGGAATGATATAGCGCATTGCGCGTTTGAATGATATGAGTAAGATACTAGACGGAAAGGCGCTGAGCGCCATCGTGAAAGACGAAGTAAAGGCGGAGGTCGCCGAGATTGTGGCCCGCGGTGGGCGGGTGCCGTGCCTCTGCGTGATAATAGTGGGGGAGAACCCCGCCAGCCAGGTGTATGTTCGCAACAAGGTCAAGGCCGCGGAGTATACCGGAATGGAGTCGCGTCTGGTCGCGCTTCCGGAAGGCGTTTCGGAGGATGAGCTGCTGGCGCAGATCCGCGCTCTGAATGAGGATGCTTCGGTGGACGGTATCCTGGTACAGCTTCCTCTGCCCAAGCATATCGACGAAGAGAAGGTTATCGATGCCATCTCCCCGGCAAAGGATGTGGACGGATTCCATCCTTCCAACGTGGCCGGGCTGTGGCTGGGGAAAGATTGCATTCTGCCTTGCACCCCCGCAGGTGTGATGCGCCTCCTGGACAGTACCGGAGTGGATCTTTGCGGCAAGACTGCCGTTGTGGTAGGTCGCAGCAATATCGTGGGCAAACCCGTGGCCAAGTTGCTCCTGGACCGCAATGCCACCATAGTGATCGCCCATTCACGCACCGCAGACCTAAGTGCCGTTTGCCGTCAGGCAGATGTGCTGGTGGCCGCGGTTGGCCGTGCCGGGCTGATTACCGGCGACATGGTGAAGCCCGGAGCCATAGTGATAGACGTGGGCATCAACCGCCTGCCGGACGGCCGTTTATGCGGCGATGTCGATTTCGCATCATGCTCCGAAGTCGCAGGCTGGATCACCCCCGTCCCCGGAGGCGTCGGCCCCATGACCATCGCCCTGCTGATGAAAAATACCCTCCGCTGCTATCAGAAGAGAATTAGTTAAATGTTTTAATATGAAGAAATTATTATTGTTTACCGCTGCACTGGCGATGCTGTTTGCCGGATGCTGCAATGGAAATAAGGCACAGGATGCCACCGAAGCGGCGATTAATACCATCATGAATCGCAAGAGCGTGCGGAGTTACACCGACCAGAAACTCACGGAGCAGCAGATTGAAACATTGCTTAAGGCAGCAATGGCCGCTCCCAGCGCAATCAACATCCAGCCATGGAGTTTCGTGGTGATCGATGACGATGCTGTGAAACAGGAAATCTGGGGTGAAGGATTCCAGTCCAAGATGTTTATCAGTGCCCCGGTAGTGATTGTTGTCTGTGGAGATACCAAGACAATGCGCAAGCCTTCCGGCAAGCCTGACGCCGAACCGGAAGAAGTCGACAATATCTTCTGGGATCAGGACTGCTATGCCGCCACTGAAAACCTGCTGCTGGCAGCCGAAGCAATGGGCCTTGGCGCCGTCTGGACTGCAATTTATCCCACCGAAAGGATGGCCCGCGTCTGCGAGAAGTTAGGCCTTCCTGCTAACGTGAAGCCCCTCTGCGCCGTCCCAGTCGGCTATCCTGCCCGCGACGACCAGCCCAAAGACAAGTGGAAACCCGAAAAGATCCACCGCAACCGCTGGTAGTTGTTTCTCGTTCCTAGTAATAGGCTGGTAATCAGTCATTTAAACAAAATGGGTCACCCAAAAACGGGCAACCCATTTTGCGTATAATTGTGATATTCAGCGACTTGCCTGGAACGCCCTTCCTGGCTGAAGGATGAATAACTATTTCATTTTGTATTAAAGGTTTATTTCTACGCGGACTCCTGAAGCAGAGAACTCTGAAAGGATAAAGGATTGTTCTTTTGGCATAATCGGTACGAAACCTTCCGCATCAAGTCCTTTTTTATTAATGAATTTAATAAGTTTATCGGGAATAACGTGGTTTTCCAATGAGAAGAGGACCTGCCTATGGGACGCTTTTCCTTGGAAAGTAGATTTGTACTTCCCCATAAAATAGTTAGTGTCTGGGCTTATTTCAAATGTTCCAAAAAAACGCCTAAGTTCAGGGGAGTCATTACAAAAACGCATATCCCCAAAAGGAATTTCAACCCTGCAAACCTCATATAATCCTGCAGGAACATTATCAATCACAGCATTGTCTGACATTCCATTAAGGCACTTGGACTTGTAAATCTCGTTTGTCTCGGTATTCTCAAGGAAGAGGACAATACCATGTCCTGACATTCCCGAAGCTCGGGCTGATGCCGAAATAGTGATCATAGATTCTTGGGCAGAACAAAGTAGCGGAAACAAGAAACAGATGCAGATAAGTAAAATGTAGTTTCTCATAATAAACAATTGATTTAGTGTCTTGGCGATGTTGGAAAGATACCCCTACGGACAATGCAAAAACCATTCCGATTGGGTCTCTCTTCAGAAATGCTGCAGTACCAAACGTCCCTCAACGTTTCGGTAATAGGAGCGGACATTCTCGACCTTGCCATGGCGAAAACGCTTGTATGCCTTCACCTCGACAAGTTTCGGAGCCTTGAACTCTAGGTACAGGCTCACACGAATGCGAAATGCCTTTCTATTCATGTCATAAGATTTATAGTCCCGTAAAGGATTTCGGGAGGTGTAAGAAGCACCCCTGCGGCTCTCTTTTATAGGAAAAAGGCATTTCAGTGAGGGCTGAAATACCTTATATTCCGAGACTATAACCACCGAAGTGGTAAAAATCTTACGACATTGCAAGATAGAAACATTTTTTAGCTTAGCTATCATATTTCTTCTTTTTTTATTCGCTTTTTTGCCTTGGCAAATAGGCAGTGTTGCCATTTCACGACTGAAGTGGGCAAGGTCTAATTCTAGGGCTGGGACCTTGCCCGGTTTTATGGCTTCTAGGCATTTCTAGTGGGCAAGGTGTCGCATCTAAAAATCGACCTTGCCCATTTTTATTATGAATGAGCCGTCAGGCGAACCGCCGGTCCTGGTATGGTAGCCGGAGTGCGGTTAACGTCCCGTTTTCTTTGACGTTACCCGCAAAAAAGGCCGAAAATGCGGCTAACCTCCGTTTTTCCGGGACGTTACCCGCATCTGGGTTCCAATGAGCGCTTCAGCGCGAACGGCGGAGGGCGGTCCGAAGGAAACTGTCTTGATGTATCACCTTATCATTTTGTATTAAAAAGCAGTTATTCGTTCCTTGGGAGATTCAGTTCCTTCATATATTGTTCCCTCTCAGGGAAAGTCGCGTCGGCATTGTCCTTTTTGGGATTGTACTCCAAGAACATCTTGTTGCTATACGGAATGCAGTATTCCATCGTTTTGGTGTTTTCAGCAAGTTCTGCATCTGACAAAGCATCATAGTAGATGTGATAATAATAGCCACACTCCTTGTTCTCCCAAAACAGCACCTTAGCAAATTGACTGCCACTTTTCATCAATTCTGCTGACAAGCAGTTTACACTTCGGAGTTTTGAGATAACAGTATCCAACTCATCTTGCGTCAGACCCACCAAAGGCATCAGATTGTCAAAATCCTTTTGTTGAGGATTGTTAGTCCCAAGCCACATAAATTTATAGACAAAGAACTGTGACACCCCCGTTTGGTCCAATACGAGTTGGATTCCACAATGGTCATTGAGAGCATCTGCCGTGAAAGCAAGTGCATCCGCAATACCGTCTTTGTTATCCTCATAGTTCTTGACCATCTTCTCTATCGAAAACACTTGATTATCGGTGCTCGATACTTTCTTTGTTGGCCCGCAGCCGCAAAAAAGGAGCAAAACGGTTACGGCAAAAACTGATAAACACTGTTTCATTATTATGTTTTTTTTGATGTGACAATAATCCCCCGTCGGATGCAGCAATAATCGTTCCTATACGGCTTGTCCATGTCTTTTCCGCAAGATCTGGGTGTTGACGTTACCCGTGGTGTTGTTGACGTCCGGTTTTTCAGGACGTCAGCAGCACTTGAACGACAAAGGTATTCGTGGAAACGTTGTGTCTAACATACTGATTTACAATGCTTTACTGAAACAGGTCGGTTGATTTTGCTGATCTGTTTTGGGTAAGTGGTTGATTATCAAGCATATAACCACAACACCACCATGGAGCTAGTTGGGCTGGAGGCGTGGAGACATGGCAGGGAAATGATTTCGATTGAGTTTTGTTCCGAAAACAGGCCTTAAACGGGAACAAACGTTTGAATTTGAAGAGTTCGTTCCGGAAAAGCGGCATATTCCGGAACAAAAAATGAGCGCTTCAGCGCGAACTGCGGAGGGCGGTCCGAAGGACAAAGCCCGGGAGCCGCGGGGTACGTTAGGGGCAGAGCCCCTGACAAGACAGGGGAAGAGCTGCTCGCAGCTCTGCACCCAAAGCAAAAGACGAGGCCGTTTGGACCTCGTCTTGCTTTGGGTGCGATGTGGGGCTCGAACCCACGACAACCAGAACCACAATCTGGTGCTCTACCAACTGAACTAATCGCACCGTGTTAGGGACTGCAAAGGTACGAAAAAATATTAACCCTGCAAGTTTTATTTGTATATTTGTGGTGTATGGCAAAAGAAATAAAGTTTTCCCTCGTTTACAGGGATATGTGGCAGTCCACAGGCAAGTATCAGCCCAGGGTTGATCAGCTTGTAAGGGTTGCCCCCGCAATCATAGATATGGGATGCTTCGACCGCGTGGAAACCAATGGCGGGGCATTCGAGCAGGTAAATCTCCTCTACGGAGAGAACCCCAACATCTCCGTCCGACAGTGGACCGCGCCTTTCCATAAGGCAGGCATACAGACCCACATGCTCGAGCGCGGCCTAAACGCCCTCCGCATGAATCCGGTCCCTGCTGACGTGCGTGAACTGATGTTCAAGGTGAAGAAGGCTCAGGGCACCGACATCGCCCGCTCCTTCTGCGGCCTGAACGACCATCGCAACCTCAAACTCTCCGTCGAATACGCCAAGAAAGCAGGGATGATCTCCCAGGCAGCGCTGTCCATCACCCACTCCCCGGTACACACCGTGGAATACTACATGGGCGTGGTGGATCATCTGGTGGAATACGGCACCGATGAAATCTGCCTCAAAGACATGGCAGGCATCGGGCGCCCGACCTTCCTCGCGCAACTGGTATCTGAAATCAAGAAGAAATACCCGCACATCAAGGTACAGTATCATGGGCACAGCGGCCCCGGCTTCAGCCCCGCATCCATGCTGGAAGTGGCTCGCGCCGGCGCCGACTACCTCGACGTGGCCGTGGAACCCCTCTCCTGGGGCAAGGTCCATCCGGACGTAATCACCATCCGCGAAATGCTCAAGGCCGACGGCTTCCTGGTGAAAGATATTAACATGGATGCCTACATGCAGGTCCGTGCCCTCACGCAGGAGTTCATCGACGACTTCCTGGGCTACTGGATCAATCCTTCCAACGCCCAGATGACCTCGCTGCTGGTAGGCTGCGGCCTCCCCGGCGGAATGATGGGCTCGATGATGGCAGACCTCAAACCCTTCCTCGGCGCAGTCAATGCGGCGGAAAGGGCGGCAGGCCGTCCGGACATGACCCTGGATACCCTGATGGTGAAGCTCTTCGAAGAAGTGCAGTACGTATGGCCGCGCCTGGGCTATCCGCCCCTCGTGACCCCGTTCAGCCAGTACGTTAAGAACACCGCCCTGATGAACCTGCTGAACGTCATCAAGGGCAATCCTCGCTGGACCACCATCGACAAGGACACCTGGGGAATGATTCTGGGCAAGATGGGCAAGCTTCCCGGCCCCCTCGCTCCCGAAATTATCGAGCTCGCGAAGGAAAAGGGCATGGAGTTCTACGACGGCAATCCGCAGGACATGTATCCGGACGAACTTTCCAAGTTCCGTCAGATGATGAAAGAGGAAGGATGGGACGAGGGCCCCGACCAGGAGGAACTGTTCGAGTTCGCCATGCACGAAAGGCAGTATCGCGACTTCCGCTCAGGCCTGGCCAAGCAGCGCTTCAATACCGAACTGGAAGACTTCCGCGCCAAGGCTGGAGCTCCCATCAAGCTGGTACGCCCGGTAGTGGAAACCCCCGAATTCAGCGCCGAAGAATACGCACAGAAGTATCCTCACGCCGTTCCTTTGCAGGCTCCAGTGAAGGGTCAGTTGCTTTGGCAGGTGGATGTGGAGGATGATTCCGCGGCGCCCGTCGCCGGCACAGCCGTCAAGGCAGGTGAGCCAGTAGGATACGTGCAGACTTATTACGGCCGCGAAGAAATCCCCGCAGCCCGCGACGGACGCATAGTGGCAGTTACGGGCAAGCAGGGCAAGAATGTTGTAAAAGGTGAAATCGTAGCATACGTAGAATAATGAAAAAGGTACTACTGGCAATCGTTGCAGCCCTTTTGCCCCTCGCCTTGAGCGCAGGTGGCGTGAACGACGATAAACCCATCAAACAGAGCAAGATAGTTTATCTCTATCCCGAAGGCCAGGCGGCCGGCAAGGGCATAGTCGAAAACGGCGTGGCCATCACCCTCGGCCCCGGCGAAGATAACGGCAAGCACGGCCCCGAAACTGTGAAGCCCGTGGGTATGGTCTATGACATCGGCGACAGCGCCCGCATGGAATTCTATTTCCCGGAGAACCCCAACGGCCTGATGATCATCAACTGCCCCGGCGGGGCCTACTGGTTCGTGGCAGAGGTTAACGAAGGATATTGCACTGTGGAGTGGCTTCTGAGCCAGGGAATCGCAGTCTGCAACATGTTCTACCGCCTGCCTTATGGCCACAAGACCGTGCCGCTCACCGACGTTCAGAACGCCTTCCGCTACTGCCGTTATCACGCTGCGGAGTGGGGGATAGATAAGATCGGTGTGATGGGATTCAGCGCCGGAGGGCATCTGGCCGCCAGCGCATCCACTCTTTTTGTAGATGATATCACCCGCCCGGACTTTTCCGTGCTGATCTATCCGGTGATTACCATGGAGCCTGGAGTTACCCATCAGGGGAGCAAGGAAAACCTGATCGGCCATACCTGGACTGCGGAGGATGAGGAATGGTACAGCCTCCACAGGCGCGTGAGCAACCGCACACCCGTCACCTTCCTCGGGCTGAGCGGAAACGATACCGCTGTGCCCATACAGAACAGCATAGACTACTACTACGCCTTGCGCCAGCATGGCATCAGCGCCACCATGCACATTTATCCCGACGGTGGCCACGGATGGGGCTTCAACCATCCCCCGTATCGCAAAGGAGACGGCTTGGGAAGCTATAGGGAAACCTTCAAGGCAGACCTCGCCAAGTTCCTCAAGGACCAGATAGTTAAATGAAAAAGCTCTACATCGAAACCTACGGCTGCCAGATGAACGTGAACGACACGTAAGTGGTGTTCTCGATTCTGGCGAAGGAGGGATATGCCCGCACCGAGAATATTGAGGAGGCGGATGTGATAATGGCCAATACCTGCTCGATTCGCGACAACGCCGAGCAGCGCATCTGGGGCCGCATCGACTATTTCAACACCTTCCGCAAGAAGCGCTCGGGGCTAATCGTCGGCATCCTGGGGTGTATGGCAGAGCGTCTGAAGGATGCTCTGCTGGACACCGGCAAGGTGGATGTAGTGGCGGGGCCGGATGCCTATAGGCACCTCCCGGACCTGCTGCAGGCAGTATATGACGGCGCCAAGGGCATCAACGTGGAACTCTCCCGCGAGGAGACCTACGGCGACATCTCCCCGGTGCGGATCGACAAGAACGGAGTATCTGCATTCATCTCCATAATGCGCGGATGCAACAACGTATGTTCCTACTGCGTGGTGCCTTACACCCGCGGTGCCGAGCGCAGCCGCGACTGGCACACCATAGTGCGCGAAGCCTGCGAATGCGTTGAGGCGGGGTACAAGGAGGTGACGCTGCTGGGGCAGAATGTAGATTCCTATCTCTTTGAAGATGTTGACTTTGCGAAGTTGCTGGCGCTGGTGGCAGGAGTTTCCCCGACGCTTCGCGTGCGCTTCTCTACCTCCCATCCAAAAGACATCTCCGATGCAGTGATAGATACCATGGCTGCCTGGCCCAACATCTGCCATCACATCCATCTTCCCGTGCAGAGCGGCAACGACCGAATCCTTGAAAAGATGCGCCGCCGCTACACTCGGGAGTGGTATCTTGAAAGGGTGGCACGTATCCGCCAGGCCATGCCCGACTGCGGCATCACCACCGATGCAATCGTGGGATTCTGCTCCGAGACCGAGGAGGAATTCCGGGACACGCTCAGCATATTCGAGGAGGTGGGATACGATGCTGCCTTCATGTTCAACTATTCCGAACGCCCCGGCACTTTGGCATCGCGCAATTATCCCGACGATATTCCTCTGGAAGTGAAAACACGCCGCTTGAACGAGCTGATTGAACTGCAGAACCGTCTGTCGCTGAAAAGCAACAAGCGGGATGTGGGCCGTGAATTCGAAGTGCTGGTGGAAGGCCCTTCTAAGAAGGGAGACGCCCAGCTTTGCGGCCGCACCGGCTCCAACAAGATGTGTGTCTGGAACGATACTACCCATAAGGCCGGCGACTTCGTCCGTGTCCGTGTGGTCGACTGCACCTCCGCCACCCTTCTCTGCGAACTAAAAAAATAACTATCTTTGTAAGATAGATGAAAAGAATAGTCAAATTATCCCTGCTTTTGCTCCTGGCGGCGTTTGTGCTTACCGGCTGCGTGAGCAAGTACAAGAAGATAAAGGTCTCCTCGTTCGAGTTGGAGAGTGTGGTGCCGAGCAGTTTGCGCAGCGCCAACGTGGTGGTTGCGGTGGGGATAAACAATCCGGCACCGGCGTTCCAGGTGCGGGATATCGAGGCCACGGTGAAGCAGAACGGCAATGTGATGGGGCTGGTTACCGGAGAGCCGGTGAGCATAGATGGAAAATGCGACCGGGTGTACCGCATCCCGCTTCAGGCGCAACTGGCTGAAGGTGTGGGCCTTATGCAATTGCTGGCCACCTACAAGAGTTTCAATCCGGAAGAGTTTACGATAGATTTACATGCCCGCGCCAACGTTGCCGGCAAGATTGGCAAAGATATTGATTATAAAGATGTGCCACTTTCAAAGTTCTTGAAGAAATGAAAAGAATCGCCATATTGTTGATCCTCGCGATGGCAGGAGGCCTCGCAGCCCGAGCCCAGCAGGTAGTGCCTCCGGGCTATGTGCTAGTGGATTCTCTGGTTTTCACTCCGCTGGCAGCAGTGGATTCCACCCTTGAAGGCAGCACCATCTTCAACGTGATGCCGGATGGAGTGAACGTGAAGCAGTCCGGAATGATACGCAACGCCGTAGAAACCCGCATCCGTTCCAATCGCTCCAAGCAATACAGCGGCTATCGCATCCGCATATTCTTCGATAATTCCCAATCTGCCCGCGGCGCCAGCGAGGCCGCCCTTTACCGTTTCAAGGTGCTGAATCCGGGGGTATCTGCCTACAGGAGTTTCTCCAGCCCGTATTTCCGCGTGACGGTGGGGGATTACCGCAATAAATCCGAGGCACTCGCCGCATTGGGCGCCATCAAGCAGCAGTTCCCCTCGGCATTCATAGTGCAGGAGCGCTTCAAATATCCCGCGGTGGAGAACCGGAGCGCGTTCAGGGTAGATACCTTGAAAGTGCTGAAGAAAGTTAACTAAGATGCAGAAACAGGGGCTCGAACTCAAGCAGACACAGCGGCTTTCTCCGCTCCAGATCCAGACCATCAAGCTCATAGAGCTGCCGGTTCAGGAGTTGGAGCAGAAAATACGTTCCGAGCTTGAGGAAAACCCCGTTCTGGATGACGGCCCGGATCCTGAAAAGCAGCAGGACGACGATCAGCCCAAGGACATCTCCATAGATGAAATAAAGGACGATGGCGATATCCCCGCCTACAAAACCCGCGTGAACAACTGGGGCAAGGATCCCCGTCCCGAATACAACACCTTCTCTGTGCGCGAAAGCTTTACCGAGAGCCTGATGGAGCAGCTAGGCTACAGGCATCTCAGCGAGCGCAATTACCAGATCGGAGCTTTTATCATCGGCAGTCTGGACGCCGACGGATATCTCCGCCGCGATATAGAATCGCTGGTGGATGACCTTGCGTTCCGTGCGGGCCTGGAGGTGACGGAGCAGGAGGTGGAGGATATGCTGGCGATGGTGCAGGAGTTCGACCCGGCCGGAGTTGGTGCCCGGGACCTGCGCGAATGTCTCCTGATCCAGTTGAGGGCGCGTACCCAGACTGAGGATGTGAAGGATGCCTACCGCATCTTGAACGAGCAGTTCCAGGAGTTCACCAATCGCCATTTCAATAAGGTTATGTCCCGCCTGAACCTGGATGAAACCAGGCTGAAGGCCGCCATAGGATGCATCACACGCCTGAATCCCGCCCCGGGCGGACAGCTGGATGACAGCTATTCCGACCAGGCCCAGCAGATAGTCCCGGATTTCGTTCTGGAGGAGCACGACGGCAACCTTTCCTTCACCATGCCCCGTTTCAATATCCCGGAACTCAGGGTCAACCGCAAGTATTCCGAGATGATGCTGGAGGCCAAGGGCTCCGGGGACCGCGCTCAGAAGGAGGCCGCTACTTTCATCCGCCAGAAAATAGATTCCGCGAAATGGTTCATCGAGGCCTTGAAACAGCGCCAGAACACCCTCCAGCGCACCATGCAGGCCATACTGGACTTCCAGCACGAGTACTTCCTGGACGGCGACGACGCCAACCTCAAGCCGATGGTGCTCAAGGACATAGCGGAAAAGACCGGATTCGACATCTCCACCATCTCCCGCGTGGTGAACAGCAAATACATAGAAACTCACTTCGGCATCTTCCCGCTCAAGTACTTCTTCTCCGAAGGAATGGAGAATAAGGAAGGGGAGGAGGTGTCTACCCGCGAGCTCAAGAAGGCTCTGCAGGACTGCGTGGACGGTGAGGATAAGAAAAAGCCGCTCACGGATGAGCAGCTTGTCTCTGAGATGGAAAAACGCGGTTACAAGGTGGCCCGCCGCACCATCGCAAAATATCGCGGTCAGCTGGGAATTCCCCTTGCCCGCTGGCGCAAGGAACTGTAGCCTTTAAACCTTTTCTCCGTAAGCAAGATCTCCGGCATCGCCGAGCCCGGGCACTACCAATGAGTGGCTGGTGAGTTCCTCGTCGATGGCTGCAGTCCACAGGGTGCAGTTGGAGGGCACCGCTTTCTTTAGGGTATCCACGGCTGCAACACTGGTGATGGGGCATACGAAATGGGTATAATCAGGATCCCCTCCGTCACTTACAAGGCGGTCGTAGGCCAGCACGATGGATGAACCGGTGGCAATCATCGTATCCGAAAGGATAAGCGTTTTGCCATAAAGTTCGGGAGTGGTGCAGTATTCGGTGTTGATATGAAACTTGTCGGCTGCGTCGTATTTGCGGTAGGCTGCGATAAAGGCATTCTCCGCATTCTCGAAATACGAAAGCATTCCGTCGTGCAGGGGCAGGCCTGCGCGGAGAATGGTCGCTAGAACTATCTTGGTATCATAGGTTTTGACGGTGGCAGTGCCCAGGGGCGTGCGCACGTCCTTATCGCTGTATGCCAGGGTTTTGCTTATTTCATAGGCGAAGATTTCCCCGAGCCGGTGCAAGTTGTTGCGGAAGCGCAGGGCATCTTTCTGAACGCTCTTGTCCCTGATCTGGGCTATGAATGAATTGAGCAGTGAGTTCTTTTCTCCAAGATTGACGATTTTCATAATAGGCTAGAGTTATCAACAGGGCAAAGATAATAAAAATAATGCTTAACTTTGTGCGCTATTAAAGACACTCCGATGGAAAAAGTCAGACTTCTCATAATTGGCGGCGGCCCGGCCGGTTACACTGCGGGCATTTATGCATCCAGAGCGGGCCTGAGCCCTGTTCTTTACGAAGGCCCCGAACCTGGCGGGCAGCTCACCACCACCACTTTGGTGGAGAACTATCCCGGTTTTGCCAAGGGAATCGATTCCCTCAGCCTCACCGGTGCCATGCGCGAACAGGCCGTCAATGTGGGAACGGATATCCGCAGGGGCATCATCACCAAGGCGGATCTTTCCGTACGCCCGTTTAAGTTCGAGATCGACGGCACTCCCGCGATCGAAGCGGATGCTGTCATCATCGCTACAGGTGCGACCGCCAAATATCTGGGCCTGCCCTCCGAGCGCAAATACCGCGGGATGGGAGTTTCTGCCTGCGCCACCTGCGACGGATTCTTCTACCGCAAGAAGGATGTCGCCGTGGTGGGTGGGGGAGATACCGCCTGCGAGGAGGCTACCTATCTCGCCGGCCTCTGCCGCAAGGTTTATATGATTGTTCGCAGGGATGTTTTCCGCGCCTCCGAGGCCATGCAGAAGAGGGTGAAGGAGACTCCCAACATCGAAATCCTCTGGAACTGCAACACCCGCGAAGTGCTGGGCGATGCCGCCGGCGTGACGGGCGTCCGCATCGAACGCAAAGATGGCGAGGTTTTTGATATAGCAGTTGACGGCTTTTTCCTTGCAATCGGTCATCATCCCAACTCCGACCTGGTGAAAGAGTGGGTGGAGATCGATGCAAACGGCTACATAGTGACAAACGGCTGCTCTTCGCATACCAACGTAGAAGGTGTTTTCGCCGCGGGAGACGTGCAGGATCCTCACTATCGCCAAGCCATCAACGCTGCGGCATCCGGATGCCGGGCGGCTTTGGATGCAGAAAAATATTTGAAGAAATGAAGTTATCGAGAATCATTCTTGCTGCGGCTGTTCTGATTTCGCTGTTGCCTGCCTGCAAAGGGCAGTATGAGACGCTCCTTTCCGGGAACGACGTGGAAGCGAAGTACAAGGCCGCGTTCGAGTATTTCAACCAGGGTAAGTACCGCAAGGCCGGACAGCTCTTCGAAAGCATGTCCGTGCTCACCAGCGGCACCCCCCAGGACGATACAGTGCAGTTCTACTGGGCTCTGAGTAACTATCGCGACAAGGATTTCTATACCGCGGAAGCCAATTTCAAGTCTTTCCTGGACAAGTTCCCCCGCAGTCCCTTTGCGGATGATGCGGAGTTCCTTCGCCTGGACTGCCTCTACAAGAGCACATATCGCTGGGAACTGGACCAGACTCCCACCTACAATGCGATAGTGGCAATCAACGAATATCAGATGAATCATCCGGCTTCGCTCCACACTGCGTTGTGCAAGCGCATGCTGGAGGATCTCAACGAGCGCCTGGACCGCAAGGCATATGAGAATGCCTATCTATACTATAAGATGGAGCAGTACAAGGCTGCGCGCGTGGCATTCCGTAACGTGCTGAAGGACGATGCAGACAATATCTACCGCGAGGATATCCTCTACTACACGGCGATGTCTTCCTATAAATATGCATCTCTCAGCGTGCCCCAGAAGCAGAAGGAGCGCTACATGATATTCGTGGACGATTACCTGAATTTCGTGGGTGAATACCCGGAGTCTACTTCCCGCTGCAAAGAGCTGGAGCACCTTTACAAAAAAGCGAAAGAAAAAATTTGAAACTTTCCGCGCAGAGCGGATGGTATAAGAAGTATGGAAAAGAAAATACCTGTCAACACAATCACCAGGGATATCAAGAACCTGGCAGAGCCCACGGGCAACATTTATGAGACCGTAGTTATCCTCTCCAAGAGGGCAAACCAGATAGCGATGGCGGAGAAGAAGGAACTGAACCGCAAACTCGAAGATTTCCGCGGCGAGCGCGATGCCACCAAGGAAGAGGTTTTCGAGAATAAGGAACAGATCGAAATCTCCAAGTACTATGAGCGCCAGCCTAAGCCGGATCTCGTAGCCATCTCTGAATTCGAGAACGGCGACATTTACTTCCGCACCGCAAAGAGCGAGGAGTAGCCGTGCTTCGGTCGCTTCACATAGAGAATTACGTGCTGATAGACTCTCTGGATATCTCTCTTCCGGAGGGTCTCGGCATTATTACGGGGCAGACGGGTGCCGGCAAGAGCATCCTTCTGGGTGCGCTGTCGCTGCTGATGGGTGCGAAGGGGGATGCCTCCCTGATTTCCGCCGGTGCGCAGAACTGCATAGTGGAGGGGGATTTTTCCGCCCCCGAGGCTCTGCAGCCCCTGCTTGAAGAGGCCGATGTGGAATGGGATGGGGGGAATCTGCTCATCCGCCGCGTGCTGAACGCCAGCGGGCGCAGCAGGTCCTTCATCAACGATTCTCCCGTAAACGTGCAGTTGCTTCAGGATATCGCCGGTTCGCTGGTGGATATCCACTCCCAGCACCAGAGTTTGCAACTGGCGGACCGCCGCTTCCAGATGAACGTGCTGGATTATTATGCGGGCTGTGCAGAGGATGTGGAGGCCTGCCGCGGGTTGTGGAGTGATATCCTGAGTAAAACGAAGGAACTGGATAGAATCCGGGAGAGACTCTCGCGCCTGCAGGCCGACCGCGAATACAACGAGGCCCGTTTCAAGCAGCTGGATGATGCCAGACTGAGAGATGGGGAACTGGAGGAGCTGGAGGCAGAGCAGAAGCAACTCGCCAACGCTGAATCCATAAAAGAGAACTTTGCCGCTGTGGGCGCCCTTCTTGAACCTGAGGAGGGGATGAGTGTGGAATCTGCCTTGAAAGAGGCGGAGCGCCTGCTGGGGAAGCTTTCGCAGCTCGTGCCCGGCACCGGAGAACTTGCTGAACGCCTGCACTCCTCCCGCATTGAACTGGCGGATATCGCCGAAACAGTGACGGATCTCGACTCCCACATCTCCCTTTCGCAGGAGCGTCTGGAGCAGGTGGAAGACCGCATGGGCCTGCTGTACAGCCTTATGCAGAAGCACGGATGTACCTCCGTGGCGGAGTTGATCGCCTCGCGCGAGAAGTACTCCGAGGCCTTGTTCGATTCAACTTCGCTGGAAGAGAAGCAGGCTGCCCTCGAAAAGGATATCGAAACCACCCGCAAGGCCCATCTGGCCCTTTGCACCAAGATACATTCCGCCCGCGCGAAATCCGCTCCCGCTCTTGCCGCCGGCATACAGGAGTCGCTCCGTTTCCTGGAGCTGGACAGGGCCGTTTTTGCAGTTGAACTCGAAGCTGCCGAGCCTTCTGCCACGGGGCAGGATGCAGTGATGTTCAGGTTCTCTGCAACCGGCACCGCCCCCGTGGATGTGGCAAAGTGCGCATCCGGCGGTGAAATCTCCCGCATTATGCTGAGCCTCAAGGCATTGATGGCCAAGTATGCCGGCATGCCCACCATGATCTTCGATGAAATCGACACCGGTGTTTCCGGCAGTGCAGCAGACAAGATGGGCCAGATGATATGCCGTATGGGCGAGAATATGCAGGTGCTTGCAATCACCCATCTGCCGCAGGTCGCCGCCAAGGGTTCCGCCCATTTCGTGGTGGAAAAGAGTGTCGATGCCATCTCAACCATGCGCCGTCTTTCCGACGAAGAGCGCATAAACGAAATCGCCCGCCTGCTGAGCGGCGAGCGAATCACGGAGGAAGCCAAAGCCAACGCCAGGGCCCTTTTAAACTAGTTTCATTTTTGGGACATTAGTTTTCAACATTCTGCCTGTTGAAAACTTTTCTTTTTCGGAATCTTGGAAGTTCGGGATTTTCTACTCACCTTTGCAAAAGTGGAAAGCCAAAGGCCAAGGCTGCCCACTCAGCAACATTATTATAAACTTATAAACTATAAGGAGGACGAAACCATGTAGCGTCATGAGGTATCGACTATAAAAGAGAATGGAGCCCCCACATCCAGCAAGATTGTTAAAGCTCCACTCAGGTGCCATAGATGTTGGTACAACGCGGGGAATAGTCACCCCCGCTCTCCACAAAAGGCAGTCAAAGGTAGGTTTTTTTTGCGAATCTGCAAAATCCCTCTCCTGATTGCCTGGAGTTGACCCAAGTTAATCTTGTTATACTTCAAGTAATCAAATAATAATATGAATACATTAAAACTTTTATTGAGATGGGTAACCAAAAAGTTGCCCAACCTTGCGTTCTTCCTGTTTTTCTGTATAAACTTAGATGCGCAAGTTACCTTCACGCCCTCCCAGTTAACCTGGTCGGCGAATGAGACAATGACTAAGTATGCAACGGTAAGCGTTCAGGGTGGTGGTACATGGCAGGCGGATAGCACGCTTATATCTAATCACTTTTCAGTAAGCCCTTCGAGCGGCACATCCGGCAGCACTGTTGCGATTACTCCATTGAGTACCAATACGGGGTCTATAATTGAGGGTGGGTTATATGTAATAAGCACTGGTAACGGAGGAGGCGCTTTGTATCTATATCACCTTGCGCCTCGTGCTATTTTCAGTGTCTCACCTGAACAATTATCGTGGACATATTCCGAGACGGATTCCAAGTCAGTGTATGTGAGCGGCAGCGGATGGACGTCCAACATTATAGGCAACGGCTTCATTCGCACAGAGAATCAGCAGACGGGAACGATCACCGTGGCCCCGTCCGGAATAAACACGGGAAGTTCTACTTGTAGTGCCACCTTGCAAGTTACGAATGGTACTGAGTATCATAATGTCTCATTGACTCAAGGAGCTTACAATAACAATGGAGGCAATAACGGCGAAAGTGGAAATCAGCAGCCAATTGCTTATCCGGATTATGTTGAATGGGACGCCGGCGACAGGACTCCCAAGACGGTCCAGGTGGACGCCATAGGGTCTTGGACGCTGACAGATCTAACTGGTGGTGGGCATTTCTATGTGTCGCCATGGTATGGCTCAGGTTCGGGCATAGTAACTATTACGCCCTTGTATGAAAACATGGGATACGTGGACATGACGGAGGATTTCCGTTTTCACGATTCGATTGATACCACCTATATCATGCACCTTGTGCACAAGAGGAGGTTTACCGACGATCCGAGCGATACGACCAATACTATATTCAACGCAATCACGCCGGCGTCGGTTGACAGACTGGCAAACGCAGACAGCCTGTCGTCATGGCTGTCGGAACAATCCGGCCATATTGAAATATCTGGGCATGATGTAGGGAGCATCCCGGTAGTGGATGGCACCACGCCGACAGGTGGCGTCACATACTCGTTGTCCATCCCCGTTGCAGCAGGAATCAAACTGACGCCAAGCGTGATGCTTGCATATAACAGCCAGGCGGAAAATGGTCTGGCCGGATACGGCTGGGATATAGGAGGGCTGTCTGCAATAACTGTCACCGCCAGGAATCGTTATTATCACGGCACCAACGAGGCGGCCGGCACAGATGACTCCCATGCGTCATGGAGCCTCGACGGAGTGCCGCTTCTGGAAAACCAGGGGCCGGATTATGCCGCAACCTATCCGCTGGTAACAGCACGGGGACGCATCTTAGCCAAGGCCCATCGGGACACCTTCGGAGTTGTGTCACATTTTACGGTGATATATCCCGATGGAACCAGGGCCACATACGGCTGGAGTACAACAACACAGCCGCAGGCTTTTTATCCGATAACGGAAAAGACGGACCGGCTCGGAAATAGAATTACCTATGAATATGCCCAGCCGACGGACGGTGGCAGCGAATGGAGAATTACTGCCATCCGTTATGGATACACTTCAGGAGGAGCACCGTCCGCATCGGTCATTTTCGGATATACTGGACGAACCGACAAGATTACCAAGTACTATGCCGGCGCAAGGATTACTAACGGCTTCCTGCTGAAGAGTATCGCCAGTCTGTCCGGTGCGGATACATTGGTGCGGTATTCACTGTCACATAAAGAAGCCGAAGACGTCAACCTTCTTGAAAAGATTGAATGCTATGACGGCAGCGGGCACAGCCTCCCTCCGGCGAGGTTCAGTTACGTAACAGATGAGTGTGACGGGATTCCTAAGGGACTGTTGCGGGAGTATTCGAAAACAGTGGGGTTTGGGCTTGAAGGTAACGGGAACCTTCTCCAACACATTAAAGGGCGTTTGCTTCCCGGCAAGGCATCGGACGGTGTTGTCAGTTGGAAGAGGTTTAACAGATATATAGAAACTGAACATGGTGCATCCACCATTTACGGAAGTGGTTGCAGAGGACAAGAACTTATTTCTGTAGTACCGTCCACGGATACTACGTCTTCTTTTACGCTCAATTTCGACTCCGGGTTTCAAACGATGGAGGCAGTAGACGTAAATGGTGATGGGGTTGACGAACTGGTTAAGATCAACTATGGAACCCCGTATGAAGACAGTACGGCCGTTATTGTCACCGTAATTAGTGTCAATTCTTTGAACTCTTATTCTACCAGACAGTTTTCTTTTCAAATTAAAGGTAATAGGGAAAGGACTTTTCCTTACGGGATTAATGAAATTGAGAATTGGACAACTCATGGTCCGTCAGAACTGGACTACTGGTTTGGAGACTATGATGGTGATGGGAAGGCCGATCTGGTGGTTATGTCTTCGAATACGCCCTTTTTCTCGGAAACACCTGTTTCCCGTTTTGCTGTCGTTGATCTATTCGCAGGAGAGAAGACATATGAAGGATACCTGTTCAGCCATTCTATGGGGGACGTTGACAACTATCGGGTGCTTTGCGCGGATGTCGATGCGGACGGAAGGACAGAGATAGTGCGAATCAGCGGAGAGACCCCGACGATAGAAGTGTATGGCTGCACATCCCTGAACGGTGGTTTCTCTCTGGAGCATACCTGGAATATACTATCATCAAGTGCATGGGGCCATCACGGACCATACATCACCGATGTCAACGGCGACGGATACCTCGACTTTGTTGTAATTCCCGATAACGGGACGGCGTCGGCATGGTGTTATACGGGGACAGGTTATGAACATAGGTCCCTTTCCGGTCTGCAAATCACTGGCGGCAATTCGTATGTTGTCTTTGCAGATGTGAATCGGGACGGCCTTGTAGACGCATTGGAACGCCTTCCTGGAAGCAGTTACATGAAGATCGCGCTCAACAGCAACGGCACATCATTCCATAGCGGAGACGTCCGTGAAACCGAGGTATGGATGAGCGGGGACATCGTCCCTTTCAACATCTTCGACACATACGGCACAGGCGGTGTCGTATCGATAATGGGGCGGTTCATTGCCAAATACGGCTTTACGCGGGACCGTTCACTGCTCAGGATGATACGCTGCCACAGCGACGGCACCGGTAACGTGAGCGCAAGTGGGTATGGCAACATGATGGTTTCAGGTGAAGAAGATGTTTATGATGAGGATTATACCCGTAGTTATTCCCAGGCTGATGGATACTATAAAGTGGCTTTCCCTTTATTTCTCCTGTCATCCAAGGCTGGGAAGAGCTCAGGCGAGATTATCGAAAAGGGGAAATACAACTATGAGGATGCGGCATTTCACCGCCTGGGCCTTGGCTTCTGCGGATTCGGAGCGTTGACTTCGGAGGATTGCATCAGTCAGACGGTAACACGCACGGTGTTTGATCCGGAGAAGTTCGGGGTGGTGGCGAGTCAGTCAACCATGCTTTCCGGCCAGCAAACACCATTCTCATCATCGTCATATGCATACGATGATCATGTCGGTATTGCAGGAAAGGCTGACCCGCGGCTAACAGAAAGTGTTGAGACTGATGCACTCACTGGGGTGGTCACGACAGCCAGTTATAGTTATGACTCGTACGATCTCCCGGTCAGTGCCACCACAGGGCGATCTATTAACGGAGGCGATGGTATTCAGAGCGTTACTTTGACAGGGTATTCCAATAGCGTATCTTCAACATTGTATTTATTAGGGACACCCACTTCGGTGATAAAGACTAAGGGGACCTTTGCACGCAAGACGGAATACACGTTAGACAGCCTGAAGCGCCCTACTCGGACAAAGATTTATGCCGGCACTATAAGCGGAGGAAGCACGTCATGGAATCTGACATCGGACCACATCGTGGCGTACGACGTCCACGGTAACGTCACCAGCGACAGGACATCTGCGTACGGTGCAACGACCTATAACGAAAGTACCTACATGTATGATAATAATGGCCGTTATGTGACTGGCAGCACAGACCCTTTTGGACGTACCACGATATATGAGTGCTATACAAAGTATGGCCAACCGGCGACGGTCTATAACTGGCTGACACATGAGACCGACTACGGCTATGATGCCTGGGGACGCCTCACCTACCAATTCCTTCCTGACGGCACGGATGAATACATCACTTACGCCTGGTCCGCTTCCGGCGAGCCCGGTCTTTACTGCGTGAGCAAGACCGTAACCGGCCAGCCGGACACGAAAGTGTGGTACGATGCTCTCGGCAGGGAGGTGAGGAGCGCGAACAAACGTTTCGACGGCAGTTGGCAGTATGTGACTACGGAGTACGACGGCCGCGGCCGCCTGGCCAGGACGAGCCTCCCATACAAAAATTCGGCTACGGGTCCGAGCCTTTGGAATACTTACACATACGATAGTTACAACCGTCCGATAAGCCTGTTAGAGGCGAGCGGAAAGCAGACCACATGGAGCTACAGCGGTACGAGCACTACGACCACCAAGGAAAGGATGACCTCCACATCCACCACTGATGCGGAAGGTAACGTTGTAAGCGTCTCCGATGCAGGAGGAACTATAACATACGCGCTTCGCGATGACGGCCAGCCGTCCAGCGTGACGGTAACTCCCGCTGGAACAAATCAAAACATTGTAACTTCCTTCACCTATGACGTCTATGGCAGGAGAACCGCGATTGTTGACCCAAGTGCTGGAACCAGATCCGATACCTACACCGACAACTCCGACGGCAGTAGCAGTGTTGCCCATACCGGCCCGAACGGAACGGTGACCACATTCTACGACCGTTTCGGCAGGGTGACCTCCGTGACACGCCCGGAGTTCAACACCAGTTATACCTACGGAACGACGCTCTACGACAGCAGCTACGGCAAACTCTTGAGCGAGACCTCCACCAACGGCACCTCAAGGTCGTTCACCTATGATGGTTACGGACGCCCCGTCACTGAAACGGAACATGCCGACAGCACCAACTGGCTGAGAAGGACATATACCTATGGTGCCGGCAGCAATGTCGCCAGCATAAACTATACTACCCAGAATGGATCCATCACTACGGAAACATTTACCTATGCTAACGGCCATCATTCAGGGACGACACTGCAAAACGGCACAACGGCCTTTAGTCTATTGTCCGAAAACGCTCTCGGCCAGCCGACAGAAGTGTGGACCGGAATGGTGCAGCGGCTTTATGGATACACCGCGGCCGGCATTCCGTCCAGACGTCGGATGTATAATGAACCAGGAACCCTGCTTCAGGACTTCGAGTTCTCATACGACAGCGCTACTGGCAACATGGCTTGGAGAAAGGACAATGTCCTGGAAATGAGGGAGGACTTCTACTATGACGGACTTAACCGTTTAATCACCGCTACACAGACTCTTCCCGCTCAATTGGATACGATGAATGTGACATGGCGTCCGTATGAACGCGGAACCATCAGCGTGAGTCTTGATACGAAAGGCAACATACTTGGTAAGCAGGACGTCAGCTTGAGTTATGCCAACCCGAATGACCCTTACCAGAATACGCATGCGGTAATTGATTATGGCGACTGGACGGAGGACAGGCTGTCTTACTTCAGTGTAACCACCACGAGTTTCGACCGTCCTGCCGCAGTGCTGGATGCGATGTATGCCGAGGAAGGGGAAACCCCGACTTATGCCACATACACATACAATGCTTCAGGACAGAAGGCAAAGAGCACCCAAAGTGCAAACGGCATCTCGAGGGTATACCTCGGGGACGGTATATACGAAAAGGATGAACGGTCGTATGAGGTCTGGAGTGATGACCTGATGGATATGGTTCCCTGCACCGAGACTATCCAGCGCCTGTTCCTCGGCGGAACGGCATACGATGCCCCTATGGTGCTGGTGAAAGTGGGCAATGGTGCCTGGATCCCGTACAACATCGGTCGCGATGTGCAGGGAAGCATTACCCATGTGGCGACACAAGACGGCTCTCTTAGGGAAGTCTATTATTATGACCCTTGGGGAAGTGTCGTGCCGATGGATAGCGACTATAACTCGGTGGATACGCTTGCGGTGTCATTCCCTGGAGGAACCAGTTTATACTCAAAGATTATCGGTAGCCACGGTTACACCGGCCACGAGGTTATCGCCGGACTGGGCATCATCAACTGCAACGCCCGCCTCTATGACCCTGTCACCGGCCGATTCCTCGCCCCAGACCCGCTTATTCAGGACCCGGCATCCACCCAAAACTTCAACAGATATTCGTATTGTTTAAATAATCCGCTTAAGTATACGGATGAGAGTGGGGAGATTATAGGCACAATTCTTACGGCAGTTGTAAGAGGTGTGTGTACGATTTTCTCCAGTATATACAAAGCTGTTGAAGGAGGTATTGACAATGGCCTTGAAGGGGCCTGGAATGGTTTTGTAGAAGAATGGAAACAATATGGTAAAAGAGTTGAAAATGCTGCAAAGATTGACTGGGGGTTATTAAGGACAGATAACAATAAGTCATTTTGGGGAAATGCCTGGCTTATAATATCAAGATTCACATGGGAACTCCCACAAACTATTGCAGGAAATCTTACAGGACACTTCAGGAATAATCTCTGGAGAGTGAATGTAGAGTACTATCATGATGCAACGCTAATAAATCGGTACGGGAAAGATTATTTAACACCAGATGAGGTTGACTGGGGATTCACCTTGGGATCATACATAAATGGAAAAAACATAGAATCAGATCCACAGATAGATGCAATATTTGCACATGAATATGGCCATGTAAAGCAGAGTAATATATTGGGTCTTCTATATATTCCCCTAATTGGTATTCCGAGTAGTATTGGCAGCACTTTGGATAATGTATGGGGGCATGACCACGATGATGAGTGGTATGAATTATCTGCAAATAGGATGGCCAATGAATACTATTTAAAAAATGGTGACACCGTCGCATCAGGAACGCTACAAACAAGAGGAAACAAACTAACATCATCTAACTCGGACTGGTTTGACTATGTTCTCTGGGCATATTATCTATTGCTTTGTTTTCTTATATAATAATTTTACCTTTGTAATATGAAGACAATAGTTCATTTTTTTGTGGCTTTTATTCTTGTAGCATGTTCACTTCCTTTTGATGCTATGGTAGTTCGTTCTTTTGAGAACAGAAGTTCTATTAAGCCAATGGTTGGGATATTAGATTTTGATTATGCAGACAGATTGGTTCATGCCAATGCCCTTGTTGATAAGGACGATAAAAGAATCCGTTTTAGCTTAGGTAGTGAAAGGGCCTGGAAGAATAAGCTGAAAGATTCTGTGTTAGTTGTTTTTATTGATCCCTCCGTGCTTTCAATAGATAGTTCATATTTAATCTCGCAAGAGGATGCTAATAGAATTAATATTACTCCATCTTGTGTATTGGTTAAGTATATTTTGTCGAGACAACAATTCGAAGATCCTAGTTATTATTGTAGAATATTCCCACCTAATAATGAAATGAAAGATGTGAATATGATTCCATCATTTCAAGAAGTCGTCGCTAGGTTTAGCGAATGATTCTTGAGGCACTAAGAAAAGCAGTCTCTCCGCCGGAGAGACTGCTTTTCTTAATGGCACTGTAATAATCCTACAGTAGAACTATCTTATACTCAGGTGTATAGACAACACGGCGGACGGCGGCGTTGATGAAGCCCTTAGTGCCTTCTTCCTGCATGAAGCGGAAGTCGGTCTGCATGCCGCGTTCGCTATAGTCCTGCAGGACCTTGGGCCACTGGCGGCCGTAGGTGCGGCAGATGTTCACGAAGAAATGCATCGTGTCGTAGCCGTGGAAGGCGAACTGATTGGGCTCTGCATTGTAGAGCGCCCTGTATGCCATTATGAAGTTGCTGACGTTCTTGGTGTTGAAATCGGTGAAGTAAGCTGCGCTGATGTGGGTGTTCACGCTATGCAGATACTCTGTTTCGATCATATTGAAAGAACGTATGCGTGAGGGCGCGTAAAGTGCCACGTCATGCTTCTTGAACAGCATCAGATTGACATTGCGCACCGCATCGTTAACGAAGGACTCGTCGTCGGCTGCAACAATGTATCGGGTGGTGCCGTTCGCACTGCAATGCCACTCGAACGCCTTCTGGATCTGCAGACCTTCCAGGATGCCGTAGCTGATAGTATGATACTTGACACCGGATGCCTTCAATGCCTCCACTATGCAGTTGGATCCCTCAGAAAGGGGAGCGCCCTTGGAGGTGATGAGGACCAGACTGTCCCCGGGCTGCATGTCTTCGATTGCCCAGCGGACTATATCTTCGTTCTGGGTAGCGGTCGGGGTAGGAGCCTGGATGGAGGGGAAATCCTTCGAAAGGGCGACAGACTGAGGATCCAGCGGCGAAACCACCAGTTTTCCCTCGGGGCACTTGGCAAGCACCACCTGCATGTCCTTTGAAGTAATGGGGCCTATGATGATATCGTGGTCCGACAGACTGGCAGGGGTGATGAATGCGCTGTCCCTCACATCGATGGCATCGATATCCAAAGCAATTCCGGATTTGCCCAGATCGCGTGCCGCCAGCAGCAATCCTGAATAGAAATCCACGGTATTATCCGACAGGCGGCTGCTCGTAAACGGCAGAACCACAGCCACTTTGACCCTCTCCGGGATATCCAGAACGAAAGCGTTGGCACTTTCGGCCTTAGCGAGAGAATCAGCAATTGCGGTCGTATCAACAGGTGGCAGTTGTTCGGTGACTGCCGGGGTTTCCTCTTCTTCGGTGGCTACGGGTTCTTCAGTCTTCTTGCCCTTTCCAGGAAATAACCAGCGGTCAAGAGCGGAAGAACCGGTACTCGCCTCGGTTTCCTCTTTCTTGTTCTCTTTCTTCGGTTCCTCCGGCACAGGCTCAGTTGGATAAGGAACCACCACGACCGGCTTGGCAGGAGGCGTCACCTCCTCCACAGGCTCAGGCTCATTCGCCGCAGCTGTCTTGGACGGCTTGGTGGGGATGAAAATCACCTGACCCACCTTTAACCCTGCATTCTCCAGATCCAGATTCTTATTGGAATCATAAATATCCTGAAGACTCACGTTGTAAGCCTTGCTGATAGAATATAAGGTCTGGCGCTCAGTCACCACATGAGCGTAATAACTCTTTCCGTTAACCCTAACCTTGTCCTGAGAGATCTTCACCTCGGGAGCCTGGTATGCCTGAGCCGCTGCCGGAACGGCAAGCAGCACAGAAAGGAAAATGGTAATAATCAGTCTTTTGCTCATAACTCTGCTGCAAAGTTAAGCAATTCTTCGGAAAAGCGCTTCCACGACAGCCGCTCGGATTCGCGGCGTATGCTCTCGACACAATTCCTCCGTATGGAATCGTCCCCGAAAAACTCAGTTATCTTGCCGGCAACTGCCGCCGGACTCGGTTTATCCGCAACAAGTCCCGTGCCTGTATCGCCGATGGTCTCCTTCAGCCCTCCGACCGCAGTGACTATCATCGGCACCTCGAAATGGTAGGACGCCGAACTCACGCCGCTCTGGGTGGCGCTGCGATAGGGAAGCACCGTCACATCCGCCGCAGAAAAATAGACTTTCACTTCGGAATCATCTATATACTTGCGGAAGAGGTGGATACGGTCTTTGGCGGGGGATGCGTCGATAATCGCCTGATACTTGTCGAAGGGGCCGTAGCACTCTCCGGCGATTATCAGCTGGTAGTCCTCCGGCAGGCTGTTGAATGCCTCCAGCAGTATGTCCAGGCCCTTGTATTCCCGGATCAGCCCGAAGAACAGCAGATTCTTCATCCCCGGCCGCAGGCCCAGTGTGCGCTCTGCTTCCTCGCGGGGCAGTTTCTCTCCGAAGTGGGAATAGAGGGGATGGAAAATCACCTTGGACGGAAGGTCCGGTGCCCAACGGTGCAGGTCTTCTGCAACTGCATCGCAGAGGGTGACGCATCCGTCCAGCCCCCCAAGGAAATACTTGGTGAAGGGCTTGTCGATGATATGCTTTTCGTGTGGGATGATGTTGTCTGCGATGGCCACCACCTTGCATCCGCTGCGCCTGACTTTGCGGGCGACGCAGCCCAGTGAGGGCGCGAAATAAGGCATGACATAGCGCATCAGCAGCAGGTCCGGCTGCCAGCGGAGTATCTTGCGGGCGGCTCCGGGCCAGTTGAAAGGATTGGCCGTATCCAGCACCGCCTCCGAAGGCATGGGGAAAGAATCATCCCCGGCGGACACATACTGCGTCTTGCCGGGGAAGAGGAATCCCGGATACTGCCGGGAATAGTTGAATGCCTTCACATCCGCCGTTTTTCCCAGCTCAAGATAGAGGTTTCCATTGAACTGGGCGATGCCTCCCCGGAAGGGGTGGAATGCGGACAGGATGGCGGTTTTCAAATTACTTGTTCTCCTTGGCCTTAGTCTTCACGTAGGCTGCGTTGAGGCCTTCGAGGATGGCATCGGTGATGTCGAGCTCAGGATCGGCGGCTGCCACGGGAGCGGGAAGGACTGCACCCTGGGTGCTGATGATCATCGCATATTTCTTCTCGGCGTTGTATTCATCGAGGAAGGTCTTGATGGCATCTCCGATCTGGTTGAGCATAACCTGCTGCTCCTCAGCCATTTCCTGCTGCTTCTGAGCGGCATACTGCTGGAAGCTGTTCTGCTGCTGCTGGAGCTTCTGGCCCTGAACTTCCGCCACGCTGCGGGTGAGAAGGCCCTTGTCGATCTTGTCCTGGAATGCCTTGACATCCTTCTCGAGTTTAGTGTCACGGCGGTTGATTTCCTGCTGGATGCTGTTGACCTTGGTTTCGACCTGGGTACGGAGATCGTTGGCCATATCGTATTCTTCGAGTACGCGGTCCAGATTGAAATAAACGATTGCACCTGCTGCGGGTCCTTCGCTGGCAGCGGTTCCTTCCGTGCCTTCGGCGGTCTTAACGTTCTTGCAAGAGACAGC
>JAGCUK010000036.1 GCA_017962925.1 Bacteroidales bacterium
AGAAGTTCAAGGCCGTCCAGACGGGCGGACCTTCCGGCGGCTGCCTCACCGAGAAGCACCTGGACATCCCCATCGACTATGAAAGCCTCGCTGCGGCAGGTTCCATGATGGGTTCCGGCGGTATGATTGTTATGGACGAGGATGACTGCATGGTCTCCGTGGCGAAGTTCTTCCTGGAATTCACCGTGGATGAGTCCTGCGGAAAGTGCACCCCTTGCCGTATCGGCAACCGCCGTATGCTTGAAATACTTACCAAGATTACCGAAGGCCGCGGCACCATGGAAGATCTCGACAAGCTCGAGAACCTCGCCAAGGTAATCAAAGACACCGCTCTCTGCGGCCTGGGCCAGACTTCCCCCAACCCTGTGCTCTCTACCCTCGCAAACTTCCGCGACGAATACGAGGAGCACGTCCGGGATCATGTCTGCCGCGCACACAAGTGCAAGTCCCTGCTGACCTACAGCATCGATCCTGTGCTCTGTAAAGGCTGCTCCGCATGCGCCCGCGGCTGCCCTGCCGAAGCTATTGCAGGTGAAGTCCGCAAACCGTTTGTCATCAACCCCGAGAAGTGTATCCGCTGCGGCATGTGCCTGTCCCGCTGCAAGTTCGGAGCCATCAAAGTAATCTAGCATCGCCCTATGGAAAATATGATAAACCTTACTATAGATAATCTGCCGGTCAGCGTGCCCAAGGGCACCAGCGTGCTCGATGCCGCTGCCTCCGTGGGTATCGACATTCCCGCATTGTGCCATATCGACCTGAAAGGCACCTGCGTAAAGAATTCACCGGCTTCCTGCCGCGTCTGCGTGGTTGAAATCGAGGGCCGCCGCAATCTTGCGCCTTCCTGCGCCACCATGGTGACGGAAGGAATGGTAGTCCACACCAACTCCGCCCGCGTGGTGCGTGCCCGCAAGACGGTTGCAGAGCTCATCCTCTCCGACCATCCCAATGACTGCCTTACCTGCCCCAAGTGCAATCACTGCGACCTCCAGAAGCTGGTAACCCGCTTCAATATCCGCGAGATGACTTATAAGGGAGAGCAGTCCGTGCGCAAACACGAGCAGACGGTCGCCATTACCCGCAACATGGATAAGTGCATCCTCTGCCGCCGCTGCGAAAGCATCTGCAACAATGTGCAGACAGTAGGTGTGCTGGGTGCCATCCGCCGTGGCTTCGAGGCAACCATCGCTCCTACCTTCGACCGCATGTTCTCCGAAACGGATTGCACTTACTGCGGCCAGTGCGTGGCAGTCTGCCCTACCGGTGCACTCACCGAGCGCGACAATACCGACCGTCTCCTGGAAGACCTCAACAATCCGGACAAGATAGTCATTGCCCAGCCCGCACCTGCAGTGCGCGTGGCTCTGGGAGAGGAATTCGGCATGCAGCCCGGCACCATCGTGACCGGCAAACTTGCCGCATCCCTCCGCCGCCTCGGCTTCGACTATGTGTTCGATACCGACTTCGGCGCAGACCTCACCATCATGGAGGAAGGATCCGAGATTCTCGCCCGCCTCAAGGCATTCCTTGCAGGGGACAAGAACGTCAAACTTCCTATCATGACCTCCTGCTGCCCCGCATGGGTCAATTTCTACGAGCACCAGTTCCCGGATCTGCTGGATTATCCTTCCACAGCCAAGTCTCCCGCCCAGATGTTCGGCGCAATCGCCAAGACCTACTGGGCACAGAAGATGGGCATCTCCCGCGAGAAGCTTGTCGTCGTGTCCATCATGCCTTGCCTTGCCAAGAAGTACGAGTGCGAGCGCGAGGAATTCAAGGTTGAAGGCAATCCTGACGTGGATTATAGCATCTCCACACGCGAACTCGCCCGCCTCATCAAGCGTTCCAATATCGACTTCGCATCCCTCGAGGACAGCGATTTCGACAAGCCTCTGGGAGAGAGTTCCGGTGCAGCTGCCATCTTCGGTGCCACCGGTGGCGTGATGGAAGCAGCACTGCGTACCGTATATGAAGTTTATACCGGCAAGACCCTGCCCAAGATCGAGTTCCACGAGGTCCGCGGTCTGGAAGGCATCAAGGAAGCAACCATCGACTTGGACGGCTTCCCGCTCAAGGTCTGCGTGGCTCACACCCTCGGAAATGCTCGCATCCTCATGGAGCGCCTCCGCAAGGGCAAACTCGGATATCATGTGGTCGAGGTGATGGCTTGCCCCGGCGGTTGCATCGACGGCGCCGGCCAGCCTTATCATCACGGCGATGTGGAAATCATCAAGGCCCGTGCGAAAGCCATCTACCGCGAGGATGAAGGCAAACCTATCCGCAAGAGCCATGAGAATCCGGATATCCAAAAACTGTACAAGGAGTTCCTGGGCGAGCCTCTGAGCGAGCGTTCCCACCACCTGCTCCACACACATTATTTCGACAAAAGCATCAAATAGCCATGAGTGAGATAAAAGTATCCTGCGAGGCTCTCCGTAAGACGGAAGAAATCTGCCGCAAGTTCAATAACGATCCCGGCGAACTCATCAGCATCCTGCATGAGACCCAGAATACCCTGGGCTACCTGCCGGAGCAGGTGCAGCGCGTGATAGCCAGGGAACTGGGTATTCCTGCCCAGAAGGTTTACGGCGTCGTTACGTTCTACTCTTTCTTCTCCATGGTCCCCAAAGGCAAATATCCGGTTTCGGTATGCCTTGGAACCGCATGCTATGTGCGCGGCTCCGATAAGGTGTTGGAGGAATTCAAGCGTGTGCTCGGCATCGAGGTCGGCGAAACCACCCCGGACGGCAAGTTCTCCCTGGACTGCCTCCGTTGCGTAGGTGCCTGCGGCCTTGCTCCTGTCGCCACCATAGGCGAGAAGGTTTACGGCCGTCTCAACCCGTCCGATATCAAGAAGATTGTCGCCGAGTTCGAGGACTAAGGAAGAGAAATCCTGCCAAGTATGCCCTGCAGTTTGGCCAGGGCGATACCATAATTAGTGATGGGCACTCTCGCAAGGAGTGCCTTTCTCGTGCGTGAACGCACCAGAGTTTTGGTGGCCACGCATGATCCGCAGTGGATGATGAGGTCGTATGGGGTCAGATCTTCCGGGAAGTCGTTCCCTGCGGCGATTTCTACCTGCAGGCCCTCTCCGGCCCGCTTGCGCAGGAGCGCGGGGATCTTCACCCGGCCGATATCCTCCGTATCCGGAACATGGGTGCATGCTTCCGCTATCAGCACGCGGGAGTTGGAATTCAGCTTGTCGATGGCGGCAGATCCTTCCACAAACGTGGCGATATCCCCTTTCGCGGCTGCCAGAAGCACCGAGAAGGATGTAAGGGGGATTTCAGGCGACAGCGCGGAATTCACCGGACCGAACACCTGAGAGTCAGTTATAACCAGGTCAGGGGTGACTTTCTTCAGGGCGTTCTGTAGCGATTCCGGAGTGCAGCAGAGCGCATTGCATCCCCTGTCCAGCAACTCCCGGAGCACCTGCACCTGAGGCAGTATCAGGCGACCCTTGGGGGCTTCGCTGTCCTGGGGCATCACCAGTAGGACGCAGTCCCCTGCCTTCACCAGCTTGCCCGTCAGCCACTGCTGCTCTTCAACGCGCGCAGCCTTGGCAATCTGCTCTATCAAAGCGGGAATCCCCTGGCCTCGTTTATAAACGACCATAGGGATATCGCAGGCTTCGAGTTCCGCAACCAGGCCGGGCATGGCATCCGACAGCAGCACTGCGACATCAGTCTCATCTATGACAGCGCGGGTACGGCGTTCACGTTCCGCCCCGAGAAGGCTGCCGTCGTCCAGACCGGCGGTATCTATCAGCACGCAAGGGCCGAGTTCGGGCAATTCGATGGTCTTACGCACCGGATCGGTCGTAGTGCCGGGAATGGGGCTGACAAGCGAAACCTCCTGACCCGCCAGAGCGTTGATCAGGGAGGATTTACCGGAATTCACCGGGCCGAAAAATGCAATGTGCAGCCGGTCCATATTCTAAAAGTGGAAGTCTCTCTTCCCTTCTTCGATTTCTTTGAGATGGGCCTTGGTAATCTCCCTGGTACGCTCCAGAGGAATCTCCAGCAGGCCTTTTTCTATCATCGCCTCCCCCACCGCACGGGTTTCGGGAGAAGCATAATCCACCAGATACTCCTTAAGCGTCATAAGGGCATTGGGGGTGCAGCAGAGGCTGATATTGCCGCTCTTGCACAAGCTCATAAAACGGTCCCCGGTGCGCCCCTCGCGGTAGCAGGCGGTGCAGAAACTGGGGATATGGTCGGTCTCCAGAAGCCAGCGCACCACATCGTCCAGCGGACGGGTATCGGACACGTCGAACTGGGCGGTTTCGTCGTGGCGTTCCTCGCTGGTGTATCCTCCGACACTGGTTCGGGAGCCTCCGCTAATCTGGGAAACTCCGCATTCCAGCAACCGAGCCCTCATACGGGCGCTCTCGCGGGTAGAAACTATCATGCCGGTGTAAGGCACGGCCACACGCAACACAGCCACCAGTTTGCGGAAGATGGCGTCCGGAAGGGAATCCGGGAAGTCCTTGGTGTCAATATCATCGGCGGGGCAGATCCTAGGCACCGAAATGGTGTGAGGGCCCACTCCGAAACGCGCGTCCAGGTGCTCCGCATGCATCAGGAGCCCTACGAGTTCGTACATGTAATTCTCCAGGCCGAAGAGAACGCCTATGCCCACATCGTCGCATCCTCCTTCCTGGGCGCGGTCCATGGCCTCCGTATGCCACTCGTAGTTGCTCTTGGGGCCGGTGGGATGCAGCTTCTGGTATCTCTCCTTATTATATGTTTCCTGAAAGAGGATGTAGGTGCCTATGCCGGCGGCCTTCAACTTGCGGTAGGTCTCTATCGGCGCTGCGGCGATGTTCACATTCACGCGGCGGATGGAGTTGCCGCCTTCGTGCACGGAGTAGATTGTCTTGATGGAATCGAGGATGTAGTCCAGCGGATTATGCACCGGGTCCTCCCCCGCCTCAATCGCAAGACGCTTGTGCCCGATGCGGATGAGGGCGCGCACCTCCTCCTCTATCTCCTTCTGGGTCAGCTTCTTACGAGGGATGGTGCGGTTCTTGGCGTGATATGGGCAGTATACGCAACCGTTGATGCAGTAATTGGAAAGATACAGCGGTGCGAAGAGCACTATCCGGTTTCCGTAGAACTTTTGCTTTATCTGAGCTGCGAGGGTGTATATCTTTTCTTCAAGTTCAGGTTCGTGGCACTCCATCAGGATGGCTGCCTCCCGGTGGCTGATGCCCTTGAACAGGGCAGCCTTCTCCAGAATCTGCAGCACTCTCTGATGATTGCCGCTTTCTCTGCCGGCCTCTTCCAGGCTGGCAAGGACTTCTTCATGATTGATAAAATCTCCCGCATGCGGGGACTTGGGATCATACATGTCAGGTGTAATCAAAATACAATACAAAATTACAACTATATTTTCTCAAATGAAAAAAGAATTGTATATTTGCAGCCCGTTTTAGGGAACGGGACCTTAGCTCAGTCGGTTTAGAGCGCTTGCTTCACACGCAAGAGGTCAGCAGTTCGAATCTGCTAGGTCCCACGAAAGCAGGATTCCGCGAGGAGTTCTGCTTTTTTTGTGGCCGTTTGCATATGCGGGGATTTTTTTCTAAATTTGTGGTTTGGAAGTTTGCCATTTTTTATGGAAAAACAGACGTACGTAGTATCTGAAGCCGACCTGCAGAAATCCCTCAATCTCAAAGGGGGTTTCGGCCGCTTCGTAACGCGCCGCATTCATCGCCTTCTGGAACTGGACAAAATCAACGCCATACAAGCAAAAATAGCGGATTATTCCGGCCCTGAGTATGCAGAGATGATCCTCAAAGAAGTGGGCGCCACCTACGAAATCATCCCCGAACAGCTTTCCAATATCCCCGAAGAGGGAGGATTCATCACCGTTTCCAACCATCATTTCGGCAGCATAGACGGCCTCATCCTCAGCTCCGTCATTGGCAGTAAAAGGCCCGACTACCGCATTCTTACCACATACGCCCTGTCTCTTATTCCCGGCCTCCGGGACACTTTCATGCCGGTGGACAATCTCACCAAAGGTGGCAGTGCCAAGAGCATAAAAGGCATACGCATGGCCCTTCAGCACATGAAGGAAGGCGGCCCCATGGGATTCTTCCCTGCCGGAGAAGTTGCTACCTATCAGAAAAAGACCAGGCGCACCGCTGTAGGCAAGAAGAAGATCATAGAAGACAAGCCCTGGGCAGACAATGTGATGAAGATGGTCAAGGGCTCCGGATTCCCGGTGATTCCCATATATTTCGAAGGCACCAATTCCAAGTTCTTCCATTTTCTGGGCAAGATACACCCCCGCCTCCGCACCGTACGTCTCATTCATGAGATGCTGAACAAGAACGGCACCAACGTAAAGGTCCGCATCGGGCATCCTATCCTCCCCGAAGAAATTGCAAAGTACGATATCCACGAGCTTGGGCAGTACCTGCGCAACCGCACCTATGCCCTCGAGGCAGAATGCAGGCCGGCGCCGAAACTGGAACCTACCGTTTGCCACGAGCCCGTTGCAGATCCTGTTGATCCGGAACTTGTCCGTGCCGAAATGGCCGCCATCAAGGACAGGATACTCTTCGAGACCGGAGACTATCGCCTATATCTTACTACCGTGGATGGCATCCCCAACACCATGAAAGAGCTTTCCCGCCTGCGCGAAGAGACTTTCCGCGGAGTCGGAGAAGGCACCGGATATGCTACGGATACCGATGAATACGACAAGTATTACCACCATCTCCTTCTCTGGAGCATCCCCAACGAGGAGATTGTGGGGGCATACCGCGTGGGCGTCGGCTCCGAAATCTTCCCTAAGCACGGCGGGCTCAACGGTTTATACTGCGCTTCGCTGTTCGACTTTTCCAAAGAGCATGATGATCTGCTCTCGCAGTGCCTGGAACTCGGCCGCACGATTGTGGTGACCAAATACCAGCGCGAGGTCCTTGCACTCAAGCTTCTGCTCTCCGGCCTGATATACTCGACCTCCAAGTTCTCCGGCTCCGAGTACTTCCTCGGGCCTGTCAGCATCAGCAACTCCCTGCCCGATTT
Source organism: Bacteroidales bacterium (assembly GCA_017962925.1). GTDB lineage: Bacteria > Bacteroidota > Bacteroidia > Bacteroidales > UBA932 > Cryptobacteroides. The sequence continues at coordinate 7,038 of JAGCUK010000036.1, forward strand.
CTATAAGAGCCTGATAGTTTACTTCATAGAGAAGCATCACAGTTGCACGGAAGTGCCCGATCTGGCAAAACCCGTTCATCCTTTCGTGCCGGATTATCTGGCCGTCAATCCCGATCAGCTGCTTGCCAAGATCGAGAGCCTGGACGAACTGGACAGGTTGATTCTGACTATCTCGGACGGGAAATACAGGATTCCTGTATTGGTCAAGAAATACTTCAATTACAACGCAAAACTTGTTTGCTTCAACATCGATCCCTTGTTCAATAGCAGTCTCGACGGTCTCATCCTCCTCAAATTCCGCGAGTTCCCCAAGAATTACCTTCGGGGCCTGATCAGTTGCCTTTCAGATGAAGAGAAGGAAGAAGTGATGACTAAGTCTTCGATGGCTCTCACCAACTAAAGGAGCAACAATTCCACTGCACCGCCAAGCCCGAAAGGAATACAAAAATAATCGTCGCGCCAAATGCGCGTGGAGCCTGTTTTGCGCAGATCGTACCAGTCGTTGTCCCCGCGCTCGAAATTAGGCCAGGAATCCTTGCCGCTGAATGTCGCAGGGCCAAGCACGGAGAATTCGCCGCCAATGCAATGAGAAGGCCCCATCAGGTTGCGCAGGCTCCCGGTAAGAGTGAGCGACACGGTGTTTTCGCCGGGACAAAGAGCATCCGTTATATCTGCCTCCCAGGGGCTGCAGAACACTTTGGGGAAATCCTTTCCGTTCACCCTTACGCCCACTGTGATGGCTTCCACTGAGGGGAAAGCCAGCTTCAGGCGGCCTTCAGGCAAAGAATCCAGGACAAAACTTGTACTGCACTCGATACTACCGGAATAGAAAGGATATCCTTCGATAGTGATGTTTATGCCGGGCACGTCCTGCTCTTCCACAACGCGGAATGACCCGCATTCGAAACGCGCGGGAAGAGGTTTGGGGTTGAGCATGGGATTGCGGTTGCGCCAGCTTTCTACGGGCTGCTTTGCAGCAAGTTTTCCGGAAACGGCGAAGTCTCCGCAGAGGAAGATATTCTCTATCTCCGTACCATAGCGCTCAAGCGCGTTGTAGGAGTCAGGGACGGGGTTCCTGAAATCCAGCGAAAGCAGCACTTCGTTATGTCCTTCACGCACCAGAGATGCAACATCCGCCTTACGGAAATAAGTATCTACATAATAATCTTCCCCAAAGTGCAACTTATTGCCATTCAGGGAGATATCCTTATACATCCAAGGCTGCTCCACAACCAGGAAGCAGTTCTGCGGCACCGCATCCACTTCGAAACCGAAACGAAGCAGCATGGGGCCGTCATAGGTTCTGGCCAGACTGTTGAAGCGGTCGTAAACTGCAAGCACCGGCTCGGGGCCTTCCCAGTGGATGCCACCGTCGGTAGACCATTCCGCGAAGTCCATTATCAAGGCATTGGGATCCAGCCTCCTGCTTGTCCAGGGGCCATCCAGCGTCATGAAATCATGTTCTTCTGCGGGCAGAGAATAAACTCCCCCGGCCTTGCCTCGGACAGGATTATCCCCGAATGCCAGCACCCAGGTCTGAGCTGGCGCGAACTCTAGTTCCGCGCATCCGTTTTCCACCGGAAGTGCCAGCATGCTGCCATCCAGAGGGTTCAGAAGCGTGACATTATTCGTAGGGATGCCAAGTTTCACCCGGACTGCCTTGGTGCGGGAGATGTTGGACAGTTGAAGAGTATGTCCGCCTTTGACCTTCCGGAGATGAGTCCAGATCAGAGAGGCATCCTCCCCTTCCACAGCGAACTGCCTGTAGCAATGCGAGTTAAGCCACACTCCCAGTTCATCCGGAGCTACCGTCGCGCCCAACTCATGCAGGCGCTCGAAGCCACATTCCTCCCCATCCAGATAACGCGGCCATCCTCCGCAAACCACCACATTTCCACCGTTGGAGGCAAACTCCTCCAGCAGTGCCAGGGTGGAAGGGCGCATGGTCAGCAGATCCGGGAGGATGACGGTGTGATAGCTCATCTCCCCTATGCGCAGGCGGGAGCCCTCCACGGAACCGATCTCGGAGATGATCTGCTCGTTTCCAAGGTCCGTGTTATAATGCAGACCGTTCAGCCTCTGGAGGATATCTTCCAGCAGCACGTCTCTTGCCGGTTCCGCCTCGTGGCGCAGGTCCAGGTCGATGTAGTCGGATTCGAGAGTGGTCAGCACGCACACCTCTCCTTCCGTCGCACCCATGGTAGCGAAGTAGCAGAGGCGGGCAGCATAATCCTCGAACAGGGCGTTATCCTGCCACCAGGGCTCCTGATAATTGAATGACGGAGGATAATCGTACTTGCGTATCCCTTTAAGAGTATAGTGCGAAAGATGCGGGCAGAGCATGTTCAGGCCGCAGTTGGTGTGCCATGCCGTGAGCCACATCCTGTCTTCCAGGGACAGGTTGTGGCCGGCGATGCCGAAAATTTCCACCACGCGGCGCCGTTTCCCGTACTGATTGGCGACGGAAGTCATCACCTTGCCATTGTGAAGCACCTTGAAACGGAGGCCGAGGGCGTCGATGCCAGGCACCTGCATATGGCGGTACTGGGTCATCAGATCCCCCTCGTTCATCATATTCGCATAGGGCTCTTCTTCGTGGTTGAAGTGCCCCGTCCATTTCAGGCCGTGGGATGCACAGTAATCCCCTATCTGGGCGCTGAAAGCCTTCTCGAAACATTCTCCCACGGTCCTGTAGTAATGAAGGCGGAACTGGCGCCAGTTCCCTACCGTATCCACCAGGGATGCCAGATGAGGGATCATATCATAGCCCCAGCGCTCCTCGAACGCCTTATTCATCACTGGAGAATATGGGATGAACGCATCTCCTGCGGCAAGATCTTTCCTTGGAGATACCTGAGGTTCGTCGGAGAATATGCCCATCACGCCCTTCTTTCTCGCGAAACGCGTCACATAGGGTTCGTAGGTGCAGTCGAGGAAGGCCTTGACGGTCTCAGGATTCATCAGATCCACCCAGCAGGTGCCGTTATACCACGACTGCCCCCAGGGGTCTACATGGCTGATATACAGATGCTTGCCATCATCTAGAAGGATTTCGTCAGGAGCCTCGACCACCGTGCCGGAAGGGACCCTCACCAGAGTCCGGGCGCGGAAATCATCGTTCTGCTTAGGCACTATTCCCCCGGCAAAACCGCTGGGCCATTTGTCCTCGTCGTAAAACCAGGTCTCGAGGCCGAGCCGCTGCGATTCCTTCACCCCTACCTCCATCATATCGAACCACTCATCCTCGAGATACGGGGTAAGCAGTCCCGGTCGGCTATGCAGGAAACTGCCGCCGAATCCGCCCTCCTTGAAGAGGGCCAGCTGACGCTTCATCTCCCCTGCACGCAGACTGTCGTTCAGGGACCAGAAAGACATGGAACGGTATGTCACCGGAGGATTCTTGAACTCCTTCAGTTCAAAACGGTCCACCGGCCTGCAGCAAGCCGTCAGCAAAAGGAGTCCGAACAATAAGCGTTTCATGAGCACGTATCTATAATTTGTGCGATATCCTGAACCGGGATGTCCGAATACGTGCTATACGTGCTTTGGCAAAGCGGACAGGCCGTCACAATCTTGTCCGGATCCTCCGCCTGCAGATTCCGCAGGGAGTTCAGGGTGATGTCCTTACGCTTCTCGTAGTTCAGCGAAAGGCTTCCCAGGGAGCCGCCGCAGCAGATGCTCATTTCCCGGTTCTGGGCTGCCTCGACCAAGATTCCGGCAGCAGAAACGGCAGAGCGCGGAGGATCGTAAATCCCGCAGCCACGACCGAGTTCGCAAGGGTCGTGATACACCAGTTTCAGGTCCGCATCTTTCTTTACATGGAGCCTTCCGGAGTGGATCAGTTCGTTGATAAAAACGCTGTGATGCACCACGTAGATGCCGCTCAGTTTGTATTTTTCTTTGAAGACCTTATAGCAGATAGGGCAGCTCAGGAGCAGCACGTCGCAGCCGGAGGCCTTGATTATCTCCTGATTGATGCGCCGCATCTCGCGGGCCTGCTCCTTGCGTCCGGCGAGTTGCATGGGCCGGCCGCAGCAGAGGCCACCGTCAGGATCCATCATGGTCCAGTTGGCGCCAGCCTTATCCAGCAGCGAACATACCGCCTTCTTGATGCCCGGGGTGAGATGAGTCATGCATCCTGCGAAGTACAGCACCTTGCCAGAGCCCAGACCGCTGATTTTTTCTTCCGCAGAAACTTTGGAATAATGCTGATTGATGCCGTATTTGCGCATGGAACGCTGTGCCAGACGCATCTGAGGGCCATCCACCTGAACCTGACACACCTGAGTGCACTTCCCGCACATCAGGCATTTGTCGCTGATTTCCTCGATGCGCTTCTCGTTCCCGCGACGCAGCTGGCGGTTCAGATAAACGGTGCAATCCTTCAGATTCTCCTTTTTCACGCTCATCGGACAGGCATCTATGCACACGCCGCAGCCGGGGCAGGAATAGAACTGCACTCTGGCATAACCCTTACGGGGATGGAGTATATGCAATCCGGCGTTGCGAAGAGGGATCAGCAACATCTCGGCAGGGATATGCATGTAGCGGGTGAATGGCAGCACGCACATAAACACCCCCAGAACTATGGAATAAGCCCACCAAGTGGGCATATAATTCAGGTCGTTGCCGAAGAACTGGCGGAAAACCCAGTTCATGGGAAGCGTCAGGAAACTGCCGCCGCTGATGTGGGCGGTGAAGGTTTCGCTGAGGAGGCGCAGGGGGAAGATCGCCCATAGCGAATAGAGCCCGATCCTGTCCAGCAAACTGGGGCGCGTGGTCCGCCTCATTCCGAACCAGAGCGACCGGACACGCTTGATGATCGCAAGGGTTATGCCGCTCAGTATTATCAGCAGGAATAAGTCCATCAGGAAGAAAAGGACCGCTCCCTGTATGGTGCTTTCCGTCTCCGCGACGAAAAAGTTGAAGAAGATGGGATAGTAGAAGAACTTGATGCGATGCGGCAGGAAGAGCATTACCTCGATGTGGCCCAGAAGGATAATCATAAACCAACCGAAGGCGATGCTGGAGTGCATATACCCAAGTACCTTGTTACGCTTCCACAGTTTCACGTGAAGCAGACAGTTCAGAAAGATATCCTTGACGTTTTTCCAGGCTGTCGCCGGTGTTATCAGCGAGAGCAGGAATCGTTTCCTGTCTTTTGCGGGCAGTTCGAAAAGGATGCGGAGAGCCCCGAACAGGCAGTATCCCAGCACGAAGAGCATCCCTATCAGGAAGGGAAGCACGAAAGGATCGAACCCAGATGCAAGTCTCTCTCTCATTGCTCGCCCTCCACATTATCGAAAAGCCTGCAAACCGTGAGAATTATGCGGCGGGTATTAATGCCCCGAGGGCATACCATCGTGCATTTCCCGCATAGCATACAGTGCGAGAGCATCTGTTCCACTTCCTGATTGCGCCCCCGCTGCAAGTCCAGAAGAAGCTTTCGGACACTCATCCCCGAGTAGGAAGAAGCCGTGCAGGTGGCACTGCAACTCCCGCAGGCGATGCAGGTGCGGGCACCAGGCTCCAGGCTGCACAGTTTTTCGTACAGCGAGATATCCACTTTATCCAGCTCGATGGAAGAACTGGGGTTAAGCCCGAATCCGAAATCCATCACTTCTGATTCTTTAGATAGTTATACACATTCAGAGCCGCACTGCGCGCTTCGGCAACTGTTTCAGGCACTGTCTTGGGGCCGGTGCAGGTACCCACATAGAAGATGCCGTTCCTGTCCGCCTCGGTAATTGAGAGGATATTGTCTTTGCTGCGGAAGAAACCATCATCGTCCACAGGCATCTGCAGGGAGTAAGCCAGTGTCTGGTTCTCTTTATTGCATACTATGCCGGCCATCAGCACCAGCAGGTCCAGTTTCACCTTGACGGGCTTGCCCACAAGGGTATCCTCAGCCTTCACAAGCACGCGCCCGTCGATTGTTTCAGACACCTCCGAGACACGGCCCCGGATGAAGTGTATGCCATAATCCCTCTGGGCATTGATGTAGAAATCTTCGTATTTCTTGCCGAAAAGACGGAGGTCCATGTAGAAACAGTAGATTTCCGCATCGGGGAATTCCTCTTTCAGCTCAATTGCCTGTTTGATTGCTGTGATGCAGCATACCTTCGAGCATTGGGTGTTTCCGGCCTTGATGTCTCTGGAGCCGACGCAATGCACGAATCCTATGGCCGACGGCTTTTCAGGAACGCGTTCATCGCTATGGGTATTGAACCAGGCTTCCAGGTCCCGGTTGGTAATCACGCGGTCGTAGATTCCGTATCCGTATTCCTCTTTCTTTTCCGCTTCGAAGAGTTTGAATCCGGTGGCGAATACCACCGCCTTGCAAGGCATTGCACGGCCGTTGCTCAGAATCACCGAATATCCCTTCTGGAGGCGGTTGATAGAGGATATTTCCGTTTCCAGCAGCACCTCTACATCCTTCAAAGGCTCCTCATAGGCGGCCAGGATCTTACTTGCAGACGTCATATCCGGGAAGAGTTTATGCCACTGTGCGACATGCCCGCCCAGAGCACTGCTCTTTTCCACTATGACCGGTTTCAGGCCAAGGGCTTTGAGCTGTTTGGCGGCCTCCATTCCGGCTATACCGCCTCCGACTATCAATACGGGATTATTGTTCATATCAGCAACATTTGAGGACTGAGGGCAGCCCGGGTTTCTTTAGTTCTTTTTCGTTCAGGCCGAGGTACTTCTTCGAAGGGTCGTAGGGCACTCCCATCTTGTCAAGGAGGGGCTCGGGACCAACTTGGTGTATTTGAAGGCCGAGGTCCCAGGGATCCACGCCCAGCACCAGGCCGGCCAGTTCTTCATAGGTGAACACGGGAATACCGTTTCCGTTCTCGCCATAGGTCTTTCCGGTCTGTTCGGAGATCACATACTGCCAGCGGTCCAGGAAGAAGGGACATCCGGGGCAGTTGGTGATTATTGCATCCGGATGGTAAGGCTCCATCGATTCGAATTTCTTATGGGTGTTCGACACGGAGTATCCGCGGTTGGCTTTTACCAGATACTGGCGGAAACCGAAACCGCAGCAGTGCCTGCGCTCGGGATAATCTATCACCTTCCCTCCCCAGGCCTCCGCCATCCCGCTCAGCACGCAGGGGTATTCCGCACCGCCTACGCCCTTGTGCGGGAACATCTTGGAATAGTGGCAGCCTATATGCTCAACTATCCTCAGCGGCTCCCCGGTCTCTTTGTTAACCAGCTGATATTTAGCGTGTGCCGCAATCTCTTCGCGCAACTTGTAGACCAGGTCACTCGCATGCGCGACATATTCCGGCTTTTCGAATTCCCTGCGGCAGGCCTTCCAAAGCTTTTCCCGTATGCGGGCCTCGAGTTCCGGGAATTCACGCCAGGTCTCGAGTATCTCGGTATAGTTGCCGAAGGATGTGATGCAGGACGTGACCAGATTCTTGTAGCCGGCCTCCGTCATCAGCGCGAACTGGCGGGCGACTATGGTCATTGCGGTTTCCTGGGGGATGGTGTCCGCGTGATAGGCTATGCCCCCGCAGGTGGTGTGATGCTTTGTTTCGTAGATATCCCGCCCTAGCATGTCCCTGCATATCTTAAGGAAGTAATGCTCCGAAGCCGGGAAGAAACTCTGGCGGATGCAGCTGCGCACATAGAACCAGTGGTCGTCCGGTATCTCTTTCTGGTAGTCGGACCAGATCTTCTGCTTTCCCTGATAAATCATAGCGCGCCCTCCTCGTTATTGAAATGCCCCCTGGAGCAATGCTCGAAGGTGTATTTGGTGTATTCTTCCATAGTCATCCCCATCTCTTCGGCCTTTTTGCGGGAGCACTCTTCCACAAGGTTGATGCGCTCGGTGGCGCCGGTTTCGTCGAAGATTGCCTGGAGCTCGTCCAGATCTTCCTGAGGGATGGCTCTCAGCGCCCCCTCCCCCTGTCGGCCATAATTGGCTCCAAGACGGGCGTACACATCCTCTTTATTATTCAGCACCCATTCGAAAACGGGCCCGGATTCGGGATGATCTTCATATTTATAGGTGGAAGGATGTACGCAGTATCCCAGCTTCAACACATTGGTTGTCAGCACTTTGGTAAGAGGATAAAGCTGGCGCCCTTTTTCGGACTCGGTGAAATAGCCAAGCTTTGTGGACAGGTTGCGCAGCGCCATCACCACAAGCCCTGCCCCGTTCTTGCGCGGGCAGCGGGTCACGCAGGACATGCATTCGCCACAGTACCAGATAGTCTCGCTTTTCAACAGTTCAAGTATGCCTTCCTCATCTTTCCGCTGCACCGTGTCCACTATCTTTCGAGGATCATATTTATAAAACTCCGCTGCGGGGCAGATGGCCGTGCATGTGCCACAGTTGATGCATGTCTTCAGCCCCTCTTTGAAGCGATAGTCCTTGGTAAGTTCGTCGTATAGTTTACCCATAGCACACGTTTAATCTTTCAAATATACAAAATATTTGACTACCTTTACGCAAGATTCGGCGTAACGCGGATTTAAAGAGTATGAAACAGAGAATTAACAACTGGACCAGATTGTTCTACGGCTTCCTGATGACCATTCTTGGGTTTTCGGGATGCGACCTTATCGAGTTTGGCCGTATGGAATATGGTCAGCCCCATGCAGAATTCAAAATTGCCGGTGAAGTAAAATCGCAGGCAGGAACACCACTGAAGGGCATTCGCGTGACCATCAACCCGCGCCCCGGCGAGCCAAATGATTGGAGCCGATATTCATCTGACACCCTATTTACTGACGCCGGAGGCAAGTACTCGAAAGACAGGCTCAAATACAACTGGCCGGATGAATTGAAAGAGGCCGAGATCTCTTTCGAAGACATTGACGGGCCCGAGAATGGTGGCGAATTCGAAACCGTGAAGTTGACTAGCGGAGAGTTCTCAGTCAAGCAGACCAAAAAAGGCGACGGGAATTGGAATGAAGGCGCTTATTCAGTCACCGCCAACGCCACCATGTCTCTCAAAAAGAAAGACTGATGGCCGAGCCCCTGTCATTCCGCCGCAGAATTGCACTTAACATCACCGAGAAGGTCAAGCAGAACCTTGTGCGGGAGCATCCGCTCAGGCAACTGTTCTGGGAATGCACCTTGCGCTGCAACCTGGCCTGTCGCCACTGTGGAAGCGACTGCAGGCAGATTTCCGCCATCAAGGACATGCCAAAGGAGGATTTCGGCCGCGTGCTGGACAGTGTTGCCGCAGTCACCGATTCCCATAAAGTGATGATCAACATCACCGGCGGAGAGCCCCTCTGCCGCCCCGACCTGGAGGAATGCGGCCGGATGATCTACGAAAAAGAATTCCCCTGGGGGATGGTCACCAACGGTCTTGCCCTTACTCCCCAACGTTACGAGAAACTCCTCCGGAGCGGCCTCAGGGCGATGACCATCAGTCTGGATGGCATAGGAGAGACCCACGATTGGATGCGCGGGCACAAGGGCTCTTTCGAGAAAGCCGCAGCCGCCATCAAAATGGTGATAGATTCCGGGGAGATCGCTTTCGACGTGGTTACCTGCGTGAACAAGCGCAGCTACGCTCAACTCGCTGATATAAAGGAATTTCTAATCAGCCTCGGGCTCAAGGAATGGCGTCTCTTCACGGTATTCCCCGTCGGACGCGCCGCACAGGACCCCGAGCTCCAACTCTCCAACGAAGAATTCCGCGGCTTGATGGAATTCATCAAGGCCACCCGCAAGGAGGGTCGCATAATGGCTGAATACGGCTGCGAAGGTTTCCTGGGCAACTACGAAGGAGAGGTGCGCAGCCATTTCTATTCATGCCAGGCCGGCATCACGGTGGGATCTGTCCTCGCCGACGGAAGCATCTCCGCCTGCCCCAGCATCCGCTCCGACTTCCATCAGGGGAACATCTATCAGGACGACTTCATGGAAGTCTGGAACACCCGTTTCCAACCCTTCCGGGACCGCTCCTGGATGCATAAAGACCAGTGCGCCTCCTGCAAGGTCTGGAAATACTGCCAGGGCAACGGCATGCATCTGCGCGACGCCGACGGCAAACTCATCCTCTGTCATTACTCGAAACTATGATATCATTCCTTTTTTGCATCATCGCCCTGGTTCTGGGCTACACACTTTACGGAAAATTCGTAGACAAAGTCTTCGGATCGGATCCCAAGCGTCCGACTCCCGCTGTCGAAAAAGCGGACGGGGTGGATTTCATCCCTATGCCCACCTGGAAGGTGTTTATGATACAGTTCTTGAATATCGCAGGAACGGGGCCTATCTTCGGAGCCATAATGGGCGCGAAGTTCGGTCCCGCCTCCTATTTATGGATAGTGTTGGGGTGCATTTTTGCCGGAGCGGTGCATGATTACCTCACGGGGATGCTTTCCGTACGCCACGGCGGAGCGGGCCTGCCGGAACTCGTCGGCAGCTACCTCGGCGGCGGCACCAAAAAAGTGATGCTGGTGTTCTCCCTTCTGCTTCTGCTCCTGGTGGGAACCGTGTTCGTCTACAGCCCTGCCCTGATTCTGGGAGATATGGCCGGCGACGGTTCCCGAAGCGCCATAATGCTCTGGGTAGCAGTGGTTTTCGTTTACTATATCATCGCCACGCTTCTCCCTATCGACAAGATAATCGGAAGGATTTATCCCCTGTTTGCCGCCGCCCTGCTGTTTATGGCAGCCGCGCTGATGATATGCCTCTTCGCCAAATGGCCCGCCATTCCCGAACTCTGGGACGGCCTCCAGAACCGCGGACCCTCGATAGGTTTGAATGGCCAAAGCATCTTTCCCTGTCTCTTCATAACCATAGCCTGCGGAGCAATCAGTGGCTTCCACGCCACCCAGAGCCCGCTTATGGCCCGCTGCATCAAGAATGAGAAGCTGGGGCGTCCGGTGTTTTACGGGGCGATGATAACCGAAGGACTCGTGGCACTCATCTGGGCTGCCGTTGCATCCTACTTCTTCTTCGACGGAGGTGCGGCGGAAGTCGGTTCGGACCTCACCGCAGCGGCTCCTACGGTGGTCACCAAAGTCTCCCGCAGCTGGCTGGGAATACTCGGCGGAGTGCTGGCAATCCTTGGCGTGGTGGCAGCTCCTATCACCAGCGGCGATACTGCCTTCCGCAGCGCCCGCCTGATAGTCGCAGACTTCCTGAAATTCGACCAGAAACCCATACGCAACCGCCTTGTGATAGCGGTTCCGCTGTTCATAGCGGCTAGCGCATTGCTTTGGTTCAACGTTGCGAATGCCAACGGATTCAATATCATCTGGCGCTATTTCGGATGGGCCAACCAGACACTGGCCGTATTCTCGCTCTGGACTGCGACCGTCTATCTGGTGAAGGCGAAGAAGGGTGCCTGGTATCTGATTTCCCTGCTTCCCGCCGCGTTTATGACCTCCGTCTGCCTCACCTTCATCTGTGTAGACAAGACGGGCTTCGGCCTGAACCACGCACTGATACCCTGGCTTGGGGTCGGCACATTCCTGCTTTCTCTGGCTTTATTCTTCATCTGGCATAAGAAAGTTTGCAAATAAGGAAATCTTTTCTTTAATTTGCAATCGTATGTCAGCAGTGTATTCGCATAACACCAGCAAACGAGCCCGAAGGTAGGAGGCGTAGAACCCTCCCAAATATCTTCGGAAATTCTTCATAAATACGATTCCAACAGAATTTCCCTCCAATAATTGCAATTGACAATCTCGGTTTGTCTTGCCATTAGGGATATTACGTATCCGGCCCGACAACCGCAGCCAGATAAAACAAACAATGGAAATCAATGTATTTGTGGCTGACCAAAGCCATTTAAAGTACGCAGAAGACATCTGCAACGAAATTTATCTTTCATCACTCGAACGCAAAACCGGTATCGCAAAGCGTACCCCTGAGTATATCCAGGAGAAGATGCTCGCTGGAAAAGCGGTCATAGCCATCACCGAAGACGGAGAATTCGCGGGCTTTTCTTACATCGAAAGCTGGGGTGGCAAGAGTTTCGTGGCCAATTCCGGTCTTATTGTAGCCCACAAAGTCCGTGGGCAGGGCTTGGCGAAACGCATCAAGGAGCAGACTTTCATCCTCTCACGCACCCTCTTCCCCGAAGCCAAGATTTTCTCAATAACCACCGGGGCGGCCGTGATGAAGATGAACTATGAATTCGGATTCCGTCCGGTGCCCTTTGCAGAGCTGACCGACGATCCCGAATTCTGGAAAGGCTGCGAGGGTTGCCGGAATTTCGATATCCTTACCCGCAATGAGTACAGGCTATGCCTCTGCACTGGGCTTCTGTACGATCCTGAAGAACATTTGGAAATACATCATCCCGGAGAATAATGAAAAAAGTAGTTGTTGCATATAGCGGAGGGCTGGACACCTCCTACACGGTAATGTATCTCGCCAAGGAAAAGGGATACGAGGTTTATGCCGCCTGCGCCAATACAGGAGGTTTTTCCGACGCGCAGTTGAAGCAAAATGAAGAAAACGCCTACAAGTTGGGCGCAAAGAAATATGTCACTCTGGACGTAACCGCCGATTATTACGACAAGAGCCTGAGATATATGGTATACGGGAATGTGCTCCGCAACGGCACCTATCCCATATCCGTATCATCGGAACGCATCTTCCAGGGCATTGCTATCGCCAAATATGCCAAGCAGATATGGGCTGATGCCATCTCGCACGGCTCTACCGGTGCCGGCAACGACCAGGTCCGTTTCGACATGACCTTCCTGGTGATGTGCCCGGAGATGGAGATCATCACCCTCACCCGCGACGGCAACATCTCCCGCAAGGAAGAGGTGGATTATCTTAACAAGCATGGCTTCAATGCCGATTTCGCCAAGCTCAAGTACTCCTACAACGTGGGAATATGGGGCACCTCCATCTGCGGAGGAGAAATCCTCGACTCGAAGCAGGGGCTGCCCGAAAGCGCCTATCTGAAGCAAATTACCAAGACAGGGGCCGAGATCCTTTCGCTAGGTTTCAGCAAGGGAGAACTTTGCACGGTGAACGGGAAGGCCTACGAAGATAAGATCCAGGCTATCAAGGCTGTAGAAGAGATCGGCGCAGCCTATGGAATCGGCCGCGACATGCATGTCGGGGATACAATAATCGGCATCAAGGGACGTGTAGGTTTCGAGGCCGCCGCCCCCATGCTTATAATCGCAGCCCATAAGTTCCTCGAGAAATTCACGCTCAGCAAGTGGCAGCAGTACTGGAAAGACCAAGTGGCCAACTGGTACGGCATGTTCCTTCACGAGAGCCAGTATCTCGAACCCGTCATGAGAGACATCGAGGCCATGCTGGAAAGCAGCCAGAGAAATGTGAATGGTACCGTTACGCTGGAACTCCGTCCATGGTCGTTCTCTACGGTGGGGGTTGACTCCCCCGACGACCTCGTCGCATCCAAACTGGGGGAATATGGTGAGAGTCAGAAGGGCTGGACCGCAGAAGAGGCTAAAGGCTTCATAAAGCTTCTGTCAACACCGCTTAGAGTGTATTACGGAGTACATCAAGAAGAATTCGAAAATGATTAAGGCAGGCATTATAGGCGGTGCCGGATACACGGCCGGAGAACTCATCCGCATCCTGGTGAATCACCCGGAAGTGGAACTGGGTTTCGTGCATTCGGAGAGCAGTGCGGGAAAGAAGCTATACGAGGTGCACGAAGGTCTGCTGGGAGATACCGGGATGTGCTTTTCCAGTGAGGCCGACCTTTCCGCGATCGATGTGCTCTTCCTTTGCTCCGCGCATGGGAAAAGTCAGGAATTCTGGGCATCGCACCCTTGCCCCGGGACACTTAAGGTCGTGGATCTGGCCCAGGATTTCAGGGATGAGAGCGATGGCTATGTGTATGGCCTTCCCGAATGGCAGAGAGACAAGATCTCGAAGTCCTCGAAAGTTGCCAATCCAGGATGCTTCGCCACTGCCATACAGCTGGGGCTGCTTCCCCTGGCAGCCAACGGGTTGCTTTCCGGCGACGTTGCCATCACTGCCATCACCGGCTCTACGGGTGCAGGGGTGAAGCCCGCCGCTACCACCCATTTCAGCTGGAGGAACGACAATATCTCTACATATAAGGTATTCACTCACCAGCATCTCACCGAAATCAAGCGGAATATCGGGCTGATCCAGCCCGGTTGCGACGCCTCATTGAATTTTGTGCCTATGCGCGGCGATTTTGCCAGAGGTATCTTTGCAAGCATCACTCTGGACTGCCCCCTGGAAGAGCAGGCCGCCGTCGATCTTTTCAAGAACTATTATGCGGGTGCCGCCTTCACCTTTGTCAGCGACACTCCGGTCGATCTGAAACAGGTCGTAAACACAAACAAATGCATAGTCGCCCTTGAAAAACATGGCAACAAACTGGTAGTGAGCTCGGTTATAGACAATCTACTTAAAGGCGCATCCGGACAGGCTGTGCAGAATATGAATCTTATTTTTGGACTCCCGGAAAAATCCGGCCTGAAGCTGAAGGCATCAGCATTCTGATCCATGGAACTGTTCGACGTTTATTCCCTTTTCGATGTCATCCCCGTCAAGGCCTCTGGCTGCAGGATATGGGACGACAAGGGCACCGAATACCTCGACCTGTACGGCGGGCATGCAGTGATTTCAATAGGTCACTCGCATCCTGCGTACATCAAGGCCTTGACAGACCAGATCAACAAGATAGGGTTCTATTCCAATAGCGTGGTTAATCCCCTTCAACAGGAACTCGCACACAAGCTGGGAGAGGTCTCCGGCTACGAAGACTATTCCCTGTTCCTGGACAACAGCGGTGCCGAGTCCAATGAGAATGCAGTAAAACTGGCCTCCTTCCATACAGGAAAAGACAGGGCCATCGCGTTCCGCAAGAGCTTCCACGGCCGCACTTCCGGTGCGGTTGCCCTAACCGACAACCCCGCCATCGTCTCCCCTTTCAATTCGCATCATAAAGTCACTTTCTGCGAGTTGGGAGATCTGGAAGGTGTGGAGAAGGAACTCTCTACCGGCGACGTGGCTGCCGTCATCATCGAAGGGATTCAAGGCTGCGGAGGCATCAATCTGCCTTCGAGCAGCTTCTTAACAGGCCTTTCCGGGCTATGCCGCAAGCACGGCGCCGTGCTTATCCTCGATGAGGTACAAAGCGGATATGGCCGCACCGGCAAGTTCTTCGCCCATCAGTGGGCCGGGATCAAAGCAGACATAATCACTATGGGAAAAGGCATAGCCAATGGTTTTCCCTGCGGCGGAATACTCATTTCCCCAGAATTCAAGGCGGTCAAAGGAATGCTCGGCACCACCTTTGGAGGGAATTATCTTGCCATGTCTGCAGCCATCGCCGTGCTGGACGTAATGGAAAAGGAGAAGCTTGTGCAGAATGCCGCGGAAGTAGGAGAATACCTTCAAGCTTGCATACCGTCCGACCCAAGGATAAAGGATGTCCGCGGGCGTGGTCTGATGATAGGGTTGGAGTTCAATGTGGGGATTGCCTCTATCGGCAATAGCCTGCTCCACGACAAACACATCTTCACCGGAGTGGCCGGAAAGAATATGATAAGGCTGCTTCCGCCCCTCTGTCTGAGTAAGGCAGAAGCGGGAGAATTCATCTCGGCGTTCAAGGAGGTTCTCGCATGAAAGATCTGATTATCAGCAAGATAGGTGGCAATATCGCAGAATCCCCCGAGAAACTTGAGGCATTCTGCAAGGAGTTCGCTGCCGCCCCTTCCCCGAAAATCCTGATTCACGGGGGCGGGGTGCTTGCAAGTGATATTCAGAAGAAGTTCGGCATCGCTCCGAACATGATCGACGGCCGCAGGGTCACTGACGCGGAAACCCTCCGTATCACAGTGATGGCTTATGCGGGATGGTGCAACAAGAATATCGTTGCCACCCTGCGCAAATACGCTTGCAACGCCATAGGCCTCGCCGGCTGCGACGCATCCGTCATACAAGCCCCTAAAAGAGCCCCCCTGAACGGCATTGACTACGG
The DNA here is from genome assembly GCA_017962925.1 of Bacteroidales bacterium. GTDB lineage: Bacteria > Bacteroidota > Bacteroidia > Bacteroidales > UBA932 > Cryptobacteroides. The sequence goes on from JAGCUK010000036.1 coordinate 22,973, forward strand.
ATTCGTGGGGGATGTGAGCCCCGCCTGCGTAAATACGGCCGTGTTGGAATCCCTGCTCTCTACCGGGCTCGTGCCGGTATTATGTTCCATAGTTCACGATGGCAACGGTCAGTTGCTGAACACCAACGCAGACACTGTTGCCTCCAGCGTTGCAGCAGCGATGAATGCCTCGCTGAATTGCGTTTTCGAATTTGCCGGAGTGCTGCTGGACCAGAACGACCCTTCCAGCCTAATCGGCGAGCTCAGCTACGATGATTTCAAGGCCCTGCAGGCCGCCGGGAAGATTTCCGGAGGGATGATCCCAAAGCTGGAAAACGGTTTCAAAGCGCTTTCACAGGGCGCCGCATCCGTCAACATAGGAAAGACCATACTTAAGATATGAACTGCGAATTCTATATTAATCTCCTGCGCGGCATGGTAGGCATCCCATCCCCTTCCTGCAAAGAGGATGGAGTATCCGCCAGAATCAGCTCCGCCCTGGATGAACTGGGCGTCAGGCACGAGATCCTGCGCGGGAACATTGTAGCAATAAACGAGGGTTGGGACGCATCCAAGCCCACTTTGGCCCTGGATGCCCACATCGATACCGTGGCTCCCAACAACGGCTATACCAGAGACCCCTACGATTCCGGGGACGATCAGGCAATTGTCTATGGGCTCGGATCTAATGACGACGGCGGCTCCGTGGTCAGCATGATAGCAGCCTTCCGGCACTTCTACAAAGAGCAGATTCCCATCAATCTGATGCTGGTGCTCACGGTAGAGGAGGAAATATCGGGCCCGAACGGCGCAGAATGGCTCTATGGGGGCAACGGTCCTTTCGGGAAAGGCAAGCCCTACCCCATGCCTGACTGGGTGATAGTAGGAGAACCCACGAAGATGTGCGCCGCCACCAGCGAAAGAGGCCTTCTAGTTCTCGACGGCCTGGCAGAAGGAGTCAGTGCCCATGCAGCACGCGGTGGTGGAGAAAACGCCCTTTACAAGGCTCTGGAAGATATCACGGCCCTTCGCAACTACAACTTCGACCGCGTCTCTCCCAAGATGGGGAAGGTCCATCTGAACGTTACACAGATACAAGCCGGCACCGCCCACAACGTGATTCCCGACCGCTGCTCCTTCGTGGTGGACATCCGCCCAACGGAGCTCTACACGTGCGAGGAAATAGTAGAGGAGTTGCAGGTCATCTGCAAAAGCAAGCTCACTCCCAGGAACCTGTCTCACCGGTCTTCCGCAACCCGCGACGGTTCTCCCCTCATGAAGACGGTCGAGGCACTGGACATTCCTGCATTTACTTCTCCCACCACATCCAACTGGATGGTCATCGGCTGCGATGCCATCAAAATGGGGCCGGGAGACTCTGAACGCTCCCACAGAGCAGACGAATACATAACCCACAGCGAAATCGAAGGTGCTGTGGATACTTACATCGACTTTATCCGTACTTTTTATGGCAACTCTTTGGAATAAAGGAACTTCCACCACTTCGGCGGTGGACGCATTCACAGTCGGCAACGACCGCATACTCGACCAGAAACTCGCGAAATACGACGTGCTGGGCTCCAAGGCCCATATCGCCATGCTGGAGAGCATAGGCCTGCTTGGCAAGGATGAACTCCAGAAGCTCAATGCCGGCCTGGACAACATTGCCGCCAGCATCGACAACGGCACATTCAAATTGGAGGACGATGTGGAAGATATCCACTCCCAGGTAGAACTCCTGCTCACCAAGGAACTCGGAGAGATAGGCAAAAAGATCCATTCAGGGCGCTCCCGCAACGATCAGGTGCTGCTGGACATCCGTCTCTTCCTGCGCGACGAACTCAATTCCGTACGCAGCGAAGTAAAGGAACTCTTCTCCACTCTCCAGGCCCTCAGCGAGCAGCACAAAGAGGTTCTGCTGCCCGGATATACCCACGGACAGATTGCCATGCCATCCTCCTTCGGGCTCTGGTTCGGAGCATACGCCGAGGCACTCGTGGACGATCTCAGCATCCTGAATGCCGCCCGCAAAGTGATCAACCGCAACCCCTTGGGTTCAGCGGCCGGTTATGGCAGTTCCTTCCCCCTCGACAGGGAGATGACTACCCGCCTCCTCGGCTTCGACTCCCCCGTCTATAATAGCATTGCCGCCCAGCTCGGGCGCGGCAAGAGCGAACGCTGCGTAGCATCTGCACTCGGCGGTATCGCCCTGACGCTCAATAAGTTCGCAGCCGACTGCTGCATGTATATGAGTCCCAACTACGGCTTCATCCACTTCCCGGACAGCCTTACTACCGGTTCCAGCATTATGCCTCACAAGAAGAACCCTGACGTCTGGGAGCTTGTGCGCGCCCGCTGCAACCGCATCCTCGCCTGCGAGAACGAAATTTCGCTTCTTTGCAGCAATCTCCCCCACGGCTATCACAGGGATTACCAGATACTCAAAGACATCCTCTTCCCCGTGCTGGAGATGACTCACGAATGCCTGGACATCACTCTCTACATGCTTCAGAACATAGAGGTCAACACCTCCATCCTGGACAATCCCCTCTACGAGCAGATGTTCACCGTCGAGGAGGTCAACCGCCGCGTGCTGGATGGAATTCCCTTCAGGGAGGCCTACAGGCAGGTCGGCAAGGAAGTAAATGAAGGAACGTTCAAATACGATTGCAAAGGCCTCAAGGCCTCCGACCTTGGTCATAGCCATATCGGCAGTCTCGGAAACCTCTGCAACAAGGAGATAGCTGAACTGATGGAAGATGAATAAAGCTGAGCTCATATTGGAAAACGGCCTCCGCATGGAAGGGCTGAGCTTCGGATACGAGGCGGCCTGCAGCGGAGAGTTGGTGTTTTCCACCTCGATGGTAGGTTATCCAGAGAGTCTGACCGATCCCTCTTACGAGGGGCAGATTCTTTGCGTAAGTTACCCTATCATAGGCAATTACGGTATTCCGGCGATGGAGAGGGACGAGTGGGGTGTTTGCCTGGGGTTCGAGTCGGAGAGGATTCATGTGAGGGGGCTGGTGATTTCGGATTATAGCATGAAGTTCAGTCATTTCGATGCAGTGAAGAGTTTGGGGCAGTGGCTTCAGGAGGAGGGTATCCCGGCCATCTGCGGCATCGACACGCGGCATCTCACTCAGCTTCTGCGCGATAACGGCACCCTTGCTGCTAGCATAGTGCCTTGGCAGCCGCAGGTTGCACCCTCGCCGACCGCTTCGCTGCGCTTCGCCCCTCCCATCTCCGATGGGTCCCTCCCTCTAAGCCGAGGGTGGCGTAGGTCCTGCGAGGGTGCACCTGTCGGCTGCGACCAGAATCTGGCAGCAGTCGTAAGTTGTAAAGAACCAATCCATTACGGCAAGGGTGCCAAGAGTGTGGTGTTGGTAGATTGCGGGGTGAAGCATCAGATATTACATTGTCTGTTGGAGAGGGGCATCGAGGTACTTCGTGTGCCGTGGGATACCGACATCAACAACATCGACGCCGACGGCATACTCGTATCCAACGGCCCCGGCGATCCATCCGCCTGCACTCCTGCGATAGAGCATCTTCGCAAAGCCATCTCCGGCAATCGCCCCATCTTCGGCATCTGCCTTGGAAATCAGCTACTTAGCCTCGCCGCGGGGGCATCTACCTACAAGATGAAATACGGCCATCGCAGTCACAATCAACCCGTGCGGATGTGCGGCACCGACCGCTGCTACATAACCTCCCAGAACCATGGATACGCCGTGGACACCGCTACTCTGGGCGAGGAGTGGGAGCCCTTCTTCATAAACCTCAACGACGGCACTTCCGAAGGCATACGCCACAAGAGCAAGCCCTTCTTTTCGGTGCAGTTCCATCCCGAGGCCTCCAGCGGCCCCACCGACACTGAATTCCTTTTCGACGACTTCATCTCCGCATTATGAAAGACAAGAGCCTAAAGAAAGTATTGATTCTCGGATCCGGCGCCTTGAAAATCGGAGAAGCCGGAGAGTTCGACTATAGCGGAACCCAGGCGCTGAAGGCCCTGAGGGAAGAAGGCATATCCACGGTGCTGGTGAATCCCAATATCGCCACCGTACAGACCTCTGAAGGGGTTGCAGACAAGATTTACTTCCTGCCCGTCACCCCGGAATTCGTAGAAAAGATCATAGAGAAAGAGCGCCCGCAGGGCATATTGCTCTCATTCGGAGGGCAGACCGCGCTGAACTGCGGAGTGGAATTATACAACAGCGGCGTGCTGGAACGTTACGGAGTGCGCGTGCTGGGCACACCGGTGCAGACAATCATAGATACGGAAGACCGCGAGCGTTTCGTGCAGCGGCTGGACGAGATATCCGTGCGCACCATCCGTTCCCATGCGGCAGAATGCAAGGAGGACGCCCTGGCGGCAGCGCGAGAGATAGGTTTCCCCGTCATAGTGCGCGCCGCATACGCCCTGGGAGGCCTTGGATCAGGCTTCTGCAACGATGAAGCGGAACTGGAAGCAACCACAGCCAAAGCATTTACTTTTTCATCCCAGGTTCTGATTGAGAAGTCGCTCAAGGGATGGAAGGAAATCGAATATGAGATAGTCCGCGACAGTTTCGACAACTGCATCGCGGTCTGCAACATGGAGAACTTCGATCCCCTCGGCATTCACACCGGAGAGAGCATCGTGGTCGCACCTTCGCAGACTCTCAGCAACGAGGAATACCACTTCCTGCGCAAGACATCCATAGATATAGTCCGGCATCTGGGAATAGTAGGTGAATGCAACGTGCAGTTCGCATTCAGCCCGGATGGAGAAGATTACCGTGTGATAGAAGTGAACGCCCGCCTCAGCCGCTCTTCCGCTCTGGCATCCAAGGCCACCGGCTATCCGCTGGCATTCATAGCAGCGAAACTGGCGCTGGGATACGGACTCTTCGACCTGAAAAACACCGTCACCGGCACCACTCCGGCGTTCTTCGAACCGGCACTGGACTACGTTGTATGCAAGATTCCGCGCTGGGATCTCGCCAAGTTCAAGGGAGTGTCCCGTGAGCTGGGTTCGAGCATGAAGAGTGTGGGAGAGGTGATGGCCATAGGCCGTTGCTTCGAAGAGGCCATCCAGAAAGGTATCCGGATGATAGGCCAGGGCGCCAATGGCTTCGTGTGCAACAAGCCCTACAAGGTCGAGGACCTTGACTATGCCCTGCAGAATCCGGATGACACCCGCATTTTCGCAATCGCGGCAGCCTTCGAATCCGGCTACGATGCCGACAGGATCAACCGCCTCACCAACATCGACCGCTGGTTCATCGACAGGCTGGAGAACATCGAAGCCACCTATCGCGCGCTGGAAGCATGCCCTTCGCTCGAGGGAGTCTCCCCCGATCTGCTGCTGAAGGCCAAGCGCCAGGGCTTCTCCGACATCCAGATAAGCCGCGTTTTCCACATCACAGAAGCCCAGGTTAAGGATTTCCGTCATGGTCTGGGGATACGCCCCTGCATCAAACAGATAGACACTCTGGCGGCGGAGTTCCCCTCCATCACCAACTACCTCTATCTCACCTATAATGGAGATTGCAGCGATATTTCTCCCGCTTCCGGGGCGGTGATAGTCCTGGGTTCCGGGGCCTACCGGATAGGTAGCAGCGTGGAATTTGACTGGTGCGGGGTGAATGCCGCAGCCACCGTCCGCAAAAACGGACAGCAGGCGGTCATCATCAACTACAACCCCGAAACCGTCTCCACCGACTACGACTCCTGCGACCGCCTCTACTTCGACGAACTCAGCCTGGAAAGCGTCTGCGAGATCTGCGATGTGGAGCATCCTTCCGGAGTGATAGTGAGTGTCGGAGGGCAGATACCCAATAACCTGGCACTCCCCCTCTCCAAGGCGGGAATACCCATCCTGGGCACTTCTGCAATGCATATCGACCAGGCGGAAGACCGCGAGAAGTTTTCTGCCATCGTGGATAAACTTGGCATAGACCAGCCGCGCTGGAGCAGCCTCAGCAGCTTCGGCGAGGTAGAGAAATTCGTGGATGAGGTGGGCTTCCCGGTGCTGGTGCGTCCTTCCTACGTGCTGTCCGGCGCCGCCATGAACGTCTGCTACAGCAAAGAGCATCTGCACGACTTCCTGGATATGGCGGTGGAGGTCTCGGAAGAGCATCCTGTGGTCATCAGTTCCTTCATGCAGCGCTGCAAGGAGCTGGAATGCGATGCAGTGGCGGATGACGGGAAGATGCTTGCATGCGCTATCTCGGAGCATATAGAATTTGCCGGAGTTCACTCGGGCGATGCCACTATACAGTTCCCTGCGCAGACGACCTACGGGGTCACTGCTGCAAAGATACGCCGCACCGCAGCCTCGATAGCGAGAGAATTGCACATCACCGGGCCGTTCAACATTCAGTTCCTCGCAGGCGAAGACAGCCTCAAGGTGATCGAATGCAACCTGAGGGCGTCCAGGAGCTTCCCCTTCGTGTCCAAGATACTGAAAATCAACCTGATAGAACTTGCCACCAAGGCCATGCTCGGAAAGCATCCGGCCGGAGGCCATCCGGAGCCATTCGAACTGGAATACCTGGGAGTCAAGAGTTCCCAGTTCTCCTTCGCACGCCTTGGCAACGCCGATCCCGTGAGCGGAGTGGATATGGCATCTACCGGCGAAGTAGCCTGCCTCGGAAACAATCTGCACGAGGCACTGCTGAAATCTATGCTTTCTGTCGGGCACAGGATTCCGGCGCACTCGGTGCTGCTGTCGTCGGGTGACGCCCTTCAGAAAGCGGATTTGCTTCCGGCATGCCATATGCTCGAGGAGAAAGGCTTTACCATCTATGCCACTTCCGGCACATGGAAGTACCTGACCGGCAACGGAATAGGCGCGAAAAGAGCGCTATGGCCGGATGAGGATCCGGATGGAACGCCTGCCGCTCTGGACCTCATCCATAATCACGAAGTGGATCTGGTGATCAACATCCCCAAGGACTTCAGTTCCGGGGAACTCGGCAACGGCTATAAAGTAAGAAGAGCGGCCATTGATTTCAACGTGCCGCTCATAACCAACAGCAGACTTGCAGATGCCTATATCAAGGCTTTCTGCAGCGTGCCGGTATCAGAACTTGCCATTAAGGCTTGGGATGAGTACTGATGCGGTTGCGCACCATTCCGCTCACCAGCAGCCATTCTGCCAGGAGGTAGGTTATCATCACCAGAGGACCCCTGCCCCAGAAATCCAGGCCTGCGAAAGCGTTGATAGCGATCAGTGAATCCGAGATGATGAAAATGATTCCTCCCCAGAAAATGCGGGAGGCGAATGCCTTGCCGCGGAGCTTCCAAAGCACACCGCTTGCCGCAACTATCATCAGAGTAAAGGCGTAGACAGTTACAACAGCGCTGAAGGGCCATTCTACGCCGAACAGACTCACAAGGACCGGAGCCAGCGCAAGGGGCCCGAGCAGGCACAGGAACTCCTTCCAGCCCTTCAGGCCGCCCATTCCGGAGAGCAGCACTGCCAGATAGAAGAAATGCCCAATCAGGAAGCAGCCCAACCCGGCTGCAAAGAAGATGAAACCCTTGTTGTCCAGCAGCAGGAGCGTATCTCCTGCGGTATGGAAGCAGAGGCCTACCAGCATCAGCCAGGTCAGTTTACCCTTGAATTCGGGGAGAAGCTGAAGCAGGGCGGCAGCGGCCAGCGCCGGCATTAACAGAGGTTTGGTGAAAAAGCGGCAGGCATCGTGTCCTGTGATTATGCAAAGCTGATCGAGGACGGCCAGCACCAGGAAAATGATCCCGGCTATTTTCGTAGATTTTTTCATAATATCGTGTATATTTTACCTTTAACCGTATCTATGACGCCTGCCTCTCCGGCATAAGCGTACTTCAAAGGACCGCCCGCTTTGGAAAGGATCACCAAAGAACGCAGTTCCCCATCTTTCCAGGACATATCCACCTCGAAACCGCCCCTGGCGCAAAGCCCCTTCACCGAGCCCGTGGGCCAGGAGGATGGCAGCGCCGGGAGTATTTCCAGCACCCCGTTGCGATTTTGCAGCAGCAGTTCCGCCATGCCAGCAGTGCCACCGAAGTTACCGTCTATCTGGAAGGGAGGATGATTGTCCCAGAGATTATCCAATGTGCCGAATTTCAGCAGATTAGCCAAAAGCATATGGGCGTGGTCTCCATCCTCCAGGCGTGCCCAGAGATTGACTTTCCATCCCATGCTCCAGCCGGTCCCGGCATCTCCGCGGTGCTCCAGCACCACCCTTGCCGCTTTAGCCAGCTCAGGCGTCCCGGCCACAGTGATGCCGTTGCCAGGATGCAGTCCGAACAGGTGATTCACGTGGCGATGGGTGTCATCGGGATTATCTATGTCCCTGCTCCACTCCATGAGCTGCCCATAGCATCCTATCCTGTAGGGGGCGATGCTGTCCAGCACATTCTGCCATTCTGCGCGGCGGGAGGCATCCTTCTCAAGATCCTCCGAGGCGGCGATCGCATCCGTAAGAATCTCCCTTACCACGGCGTGCACGAAGGTAGCTCCCGCATCCACCGGTCCATGCTCGGGCGAGGTAGTGGGAGCAGCGGTATAATAGCCCTCAGGATGCTTCCAGAGCATATCGCAGGAGAAGTCGGCGGCACCGGCAATCAAATCGAAAACGTCCGCCAGGTAGTCCTTATCCTGAGTGAACTCGTAGCGGTCCCACAGATGCGTGGCAAGCCATGGGCCGTCTGCCGGAGCAAGATTCCAGATCATCGACTCCGAATCTCCGGGAGAGGCATATCCATACAGGTTGGAGGATGTTTCCACCGTCCATCCGCGAGCACCGTAGTAGGCCTGCGCCACCTTCTCCCCAGGCTTTGCAACGGTGCGGATGAAATCCACCAGCGGAGGCATGCATTCATCCAGATTGGTCATGTTCGCGGGCCAGTAGTTCATCTGGATGTTGATATTATTGTGGTAGTCGGTGTTCCAGGGGCCTTTGAGTTTGTTGCACCAAATCCCCTGCAGATTTGCCGGCATGTCGCCCTCACGGGAAGAGGCTATCAGCAGATAACGCCCGTATTGGAAATATAGCGCCTCCAGCCCCGGATCCGCCTCGCCGTCCCTGTAACGGTCTAGTCGGTAGGGTGTTGGCCTGGCGGATAAGGGTTCCCCTCCTCGAGCCGGCCTGACGGCCCCTCCCATCTCCGATGGGCCCCTCCCACTCCATCCGTGGGCGGATAGGGCGTCCGGAGGGGATACCCTTCCCGCCAGGCAGAGCTCTACTCGGCGATACAGCCGCTGATAATCGGCGAGGTGGCGGCGGAGGAGGCGCTTCCAGCCGAGTTTGCAGGCGGCTGCAAGGCGATGGGCGGTAACGACGGTGGGGTCGTCACCTTTGAAATAAGTATTGATATCCGTGAAATCCGGATCGAAATTCATTTTATAATTGGTGGCAGATGTCACCAGAAAAACGGCTTCATTGGCAGCAGAGACAGTCAGGACACCGTTTTCGGAACTGACAGAACCGCCTTTGGCAATGGCCTTTATGCGAAGCGCGAAGCGTTCGCCATTGTTCTTCAGGCGGCCGGAATAGAGGATCTCATCCTCGCCTACGCTCACGGTCTCCCCTTCTGCCAGAGGGTTGCGAAGGTAGTTCAAAGTTAGATTCTGGCTCTTCCTGCGGTTTGCGGTAAAGCGTATGGCCATCACCTGGTCGGGATATGAAACGAAAGTCTCACGCTTGTAGGAGATGCCATCCTGACGGAACTGTACCCTCACCACGGCGGAATCCAGCGACAGGGAGCGCACATACCCGTCCACAGTGGCCCCGGGGCCGGATTTAGGATCGGGACGATCGATCTTGACCGGGTTCCATTTCCCACTGTAATTCACTTTCTGCTTGGGTCCTTTGACGAAATTCTCCGGCACAGGGCCTTCTTTCAGACCGGTATCGATCAACAATTCTCCCAGCGCGGTCATATAGCCGAAACGCTCGACTTTCTTTCCGTTCTCGATCTTTTCCGGAATAGCACCGAAGTTCTTCTTGGTGATTTCCTCGGCGAGTTCGTAATTGCCGTCCAGGAAGGCCTGGCGGATATCCGGCAGCAACGCCGCAGAAGGACGATTGGAATTCCAATAATAGGAAGGATCATCCGTCACCGCAGGGCCGCCTGTCCAGAGGCTTTTCTCATTGAGTGTCAGGCGTTCACGGGAGATAGAACCCATCACGTTCGCACCCAGGGAGCCGTTGCCCACTGGCAGTGACTTGGATTCCCATTCAGGATCGACTCCCCCGGCCCATTCGGCACTCCCGGCAGAGGATGTGGGGACGTCGAACCAGATATTCAAAGGGGTCTTGTCCGAAGTGCAGCCAACGAACAGCTCTGCAACAATGATTAAGGCCGTCAGTCTCATTCTATGGTTATGGTGCGTTTAAAACTAATAATTCTGCCATCGGCGGCAACGCCTTCCCCTGTCAACAGATATCCGCTTTCCTTATCTGCCGACCAGAAGTCTACGACTGCATTGCCGGATTTGTCGAACATTACGGAAGGATTCCAGTAGATGGTAGTTCGCAGATCGGGCGTCGATGAATCCCTTTCAGCGGCCGTCTCGTATTTCGGAGACCAGAACTCCACGGGAGTCTGATAGCCCAGAGGTTTCACCCGGGAGATGTTCAGAGATTTCGATACGGTAGCGCCAGCGTTTCCGGAAGTGGTCTTGATTACCAGGGCACCGTTGTAGCCGGCGTAAAGGCCGAACACAGCGCTGTTGTCCTTGATTACGAAAAGATTGTCAATATCCGTGACACTGAGAGTCATAGGGTCGTATTCGGGGAGCACCACGTCGTCTATGACGGGCAGCACCGGCTGTTCCGACCTCGTGGTGGTCAGGTAGTAACCTTCACTATTTCTGCGAATTACCAGGCCGGGCGTATTGAGGAATACGCTGGTGATGCTGGTATAATGCGCTCGCTCGATCTCGGCGGCAGTCAGAGGCGTCGAAGAATTGACCTGCGAATACCAGATGGAACTGGATGTCTTTTCCTCGCTGTCTGCAGATACCACTGCCGCCTCCAGCATGGTCGCTCTGATTCCATGCTCGCGCAGATAGGCCTCATCGGCCTGCTCCATATAATCATCCGGCTTGGCGGAAGGTGTCAAGGTCTTTATCGACGCATTCTGGGCGGAGGGAAAACTGACATCGTCGATTTCTATGATATTCCCTTTCTTCCCCTTTCGGGTCTGGGTCTGCACGGTAATCTGGGTGCCTTCCGGGAATTCAGTGGCAAACGAGAAATGCCCGTCTTTGCTCAGAGGAGCATAATCCACGCTGGTCTTATCCTCGTGGACGGCAAAGAGCGACACTCTGCCGCCATCCATCGTATTAAAGACAAAGCCCTCCGCATGCCCGGTCAGGGACTGGAACTTCTCGGCCTTCACCCTGGCCTCCGCCATCTGCCCCTTCAGCACCGACGGAATATCATATCTCCGCCAGCACTGGGTAAGCATCAGGGCATCCAGATGCGGCTGGCCGGCAGGCGTGAAATAATCGGCAGGACTCTCCAGATATCCCCGCAGTTCCGAAGAAAGGAGCAGGCTGGAAAGCAGATTGTCGGTGGTATCGGCCAGCGCAGTCCCCGAATCTATGACGCTGATCCCGACATTCGATTCAACTCCGGGAGGAAGATGAAATTCCGCCCGCACATGCTGCCTGGTGCCATAGACATTCTTGCCCGCAAACCCCTCAGGATCCACTATATCTTCCGGACGGAGATTGAAATACAGGCGCTCGCTGAGGATATTGGAGTCCCCGTCTAACAGGAGGAATCCGATTATCCCCGAAGGAAGATCCGCGGCCCTGAATGAGATATAATTGTTTTCCGGATCCCACTCGTTACAATAGAGCGGCCGTCCGCATTGATGAACTAATAGAGTCAGTCCGTTCCGGCTGCTTTCAGGGCCCTCGATCAGAGCCACGTTCAGCAATCCGCGGATACTCTGCAGCTGGATTATACTGGCTCCCGCGTTGGCAGCAGGCAGAGGGAAACGCTTTACGCTGCCGTCCGTGGCAGTGCAAACCGCAGTATAGCTTTCGCCGGCGAGAGCCTTCATCACGAAAAATCCCATACCTTTATATAGAGAGCCGAAAGCAGCAACCTGATTCCCTTTGGAATCCTCCACTATCCCGGTCACGTCCTTTCCCAGGCCATCCGCCCCAAGCACTTTCACACCAACCCTGCACGCACGTCCGGGAATCAGATAACCACCCTCAGGGAGCAATGAGACATCGAATTCACCCGCCGCAACAGGGATGCTGAAATACTTCTGATACTTCCTGCCTCCAGACTGGATTCCAAGCAACAGGACTTGCCCGGCAGCTTCGGCATCCAAGCGAGAAGAATAGAACCCGCTCCTGTTTTTAAGCGAGGATTCGGCCTTTCCGGGAAGGCGGATGGTGACTATTTCCGGCTCTACCGGCTCCCCTGTCCTGCGGTCCTTGAAACTGAGGCGAAGCGAAATCCCCCTCTCCAAAAAAGAAAAGACAGGCTCAGCTTCCACCTGCAGGGAATAAGGATCCAGCACCTGCACTGTCTTGCGGAAGAAATATTCTTCTCCCTGATTCTGCATGTAGCGGGTGTAGGCACGCAAGGTGTAGATTCCTTCCGGGAGATCCTCCTTTAAATCCAGGTGGCCTGCAAATACTCCGAGGCTGTCTGGCCTTAGCATGATACGTGCAGAAACATCGCTTGCCGGACTGAGTAATTCTATATATACATACCGGCTGATCCGCGAGGGCCGCCCGTCGGAGGCATTCACCAAATGGGCACGCAACCAGATGCGTTCGCCGGAAAGATATGCTTTCTTGTCGGTCTGCAAATAGACCTTCTCGTGAGGGAGCGACAGCAGCTGCTGCTCTAGACGCATCGCGAGAGTATCAGAATGCTGCCCCTTCACACAAAAGGGCAGCACTAAAAAAATGAGACTGACAAATATTTTTCGCATTTACTCGGCTGCTACCGGCGCGGGAGCGGGCTCGGCCACAGGTGCCGGAGCAGGCTCTGAAACCGGTGCCTGGACGGGCTCTGCCGGCTGCTGGCTGGCGGCCATCATCTCGGCGGCAAGCCTCTCGCGGATAGCGCGCTGCTCATCCAGCTTCGCCTTGATATCGCCCAGGATCGTCATAGGATCGCTATAGATAAAGGCGCAGCGCTCTCCCGTCTCGAAGTCTACCTGCACAGCATTGCTATCCTCCGATGCGGTGAGGGTGAAAGGAATCGCGTCCATGACGCCCTTGCCGCTGACCAGTTTGCCTTCTTTCCAGAAGGAATTGATGGAGACGGAATCCGCCTTGGCGATTTCCATATAGGTTTCGCCATCCGGGATGCCGTTCTTGAGAAGGCCGCGGAAGGTGAAGCTATCTTTCTTGAACACGCCGCTGAGTGCGCTGGAGCCCTCGATGCGGCCGAGGTCCGCACCCTGCACCTCATCCCATGCGGAAAGGTCGAAGCCTAAGAAGGGGCAGGCCTTGAAATCGCCCACGTAGATGCCGTAGGGCTCTCCTCCCCTGAGTTCGCCGGAGAAGCTGAACTTGGCGGGGATGGAAACGGTAAGGGAACCATTGTTCTCTTTGCCATCCTTGATGTCACCGTCGAAGGAGCGTCCATCCAGGGTATAGCGTGCCTTACCGTTCACCATGTCGGTGTAAACGCAATTGGCAAGGGTGATATTCTCTTTCCATTTACCATCGGCCAGGGTGCCGTTATTCCACTCTACACGGCCAGCATCCAGCATGGGACCGGTCTCCCCGTTGCCGGAGAAAGGATAAACGGTGCCGACGAAGGTCTTGCCAGAAAGGGCAAAGGCGGTCATAAAGGAATCACCGCCGACCCACTCGCCCTGAAGAGCCAGCAGATCGAATCCGTCCTTGACGAAACGGATAGCGCCGGTGCCGGACAGCTCGCTGTCGTTCCAAATGCCCTGCAGATAGCGGTCGAGGGCTTTATTGTACATTTCGCCGACGCCGAACCTCTTTCCACCCTGCCATTTGCCGGTGTAGATGTCCCCGTTGGCATATTTCATCTCTCCGTCTCCGGAGGGAAGTCCCTTGTCCCAATATCCCTTGTAGGATGCACCGGTGGCGTAAAGCATGGTGCCCTCACCCTGCTGCAGACCGGCCTCCCAGCTGCCCTCGTACTCATCCTTATTAGGATAGACACGCTTGCCGCTGCCCTCGTATTTACCGGCAGCCCAGCCGCCTTCGTAGGTAGAACCATCGGCATAATCCATCTTGCCTTCTCCATGCTGGAGATTGTTCTCCCAGAGACCTTCGTAGTAATCCTTATTGGCAAAGGTCATCTTGCCCTCTCCGCAAAGTTTATTGTCTTTCCAGTTGCCGAGGTACTCATCCCCGTTCAGGAAAGTCATAGTGCCGAGGCCCTCCTTGATACCGTTCACCCAGTATCCGGAATAGATCTCGCCGTTGGCATAGATCATCACACCCATGCCATTGGGCGCCTTGCTCTTCCACTCTCCATCATATACATCGCCGTTTTTAAACTTGACCTTGCGAGCATCCAGATTCATGGGAGCGAATGCGAGAATCAGCGCCAGTGAAATGAAAATGACCTTTTTCATAATATGTCTTGGTTATTCGTTAGCAATTAAAACTTTCAAAATTAATGAATTCTACTGAAAAATAAAAACTTTAACTTTGTAACATTATGGCGGTTCGTCCGTCTTATGGTCGATGAGAAAAACAATAGCTATACTATGCATCCTGCTCCTCCCCCTTTCCGGGTGGGCAGGAAAACCAGTCAAAAAAGGCCAGCTGGCCTCTCTGGTTTCTGAATACCGGGGCGTCGAGGGTGTAGAGCTCGTCCGGCTCGGCACCCTCGCCACTTCGGCGATTAAAACTACCGTACGATTATCCGCGAAGGATGACCCGGATGCCCGTCAGGCTCTGGACCTCCTCAGCGGAATACGCCGCCTGACCATCTTCGAGTTCGAAGACTGCGAGGCATCCGTAAAGGAGAAGATCAACAATAAGTTGGGCCGCATCCTGAAGGAATCCGACCTGTTGATGGAAGTCAAGGACGGCAGCGATGCCATGCAGATGTACGGGATTCTCGATGAAAAGGGAGACAGTGTGAGCGATTTCGTGCTTTACACCCCCGGAGAATGCGCCTTGATCTGCATTTTCGGCAAAGTTTCCATGAAAGCCGTGGAGAAGATCATGAAGGAGTATGACTGAGAAGGAATTCCATAGCGAGTATCTGTCGCTTGCCGACGCGCTCTACCGGGTGGCATACTACATCCTGGAGTCGGAGGCGGAAGCGGAAGATGCGGTGCAGGAGCTGTACCTGAAGCTTTGGAAGAACCGCCCGGCACTGGACGGCATCCGCAACCCCAAAGCCTACGCCATGACGCTGCTCCGCAACCTCTGCCTGGACCGCATACGTCAGGCCAGCAGGATTGTGGAAAGCGATGTCCCAGAGGATATGGGCGGTGGCTTCGACCCGGATGCCGCGATGGACCAGAAAGAGCGGCTGGAGAAGGTTCTGGCCGCGGTCAAATCCCTTCCCGACAAGCAGCGTGAAGTCCTGATATTGCATACGATAGAAGGACTCTCATACGAAGAGATCACCGCCCGCACCGGGATCAATTACCTTAACTTGCGCGTGTTGCTTTCAAGGGCACGGCAATCATTGAAAAAGAGTATATGAAACGAATCGAAGATATAGAAAACCTCAGTCTGGAAGAGTTGGAGCAGGCCGCCCAGGGCGTGCCGGTTCCGGATGGCCTTGCCGACAGGCTCAAAGCCACGCTTGCAGCCGAAACCCTCCTGCAGGAGGGTCAAAAGGAGCCGTCCGGCGCTTTGATGGGCGAGACTTCTTTTGGCGAGAACGGCAAAGACGACCGGCGGCGACATATCTGGCGCAACAGCCTGGTGGCTTCGCTGGCTCTCGCGGCAGCGATTGCAGTCGGAGTGTTCGTATTCCGGCCGGCTGCGCCCAAGGATACCTTCGATGATCCCCTGCTGGCCTATGCCCAGGTCGAAGAGACCCTGCAGTATATTTCAAGTCAAATCAACAAAGTCTATAACAAATGAAAAAGATAATCGTATTGGCAGCCCTGCTGCTCAGTTTCATCAGCTCCTTTGCCCAGGACGGCAAGAGCCTCTACCGCAAATACTCCGACGAGCCTAATATCAGCGCCGTCTATGTCTCCCCCGCCATGTTCCGCCTGATAGGCCGCATTCCGGACATCCAGGCCGCTGACGGCGATGTCAACCTTACCCCTGTGATACAGGCACTTACCGGTCTCTACATAATCAGCAGCGAGAACCCGGACATCAATGCCAAACTGTCAAAGGATGTGAAAAAGTTCATCAATTCAGGCACATACGAACTCCTGATGGAAGCCAAGGAGGACGGAGAGAAGATGACGATGTATACCTGCGGAGATGAAAAGACGGTCACCAGTTTCGTTATGCTGGCAGACGAAGGCTCCGAAGTCACCTTCATCTGCCTGGATGGAAAACTGGACCGGAACAAACTTGAAGAGATGATGTCTTCACAGGCAAAATAGTTACAAACAATCTTTTTTCAGAGCCGCAGTAATGCGGCTTTTTTTTGTTATATTTGTGAGTTGTGAACACGAATTAATAATAACACCACAAGATATGCAGAATAAATTGCAAGAACTTACCGAGAAACTCTATCAGGAGGGTCTGTCAAAGGGTAAGGCCGAGGGTGAAGAAATCCTGGCAAAGGCAAAGGAAGAGGCTGCCGCCATCATAGCGAAAGCGAAGGAAGAGGCTGCCGCCATCACCGCCAAAGCCGAAAAAGACGCCGAAGACCTCAAGGCCAAGGTGGATTCCGACATCAAGATGGCATCCGCCCAGTGCCTGCAGGCCACCCGTAAGGATATAGAGAACCTCGTGGTAGGCAAGATCGAAGAGAGCAAAGTTTCAGAGGCCCTGAAGGATTCTGCCTTCGTGAAAGAGATAATCAAGGCCGTCGCAGCCAAATTCGACGCGGAAGAAGCGACGGACCTTGCACTTGTCCTGCCGGAAAGCCAGAAAGCGGAGCTCGAGCCCTGGGTCAAGAACGAACTTGCCAAGAGCCTGAAGAATGGCGTCGAGGCCGGATTCTCCAAGAAGATCAGCGGCGGATTCACCATCGGTCCCAAGGATGGAGGATGGTTCGTCAGCCTCACGGAGCAGACTTTCAACGAGCTGATTGCAGAGTACCTGCGTCCCGTAACCCGCAAACTGCTGTTCGGTGAATAATTACGAATACATAATCGCCGGACTCCCCCTTCTCAGCCAGGACGGGCGGGAAAACCCCGATACCGAAGGGCTCCTCGCGGAAATCCGCGAACAGCTCAGCGGCAAGGACAGGGCCACCCTGGATTTCCTGCTCAGTTCCTACGAGCCGGATACCCTGAACGCGGAGTTCTACCTCAAGGCTGCGAAGGACCGCAATTCTTTCATCCGCAAGTTCTTCCTTGCGGATTTGGGCGTGCGCAATACCAAGGTGGAGTACCTCAACCGCACCCTGGGCCGGCCCGAGGGCACGGATACCCTGATTCCGGACCCCGAAGCGGAGCCGGCGGATTTCGAGCAGAAGGCCGAAGTGGATGCCATCCTGGAAATCGGGGACATTCTCGCGCGCGAGCGCGGGCTCGACGATTTTTATTGGAAGACGGCCGATGCCATCACCGTCCTGGACGTATTCGACCTGGACGTGATACTGGCATTCGTGGTAAAACTCAAACTGGTGGAGCGCTGGCTCCGCCTGGACGAGGCCACCGGCCGGGAACTCTTCCGCAAACTTGTTAAGGAAATAAAAGAAAACACTAAGATATGAGCACATTTGGAAAGGTGACAGGCATAGTTGCCAACCTTGTGACGGTGCAGGTGGACGGCCCCGTGGCGGAGAACGAACTCTGCTACATCAAACTCGGCGGCACCGACCTCCTCGCAGAAGTCATCAAAGTGAATGGCGACAAAGCCTCCGTGCAGGTATTCGAAAGCACCCGCGGGCTGCGGAACGGCGATTCGGTCGAGTTCCTCGGCAGGATGCTTGAGGCCACCCTGGGCCCCGGCCTGCTGTCCAGCATCTATGATGGTCTGCAGAACGACCTCACCACGATGACCGGCGTATTCCTCAAGCGAGGCGAATACACCGACCCTCTCGACCAGGAGAAACTCTGGGACTACACTCCCCTCGCCAAACCCGGGGACAAAGTAGTCGCGGCGGACTGGCTGGGAGAGGTGAAGGAAGGATGGCTTCCCCATAAGATTATGGTCCCGTTCTCCTTCAAAGGCAGCTATACCATCAAGGAAACGGCCCCTGCAGGGCAGTATAACGTAGATAAGGTGATAGCGGTCCTGACCGATGAAGACGGAGAGGACGTGCCCGTCACCATGACCCAGAAATGGCCCGTCAAGGTAGCCATCAAGGGATATAAAGAGAAGCCCCGTCCCCAGAAGATAATGGAGACCGGCCTCCGCACCATCGACACCTTCAACCCCATTGCAGAAGGCGGCACAGGATTCATCCCCGGCCCCTTCGGCTGCGGTAAGACCGTGCTCCAGCACGCTATCGCAAGGCAGGGCGAGGCGGATGTGATAGTGATGGCGGCCTGCGGTGAGCATGCGAACGAGGTGGTGGAAATCTTCACCGAGTTCCCCGAACTAATCGACCCTCACACCGGGCGCCACCTGATGGAGCGTACCACCATCATCTGCAATACCTCCAACATGCCCGTGGCCGCGCGTGAGGCATCCGTATATACGGCAATGACCATCTGCGAATACTACCGCGCCATGGGAATGAGGGTGCTGCTGCTGGCAGACTCCACCTCCCGCTGGGCGCAGGCTCTCCGTGAGATGAGTAACCGTATGGAGGAGCTCCCCGGCGCCGACGCCTTCCCCGTGGACCTGTCCGCAATCATATCCAACTTCTATTCACGCGCGGGAATGGTGGTCCTGAACAACGGACAGACCGGTGCAGTCACATTCATCGGCACCGTCTCCCCTGCCGGAGGCAACCTCAAGGAGCCCGTCACGGAATCCACTAAAAAGGCTGCCCGCTGCTTCTACGCCCTCGAACAGAACCGAGCAGACC
This sequence comes from Bacteroidales bacterium, assembly GCA_017962925.1. GTDB lineage: Bacteria > Bacteroidota > Bacteroidia > Bacteroidales > UBA932 > Cryptobacteroides. Next base: position 42,025 of record JAGCUK010000036.1, read on the forward strand.
AGAAGCGCTACCCGGCCATCAACCCTATCGACTCCTACTCCAAGTATCTGGAGTACCCCGAAATCATCTCTTACCTCGACGGCAAGATTGAAAAGGGATGGGTAGAGAAGGTGCTGAAGGCCAAGACCATGGTGCTGCGAGGCAAGGAAATGGCCGACCAGATCAACATCCTCGGCGACGACGGCGTGCCCATGAGCTACCACGAAACCTTCTGGAAGAGCGAGCTGATAGACTTCGCTTTCCTGCAGCAGGATGCCTTCGACTCGATCGACGGTCTCTGCCCTCTGGAGCGCCAGAAGTATATGCTGGACCTCATTCTGGACATCTGCGACCGCCACTTCGAGTTCGGCAACTACGAAGACTGCCGCGCGTGGTTCAAACGCGTGATCAACGCCCTGCGCCAGATGAACTTCTCCAAGTGGGGCAGCGAAGATTTCGACAAATTCCATTCACAACTCAACGAAATCCTCTCAGAAAATGGCAACTAAAGCATATAAGAAGATATACACTCAGCTGGAAGCCATCACAAAGGCAACCGTGTCGCTGAGGGCGGCCGGGGTGAGCAACGATGAACTCGCCACCGTAGAAGGCCGCCTGGCACAGGTGGTGAAGACGAAGGGAGACCTTGTCACCCTCCAGGTCTTCGCAGGCACCGAGGGCATCCCCACGAACGCGGAAGTATCCTTCCACGGGGAGCCTCCTACCCTGAAGGTGAGCGAGCAGCTCTCCGGGCGCTTCTTCAACGCCTACGGGCAGCCTATCGACGGCGGTCCCGAGGTGGAAGGAGAGGAACGCCAGGTGGGCGGCCCGTCCGTAAACCCCTACAAGCGCCGCCAGCCATCCGAACTCATCCCCACCGGCATCGCGGGCATCGACCTCAACAATACCCTCGTTTCCGGGCAGAAGATCCCCTTCTTCGCCGACCCCGACCAGCCTTATAACCAGGTGATGGCGGATGTTGCGCTCCGCGCGGATGTGGACAAGATCATCCTCGGAGGCATGGGCCTGAGCAACGACGACTACCTCTTCTTCAAGCACAGTTTCGAGGCTGCAGGTGCGCTCGACAAGATTGTTTCCTTCGTGAACACCACCGAGGAGCCCCCCGTGGAGCGTCTGCTCATTCCGGATATGGCACTCGCCGCAGCCGAATACTTTGCGGTGGACAAGAACGAGAAGGTTCTGGTGCTGCTCACGGACATGACGCTCTACGCCGACGCGCTTTCGATCGTGAGCAACCGTATGGACCAGATTCCTTCTAAGGACTCCATGCCCGGCTCGCTGTATTCCGACCTCGCAAAGATCTACGAAAAGGCCGTGCAGCTGCCTGACGGCGGTTCCATCACCATCATAGCAGTCACCACGCTGAACGACGGAGACATCACCCACGCCATCCCGGACAACACCGGCTACATCACCGAGGGACAGCTCTTCCTGCGTGCCGATTCCGATACCGGCAAGGTTATCGTGGATCCGTTCCGCTCGCTCAGCCGACTCAAACAGCTCGTGCAGGGAAAGAAGACGCGCGAAGACCATTCTCAGGTGATGAACGCGGGCGTGCGCCTCTACGCGGACGCACAGAACGCCAAGACCAAGCTGGAGAACGGTTTCGACCTCTCCGACTACGATCTCCGCTGCCTCGACTACGCGAAGGATTATGCAGTCGAACTGCTCAGCATAGACGTCAACATCAAGATAGAAGAGATGCTGGACACGGCCTGGAGGCTGTTCGCCAAGCATTTCAAGCCGGAAGAAACCGGCATCAAGCAGGCATTGATCGATAAATACTGGAAGGCTTAATGGCTATTAAGTTCCAATATAACAAGACATCGCTGACGAACCTCGGGAAACAGCTGAAGGTGCGCCAGAGGGCACTCCCCACCCTTAAGAACAAGGAGTCCGCCCTGCGCCTCAGTGTTATCCAGGCCAAGAAGGATTCGGAGCGCCTGGCGGCGGAACTGGAAGCTGCGATTCAGCGATACGACTATCTTGCATCCCTTTGGAACGAGTTCGAGCCCGGTCTCATCCGCATCACCGACATCGACCTCAAGGAGGTGAAAGTGGCGGGAGTGAAGTGCCCTCAGCTGGATGAAATACACTACGAGCTTGCACCTTTCAACGCCTTCGTCAAGCCCGCCTGGTACGCCGATGGCGTGCGCATCCTCCAGGAACTCACCCGTCTGGGGCTGGAAAGCGAGGTTTATGAGCAGAAGCGCCGCATCCTGGATTTCCAACGCAAGAAGACCACCCAGAAGGTGAACCTCTACGAGAAGGTGCAGATTCCGGGATACCAGGAGGCTATTCTGAAGATCAAACGCTACATGGAGGATGAAGAGAACCTGAGCAAGGCCGCATCCAAGATAGTCAAGACGCGCCACGCGCTCGAAGAAGAGGAGGAAGCCCTATGATCGAGAAGATGACCAAATACTCCATGATTCTGCTCAAAGGGCAGCAGGAGTCGCTTCTGGAAGGCCTCCAGGAACTGGGCCTGGTGGATATCACCCGCAGCACCAAGGCTCTGGACGACACTTCCCAGAAGATAGTGACGGAGATCGAACTGATCAAAGGACTCATCCAGGGCTTACAGAAAGCCAGAATCCCCGAAGGGACTCAGCCGGAGCATATCGACGGCGATATCGTGCACCTGGCCGGCGGCATGATCATGCGCTATGCCGACGATACGGAAGCGATCCAGTCCCTGCGCAAGGAACTGGAAACGAGGCGCATCTGGGGTTCCTTCGATCCGGATATACTACGCAAACTCTCGGAAGCCGGCGTCTCCGTCAATTTCCACAAACTGTCCAAGAAACAGTTCAAGCCTGAATGGAACGAAGAATACGCCATTTCCGTAATCAATCAAGATAAGACAGGCATTTGGTTCGTGGTGGCGGGAGAAGATCCCCTCCCGGGCAAGATTCCAGCTCCCGAAACAGATGCAAGGCAACTTGAGCAGGACCTCCAGGAAAAGGAACAGCATTTCCAGAAAGTACTTGGGCGCATTGCCGGCGCCAAGGAGCGCATTCCTGAACTGGAGCAGAAAAAGGCCGATCTTTGTTCAAAGCTGGACCTCTACCTTGCCGGTGCCGCCGCCGTCCCTGCTGCAGAAAACTCAATCGTCACCCTGGTGGGCTATGCCCCGGTGGAGGACGATGCCGCCATCTGCGCCGCGCTGGATGCATCGGACATCTTCTATCTGAAGGAAGACGCCGTCCTGGAGGACGATCCGCCCATCTCCTTCAGGAACAACAAGTTCGTGAAGATGTTCGAGCTGCTCACCGATATGTACGGCCGCCCGGCCTACAACGGTTTCGACCCGACACCCTTCATCGCCGTGTTCTTCATGCTGTTCTTCGCATTCTGCATGGGAGACGCCGGCTACGGGCTGCTGCTGGTCGCCATCGGCCTTGGTCTCAAGAAGACTCTCGGGGACATCTCCCCGCTGGTAGTCACCCTCGGCGTTGCCACCACGGTGATTGGCTTCCTCTTCCATACCTTCTTCAGCATAGACATAGCCCAGTGGCAGATATTCGAGCCCATCAAGGGCATTTTCCTGCCTTCCAAGATTGCAGGGTATGACGGCACCATGGTGCTCTCGCTCGTAGTGGGTATAGTGCATATCTGCATAGCGATGGTTGTCAAGACCTGCGTTGCCACCAGGCAGAAAGGCTTCCTCGGCAGCCTCGGCACCTGGGGATGGACTCTGCTGATCGTGGGTGGAGTGATCGTGGGAGCATTCGCCCTTCTCGGGGTTATCGACAAGAGCCTGACCAAAATCATAATCATAGTGCTTGGCATTGTTTCCGCGCTGGGCATTTTCCTGCTCAACGACATTCACCGCAATCCCCTGCTGAACATAGGCTCCGGCCTCTGGGACACCTACAATGCAATCACGGGCCTGCTGGGAGACGTGCTGAGCTATCTGCGACTGTATGCCCTCGGCCTTGCCGGAATGATGCTCGGCAGTTCCTTCAACACCATAGGGCTGACTCTGCTTGGGGACGGATCCTCACCGGTGATGTGGGTGTTTTTCATACTCCTCGTCATTGTGGGGCATACACTCAACATAGCCATGGCCGCCCTGGGCGCCTTCGTCCATCCGCTCAGGCTCAACTTCCTTGAATTTTTCAAGAATTCCGGCTACGAAGCAACAGGACGCAATTTTAATCCGCTAAAGAAATAATAACAATATAAAATCTACAAATTATGGAACTTATTCTAGGTTATCTCGGACTCGGACTGGTGCTTGCACTCGCAGGTATCGGATCCGCAATCGGAACAACAATCGCCGGCAACGCAGCTGAAGGCGGGCTCAAGAAACGCCCGGAAAAATCGGGTAACTTCATGGTGCTCTCAGCTCTGCCTGCCACCCAGGGTATCTATGGATTCGTGGCATTCTTCCTGCTCCGCTCCATGGATGTGCCTGCAAAGGTTTTCGGTATCGGCCTCTCGGTCGGTCTCGTATGCATGCTCTCCGCCATCCGTCAGGGCCAGGTCTGCGCCAACGGTATAGTCGGCATCAGCCAGGGCCACGACAATGTGTTCGTCCAGACGCTCATCTACGCGGTTCTTCCTGAATTCTACGCCATCCTCGGCCTCGTCTGCGCTTATCTTGCATAGTTATTGATTATGAAACGCAGGGACTTTCTCAAGACCGCGGGCGTCCTCGCAGCAGGATCGGCCTTGTCTTCCCCTCTGGCATCAGCCAGTCCTCTAGCATCTTCCGCCGCCGCACCGGTGGAAGGAGATCTCAACGATCTGAAGATTTTCAGGTCCCTGGAAGCGCAGGTAGATAAGCCCGTCACCGTTATCATTATCGGCGCCGGCAACCGTGGCAGGACTTACTCCGGCTACGCCGACCTCTATCCCAAGACTATGAAGGTGGTTGGCGTGTCCGACATATTGGATCATCGCCTCAAATACCTGTCCGACAAGCACAACGTAGCTCCCGAAATGCGTTTCGGGCACTTCCGCGAGGTGTTCGCAAGCGGAAAGAAGCTGGCAGATGCAGTGATTATTTGCACTCCGGATGACAGGCATTTCGAACCCTGCATGAAGGCTCTGGAGCTTGGTTATGACGTGCTTCTGGAGAAGCCCATGGCCCAGACCGAAAAGGAGTGCCGCGCCATCCTGGCCCAGTCCAAGAAATACAACCGCATAGTCGGCATCTGCCACGTGCTCCGCTACGCCCCTTATTTCATGGCGCTTCGTCACGTGCTCCGCAGTGGAGCCATCGGCGAGATAGTAAGCTTCCAGCATATGGAGCCCATCCAGTACGCCCATATGGCGCATTCCTATGTGCGTGGCAACTGGCGCAATTCCAAAGAGACCACGCCCATAATCCTCGCAAAGTCCTGCCACGACCTCGACATACTGCGCTGGATGCTGGATAAGCCCTGCAAGAGCATAGTCGCAGACGCAAGCCTGCATCTCTTCAAGGCCGAGAATGCACCGGAAGGCGCACCTTCCCATTGCACTGACGGATGCCCTCACGAGGACACCTGTCCTTATTCTGCAATCGACATCTACTGCAGGCGCAAGGCCCACCTGGGAGTATTCGACCTACATGGCAACAGGGACCCGGAAGTAATCCTGCAGCGCCTCAAGGACCCTGCATACAGCAGTTACGGACGATGCGTCTATCATTGCGACAACGACCAGCCGGACCACTATGTGGCCGAAATGGTGTTCGAGGGCAATGAGACCGCCACATTCTCGATGGAAGCATTCTCCCCTTACGGAGGCCGCAGGACCCGCGTCATGGGCACCACAGGCTACATCGAGGGAGACGGCGGCACTTTCACCGTCTACGATTTCCGAAGTGGAAGGAAGAACGTATGGAATAGGAAAGTGTCCGAGATTCCCGAGTACAAAGGCTCCGGCCACGGCGGAGGCGACCTCGGCCTTGTCCGTGACTTCCTCGAAGCAGTCGGGCATCAGGATCCTTCACGCCTTACCAGCACTATCGAAGCTTCCATAGAAAGCCACGTAATGGGCTTTGCAGCTGAACGCAGCCGCAAGTCCGGCAAAAAGGAAAAGGTGAAAGTCTAGCGGTAGATATAGAGTATCTGCCCGATACGGAGTTTGTCACTGCGCAGATGGTTCCATTTTTTGAGTTGAGCCACTGTGCAGTGATTCTTTTGTGCGATTTTGCCAAGGTAGTCGCCTTCCCTGACTTTGTAGGCGATGCGGGTCTCTCCTCCGCTCTCTTCTATATTCTTCAGTACCTGGGCGTTCAAGAGTTCGCCCGCACGGTGCAGGTAGAGCGAATCCTGGTTCGCGGCGAGGAACGGCCCAGTCCACGCATAAGGGAGATTCAGTATGCAGGTGCCGCTGTTGCCAGGGATGATGTCGTGGGTGTACTGAGGGTTCAGGAGTTTCACCGTCTCGAGCGGAACGCCCACCACCTCGTTTATCTGCTTGAAGTGCAGATTACGGCGGATTTCAAAGGTGTCCACCTTGGCCGGCATCCCCACATCGGCAGGCTGCAGGCCATACTCCTTCGCATAATGGAAGGCGTACATCGCCCCGATGAACGCTGGCACATAGCCTCTGGTTTCCCTCGGAAGATAGGGGTAGATGCTCCAGAAATCCATCTTTCCATCCGCACGCTTGATGGCCTTGACCACGTTGCCCGAACCGCAATTGTAGGAGCAGATGGCCAGGTTCCAATCCCCGAACACACTGTAGGCATCGCGGAGGTACCTTGCAGCTGCATCGGCCGACTTTTCCACGTCCAGACGCTCGTCCATGAATGAATTGATCTTCAAGCCGTAGAGCTTGCCGGTGCGATACATGAACTGCCAGATACCCATCGCTCCGGCCCTGGATTCCGCCGTGGGATTCAGGTTGGATTCGATGATGGACATATACTTCAACTCAAGCGGAAGCCCGTATTTGGCGAGTTTTTCTTCGAATATGGGGAAATAATACAGGCTCCTTCCCATCATGGCCTGCATGTGGCGAGGCATCTTCTCGGAATAGAGAATCATGTAGTTCTTCACCGTCTCGTTGAAGGGGATGGTGATGTAGGCGTTCATGGCCTGCAGGCGGCGCATCAGCTCTTCGTCCGACACTTTGGAGGTGAAGTGGACTGCATCCATGTCATATTCCGACGCTTCCTGGAAATCGGCGTTGAGCTTCTGTTTGTACCATGCATCTATGAGACTGTCCGAGAGTTCCACCGGAACGGCAGGCAGCACAGCCCCGGATTCATCCGCTGCGGGCTCTTCCGCCACTGCCACGAGTGATGCCTGAAGGCTGTCCAGACGGGCCTGCAGGGCCGCCAGCTCGCGCTTGAGGGCTTCGTTCTCCGCTTTCAGGGCCTTCTTGTTCTGTCCGAAAGAGGGAACCATAACTGCAAGAAGCAGGAGAGCCGGAAGCAGTCTTCTCATAAGCTAGAAAGTGATGCCGAATCGTACACCCAGGGCAGAATTCAGCCCGGAGCCTGAAGCATAGAAACTATCGGTCGGGAGCACCACGGGATCTATCGACATGGTCAGATCATCCGCGATGTTGAAATCGTGCATATATGCGAACACGTTGGCATCTATCACCTGAAGGAGATAGAAACCTGCAATCGCGAGCACGGAATAGTCCCTGTAGCGGCGATAGACGTTCCTGTAGTAAAGCGCCGTTTCTGCACCGATAGGGCCGTTGTAAGGGGTTTCTGTGCTGGTGGCTTCCCTGTAGATACGGCGGAAACGGACGTAGTTGGTCTTGTTCAGCACATAGAAGTGGATGGAACCCATCAGGCCGCCCTAGTAGATAGGCAGTTTCCATGCCTCGCCGTTGTAAATCTGTCCCAGGCCAGGCACCAGGATTGAATACAAGGTCGCCTTTCCGGCGCTGGGATAATCGGCCTCATAGCAGATCACCTCGTCCAGGGCCATCCCCCAATAGGTCAAGCCGGCTGCGGCAAAACACAGTGTAGATGCCTTGGTATTGCCTTTACTCTTGTAATAATATCCCCCCGCAACACCTCCAATCAATCCGGTATAGACTATGGGAAGCTTCCAATAATCCCTGTTATACATCTGCCCCGTGCCGGGGAAGATGGCTGAGCCGAAGGCCATGGTGCCTGGCTTCAAGGGGTTCTTGTGGGCGACTCCACCGAAAAACTCCTTGAAAGAGAACATCACGTCGGTGCTGTCCTTCTCGGCTTCGGGATCGTCGTTATAACTCTGGCTGAATGCCTCTTCTTTAAACTGAGCATGCGCCGGCACGCCGATGGCCGCGGCCACCAGCAGCAAGGCAAGTATGCACAGTAAGCGTTTCATCAGATATCCGCCTTCTCGAGAGCCTCCAGGAAACGCTGCACCTCCTCGTCGGAAGCGAACTTCACTGTCATCGTTCCCTTGCCGGAAGCGCTTCGGCGCACGGAAATATCGTTAGAGAAGAATTTTCCGATATGCGAGAGCATGCGGGTATATTCAGCCGGGAGTTCCGTCTGCACGGGTGCAGGCTTGCGGGTAGAAGGAGACTTGAGATACTTGCGCACAAGTTCTTCGAGTTCACGCACGCTGAGCCCCTCCTTGATTACGAGGTCGCAGAACTTCTCCTGGGATTCCGCATCGGGCAGGCCGAGCAGAACCTTGGCGTGGCCTACGCTGAGCAGGCCTACCTTGAGGTCGTGCTGAATCTTCACGGGGAGTTTGAGCAGGCGTAGGGTGTTGGCGACGCTGGCGCGCTTCTTCCCCACCCTGTCTGCCATTGCCTCCTGAGTGAGACTGCATTCATCTATCAGACGCTGGAAACTAAGAGCGGTCTCGATGGGGTCCAGATTCTCGCGCTGGATATTCTCCACGAGTGCCATCTCTAGCATGCCCTGATCGTTCGCCTCGCGCACATAGGCGGGAATCATCGACATCCCGGCCATGCGGCAAGCCTTGAAGCGGCGTTCACCGCTGATTATCTGGTAGCGTCCATCGGAAACCTTGCGGACCGTAATAGGCTGAATCAGGCCCAGAGTGCGGATAGATGCCGCCAACTCCTCGAGAGCATCCTGGTCGAATGCCATTCGGGGCTGGAAAGGATTGGCTTCCACGTTGGCAACGGGGATGCGAAGCACATCGGACGAATCCTGCTTAGGACGGGCGCCCGCCACCTCTTTGTTCACGTAGCCTACCGGCTTGCGGAACTGATCCACGTTTATATCATCTCCCAGCAGGGCACCGAGGCCCCTGCCGAGTCCGCGGGGTTCTTTATTGCTCATTGCGTTTCTCTCCATTTCTTTCGAGCACCTCGGCCGCCAGACTCATATAGTTGTTGGCGCCGTTGCTCATGATATCGTAAAGGATGATGGGTTTCCCGTGGCTGGGGGCCTCGCTGAGGCGGATATTGCGCTGGATGATGGTGCGGAAGACCATCTCCTTGAAATGCTCGCGGAGCTCCGCCACCACCTGCGTATGCACCTTGGTGCGCCCGTCGAACATGGTCACCAGGAAGCCCTCTATGGTCAGGTTCGGATTCACCTCTCCCTGCACCAGGCGTATGGTCTGGAGGAGTTTGCCCAGGCCTTCCAGTGCGAAGAATTCAGGCTGCACGGGGATAATTACGGAATCCGCAGCGGTGAGGCAGTTGACGGTGATAAGCCCGAGCGAAGGGGAACAGTCTATGATGATATAGTCGTAGTTGTTCCGGATGGGCTCCAGAACCTTCTTGAGCACGGACTCGCGCCCGGGAAGCTCCAGCATCTCGATTTCAGCTCCCACCAGGTTGATATGGGAAGGCACCAGGTGCAAGCCGGACATCTCGGTCTGGATCAGGGCGTCCTCAATCCCGATCTGGCCGATCATCACCTCGTAGAGGGTGCGTTTCTGGCCGTCGTCAGGCGAGAAATTCAAACCCGAGGTGGAGTTTGCCTGGGGATCTGCGTCGATGATCAGGACCTTCTTCTCGAGCACTGCGAGAGAGGCCGAAAGGTTGATGGCCGTCGTGGTTTTGCCCACGCCGCCCTTCTGGTTTGCTATGGCGATAATCTTTCCCATATCGTAGAGTTATGTCAATCTACAAATTTAGCAAAAAAACTGGTAATGACCCAATGAATCAGCCGGCACAAAAGTTCAGCAATTATTATACCCGCTATCGCGCCCACGAGTATATCTCCCAGGAAATGCTTCCCGACGAAGACCCGGCTGATGCTCACTCCGGCTACCCAAAGCACGAGAAGCGTGGCCAGAAGCCTCTCTGGACGCCCTGCACCCCATTTCCGAAAGAAATACAGCACAGCGGTGGCAACGCCCGCACAGGTGGCTGCATGGGCAGAGAAAAAGCCGTATTTACCGCCTCTCTTTTCCAGAATATTCAAGCCATTGTCTATCATGTACTCATCCCAGCACGGGCGGAATCGCTGCACCCAGTGCTTGATAATGGTTGCAAACTGGTCTGCAGCCGTTACGGAAAGCACCACTGCAAGAAGAATCATCAGAGCTTTCTTCCATCCCAGACGATACCAGATATACGCAAACAGTATCACATAGAGCGGAATCATCACCGTGCGGTTGCTCAGCACCGGCATCACGGCATCGGTAAAAGCACTGTCGAAATCGTTGATGGCCAGAGTCGCCATGCGGTCGGCATTCACCAGGGTATCGAAAAAGGCACTCATTTCTGCAATGCCCTCCACAGCATATCAAGAAGCGTTTTTATTCCCTCTCCGCTCACCGACGAAATAAACACGTGAGGCACGTCTGCAGGTAGCGAGGGCTCGATTTCTTTCTCGATAGTCTCGTCTATCATATCGCATTTGGTGACCGCCAACACGCGCTCCTTCACCAGCAGCTCGGGATTGTAGAGTTTGAGCTCGTTCAGCAGAGTTTCATAGGTGCCGGGAATATCATCCTCATCCACCGCTACCATGAAGAGCAGCACTGAGTTACGCTCGATATGGCGGAGGAACCTGTCCCCGATTCCGCGGCCTTCGTGCGCCCCTTCGATGATGCCGGGGATATCGGCGATCACGAAGGATCTGTCGTCGTAGTAGCGCACGATTCCCAGATTGGGCTCGAGCGTGGTAAAGGCGTAGTTCGCTATCTTGGGTTTGGCGGATGTGACGGTGGCCAGCAGGGTGGATTTTCCCGCGTTCGGGAAGCCTACCAGGCCGACATCGGCCAGAAGCTTGAGCTCGAGGATGAACCATCCTTCCTCCCCTTCCTCGCCCGGCTGGGCAAAGCGTGGAGTCTGGAGGGTGGCAGTCTTGAAATTATCATTCCCAAGGCCTCCACGGCCGCCTTTGCAGAGGATTCTTTCCTCTCCGGGCTCCGTCAGATCCATCACCACCTCGCCCGTTTCGGCATCCTTTACCACGGTGCCCACGGGCACGTCCAGGTAGATATCCTCCCCATTCTTGCCATGGCGCAGGGCAGCTCCGCCCTTCTCGCCATCTTCAGCAATCACGTTCTTATGGTACTTCAGGTGGATCAGCGTCCAGAACTGCGGATTGCAACGGAGGATGACATGCCCCCCGCGGCCCCCATCACCACCGTCCGGCCCGCCCTTAGGCACATACTTCGCCCTCAGCAGGTGCGTGCTCCCGGCACCCCCGTGCCCCGATGCGCAATGTATCTTGACGTAGTCTATGAAATTGGATTCTGCCATAACACGCAAAGATAGCGATTATTTCTTGTTCAGCTCTTCTTCAAGCAATCTAATGCGTTTCTTTAATTCTTCGATGGAAGGTAACTGATCCTGTATCTGTTTTACCTGCACATTATTATACGAAGCAACTCCCATTGGTGTCTGGACTCCCTTGAATGCATACTGGACTTCCGTTTCATCCTTGTTGCTGCAAATAAGCAGTCCGATGGTGGGATTTTGTGCAGGCGTTTTGATCAAGTCATCTACGGCGTTCACATAGAAGTTGAGTTTCCCGGCGAATTCCGGTTGGAAAGGAACCGCTTTGAGTTCAATAACGATGTAGCAGTTGAGTGGAATGTGGAAGAAAAGCATGTCCAACTTCCTCGTTTTTCCTGCCACGATGATCTGCTTCTGTCGGCCCAGGTAAGCGAATCCCGTCCCAAGTTCCAGAAGGAAATCAGTGAGATGTTTTTCCAGCTCAGTCTCCAGTTCTTCTTCCTCGTAGCCTTTTTTCAGGGATGCGAAACCGAAATCGTAGGTGTCTTTGGTAATGGCTTGAGCCAGTTCGCTTTGAGGAGAAGGGAGTTTATCACTGAAATTGGTGATTGCTCCGCCGGACGTATGGAAATAGTCTGCCTTGATGCAGTTCATCAGGGTATTGCGACTCCAGCCTTCCGAGGCGGAATTAACGACGTAGAACAGGGCTTCTTCGAGTGTTTTGCACTTGGCGATTATCTCGGCATGATGCCCCCAGGGGACGTAAGCAAATATTTCGGGGAATGCGACGCCATCCTGCTGGCTTATTATGCGGTCGTGAATTTCTCCCGCAAGTTGTGGGAGTTTCTTACGGCCCTGTAAATCAGCACTTTGTAATTCTCCCACAAGTTGTGGGAGTTTTTGAGACTCTTGAGCATAGAACATATACCATTGCTTCATCCGCCACAAGTTCGTAGTGCTGAAGCCCTTGGATTCCGGGAATGCGGCTTGGAGGTCCAGACTGACCTGTTCGACAATGCCGGATCCCCATTTTTCCTCTGCCTTGCGCATCACAAGGTCGCGTCCCAGTTGCCAGTTGAACAGCAACTGTTCAGCGTTCACCTTGACGGCGGCCTTGATCTGAGCATTGCGATACCGGGCTTTGATTTCTCCAAGCCACTGCATGTAATCCTGGTCTATTTTTACGTCGTGGATCTTCACGACTTTCGGAGCGTCTTTTTCCATAACGCGAATATACTGATTATTTGGCGGTTCTTCAAAGATATTCACGATTCATATAATGATTTGGTTTTGTCGAAGGAAATCCATAATTTTAGAGGTTTTTCACGCATACGCTATATGTCCGGAAATGCTACACTTATGAGCCGACGCATCCGCAGGGTCCTGCTGGTGTGCAACAACTACGATAACTTCTCACTGGAGGAGGATGGCAGCCTGGACATGCGCATTTCGCGCGAGTATTCGGAGCTGAACCTCACCAATCCCCCGGTGTTTGAGCGCGTGGAGACCACTGCAGAGGCTCTGGAATTGGTGGCAGGGGGCGAACGCTTCGACCTCGTCATCACCATGTACAACGTGGGCGAAGTGGATGTGTTCGAGTTCGCGCGTAAGATGAAGGCCAGCGATCCCGACACCCCCATCGTGCTCCTCACCCCCTACTCCAAGGAGGTCTGGCGCAAGATGCAGGATAGGGACCGCAGCAGCATAGACTACGCGTTCTGCTGGAGCGGCTCCACCGACCTCATCATTGCCATCATCAAGCTTCTGGAAGACAGGATGAACGCCGACGACGACATCCTGCAGGGAAGCGTGCAGTGCATTCTGCTGGTAGAGGACTCCGTGCGATACTATTCATCCTACCTCACCCTTCTCTACAAGCTGGTGCTTCAGCAGAACATAGCTGCGCTGAAGGACGCCCTGAACGAGGAGCAGCAGGTCTTCCGCAAACGCGCGAGACCCAAGATACTCCTCGCCACCAACTACGACGACGCGGTGGCCACCTTCGAGCGCTACAAGGAGCAGATGCTTGGTGTGATCTCTGATATCGGCTTCGTGCTGCACCGGGGCGACAAATCCTCGGACGAAAAGCTGGATGCCGGCGTCGAGCTCTGCAAGCTCATCCGCCGGGAGGTGCCTAAGATGCCCATCCTGATGCAATCCTCGCAGGAAAGCATGCGCAGCGTGGCCGAGAGCCTCGGGGCGGGATTCCTGATGAAACGCTCCAAGACCCTCATCCACGAACTTGGTGAGTACATCGGTCGTGAGTTCGGCTTCGGCGACTTCGTGGTGGCCGACAGCAAGCTCCACCAGATTGCCCGTGCGGATGACCTCCAGGGGGCGGAGCGCATCATTGCCAACCTGCCGGACAGCTATCTGGAAGAACTGAGGGCCAAGAACTACATTTCCCGCTGGCTGCTGGCACGAGGCATATTCAAAGTGGGCAATGCCATCAAATACACTTCCTACCCCAATACGGAGGCTCTTCGCAAGGATGTGGTGGCACGCATACACGATTACCGTATCTCCCAGGCGCTGGGTGTGGTGGCGAAGTTCATCCCGGAGACCTACAACGATACCATCGGCTTCGCGCGGATAGGAGAAGGTTCCATTGGCGGAAAGGCCCGCGGCCTCGCCTTCCTCAGCCATCTCCTCTATAAGTACAAGCTCTACGACAAGTGGGAGGGCGTACACCTGCTGGTTCCGCGCACCCTTGTCATCTCCACCGACTACTTCGACCGTTTCATCCTGGAAAACGGCCTTCAATACGTAATTAACTCCGATCTGGCGGACGGCGAACTGCTCACCCAATTCGTGTCCTCCACCCTGCCGTCCGACCTCGTGGACGCCCTCCGTATATTCATCCGGCAGGTGGACAAGCCCCTGGCCATTCGTTCTTCCTCGAAGCTGGAAGACTCTTACTATCAGCCGTTTGCAGGCGTCTACTCCACCTACATGATTCCGCACACTGAGAACGAAGACCAGCAGCTGCGTCTGCTCGCCAACGCCATCAAGAGCGTATATGCCTCGGTGTACTACGCGTCCTCCAGAGGATACATCACCGCCACCGCGAATGTGATTTCCGAAGAGAAGATGGGCATCATCCTCCAGGAAATCAGCGGCACTGAAGACAGCGGATACTTCTTCCCCACCCTCTCCGGCGTGGCCCGCTCGGTTAATTTCTACCCGGTCGGCTATGAGAAGGCCGATGAGGGTATAGCCAAGATAGCTTTCGGCCTCGGGAAGGCTGTTGTGGACGGAGAGCAGGTGCTGCGATTCTCGCCCTGCTACCCCAAGAACGTAATCCAGACATCCACTCCCGAACTCACCATGCGGGACACCCAGCAGGTGATGTATGCGCTGAACCTGCTTCCCGGCAAGTTCAAGACTTCGGTGGATGATGCCGTAAACCTCGAGCGCATCCCCATTTCGGAGTGCGGTCGTTTCCGCGAATTCGCGAAGGTGGCATCCACCTATGACTTTGAAAATCAGCGCATTGTGGATTCCCTCCAGGAACGCGGGCCCAAGGCGGTAACCTTCGCCCACATACTGCGCTACGGCACCTTCCCCCTGGCAGAAATCCTGAAGGAACTGCTGAAGATCGCAGCCGACGAAATGAAGTGCAGCGTGGAGATCGAGTTCGCCGCCGACCTGGAGAACCGCCTCTTCCATCTGCTTCAGATACGCCCTATCTCCTCAGATAGCATGAAGACCGAAGTGGACTGGAAGAGCATCGACGAAAACGGTGCCCTCATCCGCTCCTCCTGCGCCCTTGGGACCGGCTGGATCCCGGAACTGGCGGACATAGTATATGTGCGGAAGGACAGCTTCGACAAGATGCGCACAGAGGAAATAGCCGCAGAGCTGCGGGAGATCAATGCGCAGCTGCGGGAAGAAGGCCGCAACTACGTGCTGATAGGCTACGGGCGCTGGGGATCCAGCATTCCCACGCTTGGCATCCCGGTTATCTGGAGCGATATCTCCGAGGCAAAGGCCCTTGTGGAATGCTCCCTGGCCGATTTCCGGGTGGATCCCAGCCAGGGCTCCCACTTCTTCCAGAACCTTACGTCGTTCAACGCGGGATACATTTCGGTGGATCCCTTCGCACGTTCGACGGATTTCATAGATTTTGACAGGTTGGAAACGCTTCCAGCCGTCAGCGAGAGCACATTTGTAAGGCATATACGCCTGTCATCCCCCCTTCAGGTATGCGTAGACGGGAGGAATGGTAAAGCGATAGTGAAATGAAAAGAAAGATCATATCCCTAATCCCGATACTGGTACTGATTGGCATGCTGGCGTTCAATATCAGCATGCTTGGCAGCGATTCCATACAGGGTGCCAGCCAGGTGGCCCTGCTGTTCGCCACCGGCGTGTGCGTGTGGCTTTCAATGTGGTTTTTCAAGGCCCCGTGGTCCGCTTTCGAAGAAGCAATCAAGGCGAATATAGGCAATGTCACCTCCGCAATAGTAATACTGCTGCTCATAGGTGCCATCTCCGGCACCTGGACCATGAGCGGTATCGTGCCCACGCTGATTTGCTATGGCGTAAAGATTATCTCCCCGAAACTCTTCCTCCCTGCCGCCTGCCTCATCTGCGCAGCGGTATCGCTGATGCTGGGCAGCTCCTGGACCACCATCGCCACCATCGGCGTCGCCCTGCTGGGTATTGGCAAGGCTGAAGGGTTCCACGAAGGCCTGATCGCCGGTGCAATCATCTCCGGGGCCTATTTCGGGGATAAGATCTCCCCTCTCTCAGACACCACCGTCCTGGCATCCTCCATTGCCGAGACGCCGCTGTTCACGCATATCCGCTATATGCTCATCACCACCGTGCCGTCATTCGTGATTGCGCTGGTGGCATTTACGGTGATCGGACTCACCGGCACGCCCGAGTCCCCGACCGACATGAGTACATTCACCGGGATCCTATCCTCCAAATTCCATATCACCCCCTGGCTGCTGGTGGTGCCGGTGCTTACCGGTGTGATGATTGCCAGGAAGATGCCTGCGCTCATGGTGCTGGCCCTCTCCACCCTGCTGGCAGCCATCGCAGCCGCCATCTTCCAGCCGGATATTATCCGCGAAATCGGCCAGAGAGCGGCCATTGTCCACGGAGTAGAAGGGCCACTCACCAACTGGAAAATAATGCTCGCCGGCACCGTGGAGAGCATCTACAATACCGTGCCTTTGGAAACTGGAGATGCCCATGTGAACGAGCTGGTTTCATCCCGTGGAATGATAGGCATGCTCAACACTATCTACCTGATTATCTGCGCGATGTGCTTCGGAGCATGCATGCGCGCCGGAGGCATGATCGAGACCATCATCAAGGCCATGCGCAAGTTCACTGGCAACCGCACCGGACTGGTGGCCTCCACCGTCGGCACCGGCACCGTGCTGAATACTTTGGTGTGCGACCAGTATCTGGCTATCATGCTGACTGCCAATATCTTCAAGGATATTTACGAGGATGGGAATTATGAAAGCCGGCTGCTGAGCCGCTCCACCGAAGACTCGGCCACGGTGACCTCCGTGCTGGTGCCATGGAACACCTGCGGCATGACTCAGGCAACCATCCTGAGCACACCGACGCTGGTGTATCTCCCCTATTGCTTCTTCAACCTGATCAGCCCGCTGATGAGCATTTTCGTGGCGGCGCTAGGTTACAAGATTTTCAAAAAGAAGTCCGAAGCCTGACGATCTGCTGGCATCCCTGATAGCCCGTGGCGTCGAAGTGGAAGGCAGCCGTTACCTGCAGACTAGTCTTCTTGGAGATGCGCGGAGCCCAGATCAGCTCTGCGCGATTGTAGAATCCCCTATACGTGTTTTCTCCCGGATAAAGATCAGAGGCATAGATACCTCCTTCCGGAGCAGGATAATCGTAATAATGATAAAGGTCGTTGCCGGCATAGATGCTGTTCTGCAGCATGAGGCTCTTCCTGCGGGCACGGAAGATCAGCTCGGTGCCGACGGGAATTATGGGCTCGGCGTCGATCTCGCGGGAGCGCTGGTATCCGGCAAGAAGCCCCGCCTGAAGAGAGAGCTCGTCGAGAGCCTTGACCTTAGATCCCACATCAACTTTCAACCACGGACTGAAGAGGTGGTTATCGATCACATTTTTGGCCACGGCCGAAGTTGCATAATGATAGAAACTTCCGGACCAACCTGCTGACAGCCAATTGTTTATGATGCCGTTACCGGATGTGAAAATCTGGAAGCGTTCGCGGGTGGCGGTGGCGTATTTACCCATCCAGTCGCAACCCAGTTCCGTAGAAAGCCTGGCGTTGCCGAACCTCAGCAGCATACCTTCCATGTTCATGTCGTAGAAGGTCTGCGCATCGCTCCAGATGGCGCGGGTGTAACTGCCCTGCACGAACCTGCGCGGGAAAACCCCGGCAGCGCCTTCGAACCAAAAGTTTTTACCTATGTGGCTGGCGTGATAATAGATGGAAACCTCCTTGAAAGAATCAGCAGGTTTTTCCCCGGAGCCCATACTGCGGAGGATATCCGTCCCGAGCATTATCCGGTGCTCTACGGTGCGGCTGGATTTCTTGTTCTGAATGAACTCGAAGCCAATTTCAGGCGCCAGCAGAGCCGAAAACAAAGTCTCCGACTCCATGTACTTTTCTCCTGCTACATCAAACTCCCGGTTGTCGAAATAGAAATCAAAATACTCCCCGTGCACAAACTTCTGCGCCAGACCGGGAACGGCGGCAGCAGAAAGCACGAGGAGCAGCAGGAGACGGCGCATGGCTAAAGCGTATCCATCAGGTCGATGACGCGCTTCTCCACCTCCGGAATAGATCCTACGCCGTTGATTTCGTGATAGACGCCCTTTTCCTTGTAGATTTCAATAAGGGGCTCTGTCTTGGCGTGATAGGTGCGGATACGGTTGGCAATCGTCTCGTCGTTGGCATCATCGGCACGGCCCTCGATCATGGCGCGGCCCTTGATGCGCTCCTTAATGACCTCGTCCGGAATCATCAGGGAAATGACACCGGTCACATACTCATCGCGGGATTCCAGCATCTCATCCAGGTCAATGGCCTGCTGGATAGTGCGGGGGAAGCCGTCCAAAAGGAATCCTTTCACATGAGGATTAGCAGCAAAAGTATTGGCAATCATTCCTTCCACCACCACATCGGGCACAAAATCGCCCTTCTCTATAAGCGCCTGCGCCTGCTTTCCCAGCTCGGTGCCGGCGGCAATCTCGCTGCGGAGAAGCTCTCCGGTGGAGATGTGTTTCAGATTAAACTTTTCCACCAACGCGGCTGCGTGGGTGCCTTTCCCGGCCCCGGGAGGGCCGAACATAATGAAATACTTCATAAAAACTATTCTAGTACGTAAATATCTTTCAGGTTGCGGCCGAATTCATCATAATCAAGTCCGAAACCTACTATGAAACGATTTGGAATCTCCTCCCCCACATAATCCAGCTCGCAGCGGTTGCAGAACACCTCCGGTTTGAGCAGCATGGTGCAGAGCTTCACATCCTTTGCGCCCTTGTCCAGAAGCTTCTGCTTGAGGGCCACGATGGTGGTGCCGGTGTCCACGATGTCCTCACAGACTATAACCGTTTTGCCGGTGATATCGGTGCTGAGAGGGGCTGTCTCCTTGACCACTCCGGTGGATGTGGTGCCAACATAGGAAGACAGTTTCATCGATGCCAGCTCGACGGGGAAGTTGAGACGTTTGAGAAGTTCTCCCGTGAAAAGAATGGAACCGTGAAGAATGCACAGCAGCACGGGAGCATCTTCCTTTCCAGACGGGCGCGCATAGTCATGATCCGCGTCACAAAAATCTTCGTTGAGCTTATCTGCCACAGAATCAATGATTTGCGAGATCTTCTCGTAAGGAATGAAAGGCACGAAGACCTTGTCATGAATATAAACTTTATCCATATTATAAGTTTCAAAGCA
>JAGCUK010000037.1 GCA_017962925.1 Bacteroidales bacterium
TCCACGTTGGTGGAAACGTTGGCAAGGAACTTGTCGCGGTCGGAGTTGATCTCCTCGATGTCCATCGTCGCTATCACAAGACGCAGCTGACCGAAGAGGATATCGGTTGCAATGCCCTGGATGGCGCTGGTCGTAAGACCAAGCAGACGCTCGGCGGCGTTGGTCATGTTTTCGGGCTCGGTGCTGATACCGACGGTGAAGCGGCAGGGGACGTCCACACGGATATTCTGCTTGGAAAGGGCGTTGGTGAGGTTGCACTCGATGCTGATGGGGGTCAGGTCGAGGAACGCATAGTTCTGGAACACGGGCCAGATGAAGGCCGCACCGCCGTGCACGCACTTGGCGGAACCGTGGCGTCCGGTCTTACCGTAGATAACGAGGATCTTGTCGGAAGGGCAGCGTTTGTAGCGCTTGAGGATGGCCGAAATCGTGATGAAGATAACGGCGACAACGATTAGGATAATCCAGATTTCCATATTGTTATACTATTAAAGAGTTTAATTCTTCGACCAGCAGGGTGCTGTCGTTAATGACTTCGGTCACCTTGATGGGAGTGCCGGTTTTGATGGTGTCGCCATCGGTAAGCGCAATGTACTCACGCACGGCGTTGCTGATGGTTATCTGCACCTTACCCTCGCCGGAGCGCTCTCCGGGGATGGTCAGATAGACCTTTCCGGTGCAGCCGACCGCGCACTTGTTGACGTCGATGTTGCCGCTCTGCTGCATCTTTGCAAGCAGCCGGAACAGATACATCACGATTGCCACCAGGGCTATACCCACCAGGGCTGAGATTACTATCAGCAGGGCTTTGGACTTGATGCTGTCCTTCAGCAGGATAGCCGTCCAGCCGAAGCCGAGGATGAAGTTGATGAAGTTACGGAAGGTGTAGAGGTTGATGCCGCCGTCGAGGTCGCCTCCCATGTCGGAAGGATCCACGTCGAAATCAGATGCACCGTCCACATCGGCACCGATGAAGGTGAGGATGCTTTGAATAATAAAAACGAGCGTTGCCGCCAGGGTCACGCCCCAGAGGATCTTGCTCAGAACACTTAGTGATGCCCACCAGATTGCCATAGAATGAGTGTTTTTGGTTTGTTTTCTGCAAATATATAAATAATTATTGAATTACAGCAAAAAATTATTAAAATTTTGTGAATTTTTATCTTTACCCATTTATTATTATATTTGTAGTCTATGAAACAGCCTCAAGGGAATATTAAGATGGCGGACCTGATAGAGTCCAACTATCACCTGCTGGCGGTGCTGACCCGCTTCGGCATAACGGGTGGATTCGGAGAGAAGACGGTGCGAGACATCTGTGAAAAGAACCATCTGGATACCGATACCTTCCTGCTTATCTGCAACGTCTATACCCACCGCGACCATGAACCTTCGGAGGAGATACTGCGCGACGGGCACGTCGACGACATCCTCCGCTATCTGCACCAGAGCCACGATTACTACACCAACAACGCGCTGGTGCTGCTGGCTTCCACCATCGAGGAGCTGATCATTCCATGCTCAGTAGCACAGAAAAAGGCTATCTGGCAGTTCTTTACGGATTATAAGGAAGAGCTCGACAAGCACTTTGCCTACGAAGAAGGCAAGGTGATCCCCTACGTGCAGAGCCTGCTTCTGGGCAAGCGCAATCCTTCCTACTCCATCGACCGCTTCGAGGAGAACCACTCGAACATCGACGAAAAGCTGTCCGATCTCAAGAACCTGATACTCAAGAGCCTGCCGACCGCTTGCGACGACCGGTTGCGGGTACGGCTACTGAACTATATCTTCGCACTGCGCAGCGACCTCGACTCCCACACCGCCATCGAAGACAATATCCTCGTGCCCATGGTGAGGCTGATCGAGAATCCGTACGCCACCCATAGGAGCGCCGCCCCCGCGAAGGAAGAGGAAGGCGACCGCGACGAACTGTCGGAACGCGAAATCGAGATTCTGGTGAGCGTGGCTCAGGGGCTGCTCAACAAGGAGATTGCCGACAAGCACAATATCAGCATCAACACGGTCATCACCCACCGCAAGAACCTCACCCGCAAGTCCGGCATCAAAAGCGTCGCCGGTCTCACCGTTTATGCGATCCTCAACGGGTACGTGGATATCAATTCTGTGAAATAGAATACTCGCAGCCGCAGAAGGTCTGGTTGTAGAAGCCCTGTTCGCGGATAATTTCGGAGCGGCGGGGCTGCAGGCCGCCTTTGCGCCAGTTGCGGCCCCACCAAACTACGTTTTCCACCCGGCTGCAGGCCCAGGCGCCGGCTTCATCTACCTGCTCAAGGCTCTTCCAGCGGGAAGAAGCCAGGCTGGTGGTAAGGGTGCCAAATCCGTTTGCAGCGGCATAACGGGCAGCACGGATCAGCCGGAAGCGGAAACATTCCAGGCAGCGCGGGCCCCTCTCTGGAGCGTCTTCACGCCCGGCGGCGACATCCCGCATCCACTGCTGATGGTCGTAATCGTCGTCTATCACCGGCACGCCGAACAGTGCAGCGTAGCGAAGGATCTCCGCCCGACGCTTTTCGTATTCCTCCTTATCGTAAATGTTGGAGTTGCTCCAGAAGATAGCCATTTCTTCTGCCGGGTTGCGGCCGGCCTCCCGGTACGCCTCCACCAGCGCCTCCACTATCGCCCCCGAGCACGGGGCGCAGCAGGAGTGCAGCAGGAGTTTGCCTGCGGGCAGTTCGTTTGGATCCAAAGCCATATCGCAAATTTACAACTTTTTTGCAGCAGAGACAAACACTCTGATTATCAGCAACTTACTGAAAAACTATCGTCATTATTCGCCGATAGTTTGCAAGCAAGACGTTTACCCTCAAGTAGTTAGCAATTACGCTCCATTTTTATTACCTTTGCAGAACAATCAAACCGTTATGAAAAAGACTGTTTTGGTATCCGGCGGGGCCGGATTCATCGGAAGCCACGTGACCGTGGAACTGGTTCAGGCCGGGTACGACGTGCTAATAGCCGACAATTTCAGCAACTGCGACGAAACCAACTACAAGGGCGTCTGCGAAATCCTGGGCAGGAAGATGCCCCTCGTGAAGATGGATTTCTGCGACGAAGCGGCGGCAGACAGGCTGTTTGCTGAAAACAAGATAGACGCCGTCATCCACTTTGCCGCGTTCAAGGCGGTGGGCGAATCGGTAGCCGAACCCCTCAAATACTATAAGAACAATCTCGAATCGTTTATGAACGTGCTGGAGGCGGCGCAGGCGCACGGCTGCACCAACGTGCTTTTCTCATCGTCCGCAACCGTTTACGGCGAGCCCGACGTGGTGCCGGTGACGGAGCAGAGCCCCCGCAAGCCCGCCACATCCCCCTACGGCAACACCAAGCAGATGTGCGAGGATATACTCCAGGACAGCGTCCGCGCCAGCAACGGCAGCCTCCACGGCATTCTTCTGCGTTACTTCAACCCGATCGGGGCGCACCCGTCGGCTCTCATCGGCGAACTCCCCCGCGGCGTGCCCAACAACCTCGTGCCCTTCATCACCCAGACCGCCATCGGCAAGCGCGAGTGCCTGAGCATCTTCGGGAACGACTATCCCACCGAAGACGGCACCTGCAAGCGGGACTACATCGACATCGTCGACCTGGCAAAGGCTCATGTGTATGCCGTGCGCCGAATGCTGGACGGCAAGATGAAGCAGGGTTGCGAAGTCTTCAACGTGGGTACAGGCCGTCCCGTCAGCGTGCTGGAACTGGTGAACGCCTTCGAAAAGGTGAACGGCCTCAAACTGAACTGGAAGTTCGCTCCGAGGCGCCCGGGCGATGTAACCGCTATCTGGGCGGATCCCACCCTTGCGAACGCGGAACTCGGCTGGAAGGCTGAACGGAGCGTGGAAGATACGCTCGAGGCCGCCTGGGCCTGGGAGAAACGCCTGGCGGGGAAGTAATGTACATAGGCCTGATATCCGACACCCACGGAGTGTTCAGCCCCGAGTTCCGGGAGTTCCTGGAGCCCGTGGATGAACTGTGGCATGCCGGCGACTGGGGCGGAGACGACGCCTTCCTGCAGGGTATCAAGAACTTCAAGCCCGTCGTAGGAGTGTATGGCAACTGCGACGGATACCCCGCCCGCTACGACTTTCCGGAATTCCAATGCTTCGAGCGCGAGGGACTGAAGGTGCTGATGACGCACATCGGAGGCTACCCGGGACATTATAACCCGGTGGCGCGCAGGGTCATAATGGAAGAGAGACCGGGGCTTTTCGTATGCGGGCACTCCCACATACTCAAGGTGCAGTGGGACGATAAATACAATATGCTTACCATGAACCCGGGCGCGGCCGGCCTGCAGGGGTGGCAGGTAGTGCGCACGGCTCTGCGTTTCAAGATTACCGGAGAACAGGTTTCCAATCTGGAAGTATTTGAATTACCACGGAATTAAACTATATTTGCACACCCTCCGGGGCTAACCAAAACAACTTATTAAAAACTATTTATGAAACGTTTTTCCATTATCTGTCTGGCCGCGCTTGCGTCAGCAGCCCTCCTCGTTTCCTGCAAAAAGGACAACGGCGAGAAAACCGCCAAACTCGAAAAGCTCTCATTCACCGAGTCAAAAGTTTCTCTTGATCCCGGCGACGAACTTACCCTGACCGTTACCACGGAACCTGAAAAAGCGGCTACGGGCAAACTCAGCTGGACCTCCAGCGACGAGGCCGTTGCAACCGTCAAGGACGGTGTAGTCACCGCCAAGACAACCGGCGAGGCCACCATTACCGCAGTCTCCGGCGATATCAAGGCCACCTGCAAAGTGACCGTCAACCGCTTTATCCTCTGCGAGATGAAGCTGAACGGCGACGATGCCGCCTGCAAGAATCCCGTCGGCACCGAGGTTGACTGGGATGTGGATGGAGAGAACCACTATATGATCCTCTGGGACACCACCACCGGCGACTATATCAAGAGTGACAAGAACACCTTCAGCGGCGAGTGGGAAGACGAATCCGTCGCCTCAAAGTTCGCTGCTCTCAAGAGCGACTGGGCAAAATACCAGTACAACGCCGTCCTGGTGGTTCCTACCAAGCCCTGCGCCAGCGCTGCCTTTACCTTCCGCTATAACTACACCGAGGGTGTATCTACCAGCAAGTCCTACAAGAAAACCATCATCATCAAGACTTCCTACAAGGAGAACTTCTACTTCACCAACACGAGCGGAACCATCCAGAAGGCAGTCATCAACGTTGGCAACACTGCCGAGAAGATTTGCGTACGCAAACCCAACGCAGAAGGCACCGCGCTTGAGGCCGTGAAGGATTTCACCCAGTCGCACTACAGCTTCAGCGGCAGCGACGCCAACCTGAAGGTTGAACTCAAGGCACAGGGCGAAGAGTATTACTATCTCTCCGTCGGCAAGGCTTCTTCCAGCGCCAGCTTCACCACAGAAACCTCGCCCATCACCTTCACTTACAACGACGGCAGCAAGAGCTCCAGCAAGCGTTTCCGCTTCAAGACCTCAGCGGTGAACTATTACGATCTTTGGTTCTAGGCCACGGTCCGCGATATAAATCAGGCACCTTCGAGGGTGCCTTTTTCGTTTAAAAAGAAAATTATTATCTTTCGGCCGAATAGTGTAATACCTGAACCGATGAAGAAGTCGTTCCCCCGTTTTGACATGGCGCGCGACCCCATCCGCACGCAGTGGTACCTGAAACCGATCACCAAGCTGCTGAGCTGGCCGTCCGTGGTGGCGCACAAACCCATAATCACCCGCAACGGCACCGAAGGGCTGGAGCCTCCGTTCATCCTGCTCTGCAACCACAATGCCTTCATGGACTTCAAGGTGGCGACGCAGATAATCTATCCGCGACGGGCGAACTATGTGGTTGCCATAGACGGTTTCATCGGCCGCGAATGGCTGCTGCGCAACGTGGGATGCATCTGCAAACGCAAGTTCACCTCCGATACGGTGCTGGTGCGCCAGATACGCAAGGTACTGGACAACAAGGATATAGCCGTGATCTATCCGGAGGCACGTTATTCGCTGTGCGGCACGACCGCGGTGCTTCCGGCATCGCTGGGCAAGCTCTGCAAGATGATGGACGTGCCGGTGGCGACGCTGATCTGCCATGGGCATCATGTCAATTCCCCCTTCTGGAACCTGCACGACCGGGGAGTGAAGCCCACCGAAGCGGATTACTCGCTGCTGTTCACTCGCGAGCAGCTGCGCGAAGCCAGCATAGATGAGATCAACGACCGCATCGTGGAAGCATTCCAGTACGACGACTTCGCCTGGCAGAAGGAGCGGGGCATACGGACGTCCTACTCCGGACGGGCGGAGGGCCTCCACAAGGTGCTCTACCAATGTCCGCACTGCGGCAAGGAATTCAAGATGGCAAGCGAAGGCAGCCAGCTCTTCTGCACCCATTGCGGCAAGCGCTGGGAGATGACGGAACTTGGCGAGCTGCAGGCCCTTGAGGGCGAAACCGAATTCTCCCATATTCCCGACTGGTACGAGTGGGAGCGCTCAAACATGCAGAAGGAGGTTGCGGAAGGCACCTACTCCACCGGTTTAATGCCGGTGAAAGTCTATTCCCTGCCGAATGCCAAACGCTTCATCCATCTTGGAGAAGGCACAATGGTGCAGGACGAAAAGGGATTCCATGTGCACGGGACGGATGTCGACGGGGATCCATTCGATATGGAGATCCCTGTGCCGGCACTGTATTCCTGCCACATCGAATATGAATATCTGGGAAAGTATGGCGACTGCGTCGACCTGAACACCCTTGAGGACACCTGGTACATCTACCCGCACGACTGCGATTTTGCGGTTACCAAGATGGCCCTGGCTACGGAAGAACTCTACTTTAAGTATCGCCGCGATATCGGCAAACCCTGCAGGCCGGGCCTGGCCTGATCGACCTAATACAAGCCCTCGGGCAGATTCAATTCAAGTACGCGGTCGTCCTCATCGGCCGCGACGATGAAGTCGTCGTGCAGGGGGATCAGCACCTCGCGGCCATCGGGCAGGCGCACAGCGAGGCAGGGATTGCCCGGGATGGGCTCCAGGCCGGTGCAGACACCGATCCTGCGGCCGCCGTCGAAGATGGTCCAGCCTTCGAAGTCCTCTTCGGCCTCCTCTTCGATATCGGCATAGATGGTTCGTCCCACCATCTCTTCTGCGTCCTCCAGATTGACCACGTCGTTCAGATGGATGACAAAACGGCTGCTTCGCGGAGTGAAGTCAAGGATAAAGAAAGGAACCTGAAGTCCATCGAAAGTGATGAACACAGGTTCCTTCAAGTCTAATGTTTCGAAGCTTTCGCCGGCGCTTACGAGCAGACCTCCGTCCGCTCCGAAAGATTTAACGACTTTGGCAACGGGAAGCATTATGCTTCGGCGGGGGCCTCTTCGGTCACTGCCTCTGCGGCTTCCTCGGCAGCCTCTTCCGCTACAGCCTCAGCCTGCTTTGCAGCAAGTTCCTGGGCCTTCTTGGCGATAGCTTCTGCACGTGCCTCTTTCACCTTGGTCTCCTCTGCCTTGGCGGCCTTCTTTGCATCGATAGCAGCCTTTGCAAGTCCGCTCTTCTTAGCCTCGATCTTGGCATCCCTTTCGGCCTTCCAGGCGTTCCACTTGGCATCTGCCTGCTCCTGGGTGAGGGCGCCCTTTGCTATACCACCGTTGAGGTGCTTGCGGAGAAGGACTCCTTCGTAGGAGAGGATGCGGCGGCAAACCAGGGTAGGTTCGGCACCGACGTTAAGCCATGCGAGTGCACGGTCGCCTTTGAGAACGATAGTGGCAGGATTGGTGTTGGGATTGTAAGAACCGATCTGCTCGATGAAGCGTCCGTTACGAGGGGCGCGGGTGTCGGCCACGACAATGTCGAAGAATGCGAAATTCTTCTTTCCGTGGCGCTGGAGACGAATTTTAACAGCCATTGTAAATCTGTTTTAATAATTAATAATTGTGTATCCCTCAACTCGTAAGGGACCGCAAAGATAAATATTTTTTCCGAAAATTTTGTGATTTACAGAATTATCTATATTTTTGCAGTCCCAAATCGCTGTAGTGGTGAAATGGTAGACACGCTACTTTGAGGGGGTAGTGCCCGTTGGGGTGTGTGAGTTCGACTCTCACCTACCGCACAAGGAGACATCTTCGAAAGAGGGTGTCTTCTTTCGTTTAGAACTTGAACTCCGCGCCGATCTTGACGGCGAAGTTCGGAGTCTTCAGGCGGCTCAGCACTTTCTGGCTGAAGGTGGGGTCATCGATGATCTGGCCGGTTTTGGGGTCGATGACGGGACGGACGCCGGGGTCTTCCACCACGATGATTCTCTGATCGCGGTAAGAAGCTCGCCAGTAGCAATCCACGCGGATGAACTTAAGGATATTCGAAATGCCCGCGCCGAACTCCACGTAAGGATCCCTCCCCAGCGAAGACGTGCCGTTGGGGAAGAGCATCGGAGCTTGCATATCAGCCGCATCCACTTTCGCAAGATTGCCGTTGTTTTTGGGTGAAAGCGATCCCCAGGCGGCGCGCACTGACACCTCTTCGCGCCATCCTAACTTCCTGATAATAGGTATCTTACCGAAGAAGAATCCGTTGAAGCAGTGGTTCCAGAAAACCGTCAGCCACTGGTCCGAAGCGAACTCCATAAAATCCATGCAGGCAAAGGAGAAGCGGTTCAGCAGATAAGTGCTGTTGCCCTCGTGCATATGGAGCATAGGATACGGCACCGTGCCTATTATCTTTCCAGCATTGACATAGATCTTGGACGTGCCGAAAGGAGGCACCCGCGGGCTCCAGCGGAGGGTGAACTCCGGGCGCAAATAGCTATAATCTCCCGGCCTCAGACCGGAGACGGATCCCGCAAGCGAGAAGGTCATAGAAGGATACTCGGAGTAGACATACTGCTTCTTGAAGAGCCCTCGGTTCACGGTTTCATCTTTTGAGAAGCGCAGAGCCACATACATCTCGTTCGCCGCCACACTATGTATCTTCGTCGAATCCGGGGCATACATCTGCACCTGCTTCATCTCCCGCAACCAGGGCGCCTCGTTAGGATAGTACCGCTTGAAGTCGAAACCGATCTCCCCATTCACCCGCATAGAAAACTCGTGCTGGTAGCTCCCTGCGAACGAAGACATCATGCAGAGCTTGTTGTTGTAGCTCCCGCCGAAGATGGTGGCAAGGATATTCCCCTCTCCGATGGAATTCTCGGCGGCACTGCCCATCTGGTGGACGTCGTACTTTGCCGAGAGCGTGAGTTTCCTCTCGGGGATGCGGCCGAAGAGATGCTCCCAGGTAGCCCCTCCCTTCAGGGTCTTGTCCCGGGTGCCATAGGCGCCGTAGACGGTGAAGCGGTCGGTGAGGCTGAAAGACTTGGAAGTGCGCAGGCCGAATTGCGGACGCAGCCCCTCCAAAGCATTGAAACTCAGTAGTTTGAAGTATGGGCCAAAGCCTATCTTCCCCACCTCGTAATAACCATTGATAGCGGTATAAACTATCTCATAGAGGCTCTTGTAGAGTGGCACGGTCTGGATCTTATCCACCATGTCGTATATCTCCTGCTCCTTCTCCGAAAGAGCTTCGGGGCGGGCGGAAGCCCAGTAGGCTTCATCCTTTTTGCTCGCATCCTCCTCAACCTTCACCATACCGACTCCGGACCTGAGTTTCTCCTTAAGTTCAAAGCGGACTTTGGAATACCTCATGTCTTTCTTGCCAATGAAGGACAGCATCTTGGAAGAATCCTGCAGCGACAGCGACAGATCCACATAGAGCCGGTCGCTCTTGTAAAACCAGGTAGAGTCCGGCTGACGCTCATACTCCGAATCGAACACGAGGTCCCTGAGCCAGTTCACGTTAGTGGTGTTCTTCATATTCGCGTGGATGCTGCGCAAGGCGTAATCTTCGCAGTCGATGCGCATCTCTCCATCGAAGGCCGGAGTGGAAACCAGTTGCTTGGGGTGATAGCGCACCAACAGCGTCTTGCGACCATCAACCTTCAGAGTATCAATGATATAGTAGTTGTAGTACAGCAGCCCGTTTTCCTGTATGGGGGACGGGAACTGCACATCGAATGCATTGATGAAAGGGCGGTAGAAGTTGATGCGGAGGTGAAGAGATCCGGTGAACTGGCTGAGCATGTTGTTGCCGTCCGGATTGAGACCGGAGATGCGGTTTGCAAGCACGGTTTCGGTGTTGAACTCCGGGTCGCTGCGGTGCTTGCGCTCTGCCACCGTCTCGGAAATCATCACCGGCAGATAGGGCACGCCGGACACCGAGGAGGTATCGATGTAATCGAAGACAAAACCGAACTCTTTCTTGAAGCGCTTGCCGTCCAGTTGCTCAGCCGGATGCGTGAGGTCCAGCTCCATCTTGTTATAGATCTCGCAGATGTATTCCGGATGATTGTCCGGGTCGTTGGTGGAGCGATGTGCCTGGATGTTGGCCAGAAGTTCGCGTGCTTTTTTGTTGTCTGCCTTGACCTTGGCGCCGCTCAAGCGGTTGTCCGTAAGGCGGAGAGTAAAGTCCACCTCATTGAATTTGCCGGGTTGAACGAACACCTCCATCGGGTCATAGCCCAGCAACTGGGCCACCAGGACATATCGGGTGAGGTCCTTGGTTTCGAGATTGTAGTAGCCGTCGATATCTGCCGTGATGCCGACGGTGGTGCCTTTGAAATAGACTCCGGCAAAGGGGATGCCCTCCCCAGCTTCATCCGTTACCCGGCCACGCACTTTGGTGGTCTGCGCCCCGCACACGAGGGACACAAACAACAAGCACGCTGTTATCAGATGCTTCAGGCCAGGTTTCATATTGCGAAGTTACGCAATCGCAGGGAATAAAGCAAAAACGGCCGAACCGGATCCGGACATTGCGGCGTAGAGGGCGCCGCGGCGGTAGAAGTCCTCTTTGAGGGCGGCGATTTCGGGGTGGCCGGGGAAGACGCTGCGTTCGAAGTCGTTGACGAGGCAGCCGGGCCAGGTTTCGACCGGCCGGGCCAGTATGGTGGAAATAGATTCCTTCGCTTCGCTCGGAATGACACCGGCGTACGCCTCTTTGGTGCTGACGGCAACTCCCTCGGGGATGGCAACTTCTATGCGGAAGGCTGATAAATCCAGCTCGAAGGGTTCGAGGATTTCCCCACGGCCGGTGGCAAGCATCGGACGGTTGTAGATGAAAAATGGGCAATCCGAACCCAGGCGGGAAGCGAAGCCGGCCAGGGCGGCATCATCCAACCCCAGGGAGAAGATGTCATTCAAGGCCCGTAGAGCAAAGGCACCGTCGGCAGAACCGCCACCGAGGCCCGCTCCAACGGGGGAATTCTTGGTCAGGCTGATCCGCACCGGGGCAATCCCGCACTCATCCCTCAGCAACCTCCAGGCACGAGCGGTCAGATCCTCCGCAGGATCCCATCCGCGGTAGCAAGGGCCGCCGATCTCGATGGAGAACTCCGGCGCCGGCACTATCTCCAGTTCATCGCGGAAGCCATCGTAGGGGATAAAAAGCGTCTCCAGGTCATGGTAGCCATCCGGGCGCTTGCCCAGCACCCGCAGCCCCAGATTCAGCTTCACGTTGGGATAGACGGTCATACGCGCGAGATTATCTGCGCCTGCATTTCTTCCGGCAGATGGGCGATGACGGGGGTGATGAAAGATATCATCTGCAGGCGGCGGGCCTCCGCTTCGGGAATGCCGCGGCTGCGAAGATAGAAAAGTTCGTCGGGGTTCAGGTAGCCGGTGGTGGCGCCGTGCGAGCACTGCACGTCGTCGGCATATATTTCCAGCTGGGGATGCGTCTCCACCACGGCGCCATCGTTCAGCAAGATGGAGTGATTCTCCTGGAATGCCTTGGTCTTCTGGGCATCGGGGGCCACATACACCAGACCGTCGAATTCCGCACGGGCGGTGCCGCCCACTATCCCCCGGAAAAGCTGGCGCGAGGAGGCGCCTCCCACCAGATGCCGGACGGTCACGTCCAGCTTCACCCTCTCGCTGTGCGGGCTGAGGTACAGGCCGAAAATCTCCAGGTTCACTCCGGGCTTGACTATCTTGATCTCGAAAGGAATGTCTGCGGAAACCCCGGGCATCACGATGAAGGTCAGGCGGAGATGTTCGTTCTCCTCCAGCGTCAGGCGCTTCGGCACCTCGTCTATCCCCACACGGTAAATCCTATCCATTGATGCTGTCGAATCCTTGGGTTTCTATGCGCTCGGCGAGTTCCATGCCGCCGGTGGCGACGATCTTGCCGGCCTTGAGCACATGCACGCAGTCGGGGGTGATGAGCTCCAGCAGGTGCTTGTAGTGGGTGATGATGATGGCGGATTTCTCCGGGCTGCGGAGGGCGTTCACCCCGTCCGCCACTATCTTAAGAGCATCCACGTCCAGGCCGCTGTCGGTCTCGTCCAGGATGCTGAGGGTAGGGTCGAGCATCGCCATCTGGAAGATCTCGTCGCGCTTCTTCTCACCGCCGCTGAAGCCCACGTTGACCTCGCGCTTCGCGAACTCCCCCTTCATCCCAACGAAGGCCATCTTATCTTTGAGGAGCTTCAGGAACTGTGCGGGAGGCATCTCCAGTTCGCCTTTGGCCTTACGCTTTGCGTTGATTGCCGCTTTCATGAAGTTGGTGATGCTCACGCCGGGGATCTCGATGGGATATTGGAAGGACAGGAACATGCCGGCCCAGGAGCGCTCTTCCGGGCTCATTTCCAGGAGGTTACGCCCAGCGAAAGTGATGCTGCCGCTGGTGACGGTGTAGTCCGGACGCCCGGCCAGCACTGCGCTGAGGGTACTCTTCCCCGCCCCGTTCGGGCCCATCACGGCATGGACCTCCCCCGGCTTGATGCTGAGGTTGATGCCATGGAGGATTTCCTTTCCTTCAATACCTGCATGCAGGTCGCATATTTCGAGTAGATTCTGTTCTGCCATAGGTCGCAAAGTTAGCATTTTTTCTGATATGCCAGGCGCTCGTCGCCGGAGAGAAGGTAGATGATGCCGCAGTAGCGGAAGCCGTATTTCTCTATGCAATGGCGCATTATAGAATTGTCCCGATGGGTATCGATGCGGATGTTCGGGTCATGGGCGAAGCACCAGTCCATCACGTCGGCGAAGATGCCGTGGGCGTCCGGCAGGCTGCCGATGCGATGCACCACGTGATAGGGCTCGGCGTCTTCCAGCCACGCCCCGTCGTAAATCTTCGCATAAGTGGGCTCCGGGGATGGGATGTACGCGAAATACGCCACCAGCCTGCCATCATCCTCCACCACAAAACCATGGCCCTTGGCGATATCCTCTGCTATTACCTTGTCCGAAGGGTATCCATTCACCCACTGATTCATGTTGCCGGACGCACGCATGATTCCTTTGGCGGCCTCCAGGACCGGCATAATCTCCGGGATATCCCCCGGCACTGCTATGCGGATGGATCTGTTCATGGATTAACCTATCGCCCCTTCGAGGTTGACGGAGAGGAGTTTCTGGGCTTCTACGGCGAATTCCATGGGGAGGCGGCTGAGGACCTCGCGGGCGTATCCGCCCACTATGAGACCGACAGCGTCTTCGGGGCTGATGCCGCGCTGGTTGCAGTAGAAGAGCTGGTCTTCGCTGATGCGGGAGGTGGTGGCTTCGTGCTCGACGATGGCGCTGGGGTTGGAGTTGCGTATCACAGGGAAAGTGTGGGCGCCGCAGGTACTTCCGATCAGGAGGCTGTCGCACTGGCTGTGGTTGCGGGCGTTCTGCGCGCCAGGATTCATCCTCACCAGACCCCTGTAGGAGTTCTCGCTGTGGCCGGCAGAGATGCCCTTGGAGACTATTCTGCTGCGGGTATTGCGGCCGATGTGGATCATCTTCGTGCCTGTATCCGCCTGCTGATAGTTGTTGGTGAGGGCCACGGAATAGAACTCGCTGGTGGAGTTATCTCCCATCAGGACGGTGGAGGGATATTTCCAGGTGATGGCGGAGCCGGTTTCTACCTGGGTCCAGCTGAGGTGGGAGTTTTCGCCGCGGCAGAGGCCGCGCTTGGTGACGAGGTTGAGGATGCCGCCGCGGCCCTGGGAATCGCCGGGATACCAGTTCTGGACGGTGCTGTAGCGCACGTCCGCATCCTTCTCCACTATTATTTCCACCACCGCCGCGTGCAGCTGGTTCTCGTCTCGCATCGGCGCCGTGCATCCTTCCATATAACTCACGCTCGCGCCCTCGTCGGCGATGATGAGCGTGCGCTCGAACTGGCCGGTGCCGCTGGCGTTGATGCGGAAGTAGCTGCTGAGGTCCATGGGGCAATGCACGCCCTTGGGGATGTAGCAGAAGGAGCCGTCGGAGAAGACCGCAGAGTTCAGGGCGGCGTAGAAATTGTCGCCCACGGGAACTACGGTGGCGAGGTACTTGCGCACCAGGTCCGGATGGTTGTGGACGGCCTCGTTGAAGCTGCAGAAGATGATGCCTTTCTCCGCCAGGGTCTTGCGGAAGGTGGTGCTCACACTGACTGAGTCGAAGACGGCATCTACCGCAACCTTAGACTTGACGCCGGCCAGCACTTCGCGTTCACTGATGGGGATGCCGAGCTTGTCGAAAGTCTCCTGCAGGGCGGGATCGATCTCCTTCGGGCGATCCTTGTCGCTTTTGGGGGCGGCGTAGTAGATGATGTCCTGAAAGTCGATTTCGGGGAGGCGGCTGAGGTGGCCCCATTTCGGTGGGGTCATGGTTTTCCACTTCCGGAAGGCGTCCAGCCGGAACTCCAACATCCACTTCGGTTCATCCTTCTTGGCCGAAATGAGACGGATGATGTCTTCGTTTAGGCCCTTGGGGACAAACTCCTGCTCTATATCTGTTACGAAACCCTCGCTGTATTCCTTTTCTACCGCTGCCGCGAGGATGTCTTTTTGTTCACTCATATTATCGCAAAGATAGTGAATTTTCCTATCTTTGCGTTCGTATGAACACTTTTGGACAATACTTCAAGGTTTCCATCTTCGGGGAGTCCCACGGGCCGGCAATCGGCGTAGTGCTGGACGGCGTGCCGGAGAATATTCCTCTGAGTGAGGCGGATTTCGAGGCTGATATTGCGCGCCGGGCTCCCGGCGCGGTGGGCACGACTCCCAGGCGTGAGGCCGACAAGCCCAAGATTCTGAGCGGAGTCTACGAAGGATATACCACCGGAGCACCGCTTACCATCGTGTTCTGGAACTCCAATGTGCAGAGCCAGGACTACGATCAATTTGCGGCTGTGCCCCGTCCCGGACATGCGGATTTTGTGGCCAATATCAAGTACAATTTCGCGAACGACCCCCGCGGCGGAGGGCATTTTTCCGGGCGTCTGACCCTGCCCATAGTGGCCGCAGGTGTGGTTGCCAAGAAGATTCTGAATGCGGAATACGGCACGGAAGATGCGCCCCAGAAGTTGGATGTGCAGGTGGATGCGAAGCTTGTGGAGCTGGGCGGCGAGGCCGATTCTTCCAAGTGGGAAGAGATGCTGAAGGCCGTTGCGGCTGAGGGAGATTCCCTCGGCGGCATCGTGGAGTGCACGGTGACCGGGCTCGGTGTAGGCGTGGGCGATCCTTTCTGGGATTCAGTGGAGAGTTGCCTGGCGCATGCTGTGTTTGCTATTCCCGGAGTGCGCGGAATCGAATTCGGCGACGGTTTTGCTGCTGCGCGGATGAAGGGTTCCGAGCATAATGATCCTTTCGGGCCGGACGGGCCGCTGAAGAATGGTTCGGGTGGTATTAACGGTGGCCTGACCAACGGCGCACCGATTGTGTTCCGAGTGGCATTCAAACCCACATCCAGCATCGCCAAACCCCAGGCTACCTGGGATTTCGAGAATAAAAAAGAGACCCTGCTTCAGGTCCGTGGCCGCCATGACGTGTGCTTCGCCCTCCGCACCCCCGTCGTCGTCGAATCCATGACCGCGATTGTTTTGGCGGATTTGCTGTAGTTTTTCTGGCGCTATTGTGCGGCTGGCGCATAAGTACTTAAATTGCAGGAAGATACTATAAGTGCCTCTACAGAGCAGACTGTAGAGGCGTATCTATGATTATTCTGATTATTAAACGATTAGCTGCCGGCAAACATAAATCTCAAAAATTACCCACAGTCGTACCCCCGGATCTTTTTGCAAGTATTCTTACCTTCTTGCAAAAAATGCCAACCCAAATAAAACTCGGTCATATTTATCAAAGAACTGTTGACGGCTTTCTTCTGTTTTACACGATTCCGGATTTTCTTGTGTTCTTTTCAATAGTCTGCGTATGTTCCAAAAGGCATAGAGTCAAACTCCTCGGCATCTGCCCGATGTTCGACCACACCCACCTGCTCGCAAAAGTATCCGAAAGAAAGGAGGTTAGCGGTTTTGTTCAGGAATACAGTTCGCTATATGCCAGAGAATTTAATAAAAGCATAGGCGAAGAGGGCTCGGTCTTCCGCCGAAACTTCGGTTTTGCGCCCAAAATTGGGATGAAAAGTGTAAAAAATGCCTGCTCGTATCTATACAATAATCCCGGGGAGAAGAAACTGTGCCAAAAAGCGGAAGAGTATAGATGGACTTTTCTCGCATATGCGGTATGTGATCATCCTTTTTCCGAGAAGATTTCCTTAAAAAATGCGTCCAGACCGCTCCGAAGAGCCTTGAAAAAAGTGGACTATTATGCTTCCAGAGACATCTATCTCCGGCACGAATGGTTGGAAGATATGTTTGAACCATTATCCGCAAAAGAAAAGAATCAACTCATTGATTATATAATAGTTGCATATAATGTGATAGACTATTGCGAGTTGATTTCCTATTACGAATCATACGAAAAAGCGTGTCTGGCATTTGCCTCCAACCAAGGTAGCGAACACGATATTCAAGAGGAATTTGTGCCGGGAAGCCACAAACCATATTATATAATACCAAATCTAATGGTCAAACAGTATGGTATCCAGAAAGTAAAGGACGTCTTTCGCCTGCCATTAAAAGATAGGATGGAGCTTTATTATTATGTTATAGCGGATACGCGCATCCCGGAATGGCAACTTAAAAAGTATTTTCGTCTGAAAACGAATAACGCCATTGGCGCGTAAGTGCTTGAATTGTAGGGCGAGTTTTCGCCGCTGGCGCACAAGTGATTGAATTCCAGGAAGATGCCGGAAACGCCTCTACAGTCAGCTCTGTAGAGGCGTTTCCAGTAATTTAATGTTTATCAGCCAATTACGCGCCAGCCAGCCATCTAAATCTCCCAGGCGCCGCCGGGGGCGAAGACGCTGGAAACCAGCTGGTCGTAGAAGCGGCCGCGCTTGGCGAGGTCCAGCACATTGTAGCGCCAGCGCATCAATTGAACCTTGGGGAACATGGCGCGGATATCCTCGCGGGTGATGCCGATGTGCTCGGGCTCGTAGGGGGCGCCGGCAATCTTGAAGGCTTCCTTCATCTTGTCGAAACTCCAGATCTGCCCGGAGATGCGCTCGCGAAGAGCCGGCCAGTTGTCTCGAACGGCAGTCAGCTCGCGCCGCACGCCATCGGCATCCGAATACTTCTGGGTAATCTGCTCAAACCCCAGCTTCGGCGCCGGGAAATCCTTGAATATCTCAAGGGCGCGCTCCTGCTCCTCCGCCAGCGAAGGCCAGGCAGCCACACACGCGTCGATATCCAACGAGGAAAGGTCATACTTCAGAAACTCCTCCAGCACCGCGCACATGGTCAGCGTGCCGATCGCCACCTGGAAACCGTGCGAGACGAATTTGCCTTGGTAGCGGTGATGGGTCATGTCCAGGATGTGGGAGAAGAGATGGTCGCAGCAGGATGCCGGGCGGCTGGAACGGGCGGCCTGCATCGCGAAGCCGCTGAGGATCAGCCCCTCGAAGAGGTCGGCAATCGCGGCGGGCTCTCCGGCGGCGACTCCGGCAGGATTGGCCAGAAGCTCGTCCAGGCAGTCCTGAAGCACGTGCCAGGCATCAGGCTGGATGGGCTCGGCGCCCACGATGTCGGCTATCATCCACTCCGCACCGGCAGGCACCTTGGCCGCCAGATCCGCATATCCCGCGGCGGTCATCGGCTTCGGGGCAGCCGCAATCACATCCACATCCGCCACCACGGCAACGGGCGCAGGGCACTCGAAGGTCTGCTTGGCATTCTGGTAGGTGATGGATGCGCCGAAGGATGTGTATCCGTCCACCGAAGCGGCCGTGGGCACGGTCAGATAGCTTTGTTTATGATGATGGGAGCAGAGTTTGCAGAGGTCGTTGATGGTGCCGGACCCCACCGAAACCGCGATGGCACCGGTGCCGTCCAGCACGCGGTCTAACTCCTCGATATGGTCCCAATCGGCATGGAATTCATCCTCCTTGAAAAGGTATTTTTCCGTGGGGATGCCCGCGTCTTTCAGGGCCTGGAAGACGGCCTCGCCGGCCACGCGCCAGGTGTTCTTGTCGGCCACCACTACGGCTTTGCGGCCGGGGAAATATTCATTGAACAATGCGGGCACGCGCCCGAGTATGCCTTGCCCAAGTTCGAAGGCTTTGGTGTCGGTTGCCACTTTCAGGGCCGCTGCGATTCTTTCTTCGGAAGTCATTGAATTGCGGTTTTGATATACAAATATAACTTATTTTCGGCAATCCGCGGTTGCGCCGGCGGCATGGCGTTTGCTTTTGTGGAATCCGGATAGTAATTTTGTGGATATGAAAAAGATTTTCGCCCTCATTCTCGTTCTGGGCGCCGCTTTCAGCTCGGCCGCACAGACGCTTCCTACCAAATTCGATGTCAAGATCCGCACGAAATTCCATGTGCAAGGGATGGCTATAGACACGACCGCCCGCTGTTTTTATCTTTCGTTCACGACCTGTCTCGTGAAGACAGATTACGAAGGCAATGTGCTCGCACAGATAGATTCCATCCCGGGTCATCTGGGCTGCATGACTTTCGACCCTTCCACCCGCAAGTTATATGCGTCCCTGGAATGCAAGGACGATGAGATCGGGCGTGGAATCGCGGCTAATCTGAAGTCGGCAGACTACACCGAGGACGTGTCGAAATTCTATATCGCCGTGTTCGATGTCGATCGCATTGCGGAAGGTAGGGAGAAAGCGATGCAGACCTTCCCGGTTACAGAGGCGATTGCGGATTATAAGACGCGTTATGGTTGTGCCGGGATAGATGGTGTTACCATCGCTCCGCAGATAGGAAAGAAGAAGGGCAAGCCATGCTTGTATGTGGCTTATGGTGTGTACTCAGACATCTCCCGCCGCGATAATGACCACCAGATCTTGCTGGAGTTCAAGCTGAACCAGTTCAAGGCCGGGAAGACTCCCAAGCACTCCGCTAAATATTTTGTTTTCACCGGGAACACCAACTGGGGCGTGCAGAACCTGTGCTACTATGCCAAGACTGGCTGCATCTTCATGGCGTGCTACATGGGCAAGAAGCCGGAGTTCCCCAATTTCAGCCTGTTCGCTGTGCCCGTGGCGCAGAAGCCCGTGAAGAAGGTGCTGCGCGGATTGGAGGATGACGGCGAGCATCTGTCGCTGGCATTATGGCAGCAGGGGTTGTTGAGTTCAGTTAAGGGGATCCGCGGATGGCGCTTCTCCGACGCCACCACCGGCATCTGCACCTTGGGCGACGGCACCTGGTTCGTATCTACCCCTCTGAAACTCCGCAAGGGCGTCCAAACCGCCACCGTCCGCCAGATCCATTGGAAAGGCGGCCCCCAGGAGAATCCGTTTGAATAGCTATTGTCTATTTTGCGATGGCATTTTGCGATGGCGCGTAATTAGCTGACAAATAACGAATTACCAGAAACGCCTCTACAGTACCGGCTGTAGAGGCATTTCTAGTATCTTCCTATAAATCAGGCTTTTACGCACCAGCGCCCTAGTCGAACATCTCCCAGAAGCCGGGGAAGGATTTTGCGACGCAGGTGGTGTCGTCGATGGTGATGGGGCCAGCAGGGCCAGCGGCCTGAGCGGGAGCCTGGCCAGCAGAAGAGCCGGCGGCAGGGGCAGCGCCCAGGGCGGCGATGCGGAGGGCCATGGCCATGCGATGGTCGGCGTGGGAGGTGAAGGCGCCGCCGCGGAGGAGCTGGCCGTTCAGCAGACGCGAAGTCAGAGTCTCGCCGCAAACATGCAGGTCATCCCCGACCACAAAAGCCTGAACCCCCAGTCCGGAAAGCATCTCCAGAATCGCAGAAGCTCGGTCGCTCTCCTTACCAACCAGCCGTCCAACTCCAGAAATCACGCTCTCACCAGCGCAGAAAGCCGCCAGCACAGAAACGATCGGGAAGATATCCGGCGCATTGTTCAGATCCACCTCAAAAGCCTCCAGCGGCGCACGCGAAACGCAAACCGCGCCATCCATCTCCGAAACCACGGCACCGGCTTCCACCAGGATATCCGCAATAGAAAGGTCCGCCTGCAGGGAGGATGTATCCAGCCCTAGCACCTCGGCCTTTCCGAAGATCGCGCCGGCCACCAGGAAATTCGCCGCGCTACTCCAGTCGCCCTCGATGTCGAAGTCGGCCGCGTGGTACATCTGCCCGCCGCGGATCTTGAACGTCACCCCCGTGCATCCGCTCCAATCCTGCTCCTCCAGCATCTTCGCATCCCCCTCCATCTCAGAGGAAATCTTGATGCCGAAGTGCTTCAGCACGTCGCAGGTGATGAACATGTAGGGGATGCTCTTGGGGTCGGTGACTATCAGCGTCGAGGGCTTGTCGAAGAGGGGCAGCGCGGTCAGCAGGCCCGAGATGAGCTGCGAGCCGTCCTTTCCGGAAATCTCCGCCACGCCGGGGATGATGCGGCCTTCCACACGCATGGGGACGGTGTTTTCGCGCACGATCACCCCGAATGAGGCCATGATGTCGCTCACGCCCTTCAACGGGCGGCGGGTGAGGGTTTTTTCGCCGGTGATGGTGACGGGACCGTCGTTTATTGTTGCCATCAGCGGAATCATCAGGCGCGTGAGTAGCCCGGATTCGCCGGTGTGGAGGGTCTCGAGGGATGTGTGGGCTCCGCCGATGCCGTCGATGGTGAGGGTACTGCCGTCGATGCGGACTTTGGCGCCCAGGGTGCGGGCGACTTCAAGGGCGGATTCGCTATCGGCGCACGGGGAGTATCCGCGGAGATGGCTGCGGCCGTCGGCGAGGGCAGCGGCGATGATGGCGCGCTGGGCAAAGCTCTTGGAGGCTGGCATCTGCAGGGAATTGCGGAAGAAGCCGCGCCAGTTGCCATAGACCTCGCGATGCATGGTGATGTAGTCGATTTGCCCGGGGGCAGTGGCTTCTTCGGGGAGGCAGGCGTAGCTGAAAGGTGCGCCG
The DNA here is from genome assembly GCA_017962925.1 of Bacteroidales bacterium. Lineage (GTDB taxonomy): Bacteria > Bacteroidota > Bacteroidia > Bacteroidales > UBA932 > Cryptobacteroides. Next base: position 21,246 of record JAGCUK010000037.1, read on the forward strand.
GCTTTCAGGCACTCGATGCGGGTGGAGCGGCCGGCGTCGCCCATCGCGAAGGCGACGAGCGGATGGCCATCGTATAATTCTATGATTCGCGTAGCGTCTTCCGCGTTATGTGCCGTAACCACAACCTTCGCGATATCGGCGCCGTAGCGATAGCAGCGGTCGCGGACCTGCTGGAGATATTCCAGATCGGGGGTGCCGGAGAAGTCGTGGAACGAGCGGATAATCTCGGTGCCACACTCCTCGCAAATCGCACGGAAACGCTTGCTGAAACCAGCATCCGCCTCAACCTCGAGATCGGCGAAACGGGCCCCGGCACGCACGGCCACCCCAAGGCGGCGTTCCGCCTCCTCTGCCCCAACCTCCGAAATGCGGCAGGTGGCAATAAGAGGGGTATCCGTATTCGCGAACAGGTCTTCTATCTCCTCGTCCGAGAGCTCGCAACGGTCCAGGCGTATCTCCGCCATCTCTATCCACGGATCATCCAGAAGAGCCAGTATCTCCTCGTAGCTTTTATGCTGTATGCTAGTGCAGATCATGCCTTAGTATGTAAATTCGTAATCGTAGTCGGCTCCGCCGGCGCCGATGCGGAAGGTGTGGACTTCGCGGGTGGCGGGTTTGACTGCGATCATGTCGATGCAGAGGGTTTCTTTATAATCGAAGAATGCGTGACGGTTGGTGGGGAGCATCAGGTCGGGGACGACCCAGCCGTAGCCCTGAGAGATGAAGTAGTTGACTCCGTTGTAGCGGGCATAGTCGTTGGTGTGGCTGTCGCCGGTGATCATCGCGACGATAGTGCGCTTCTGGGCATATTCCGACAGCAGATCCATGATCGCATTGTTCTGTGTCATGGTAGGCTCCACAGGCTTGCTGGAAGTCCAGCGGCCCATCGGATGAGGCATGTAGTGCGCCATCACAATCACGTTCGTGGCAGGGTCGGTTGCCTCCAGGAGGTCTCCCAGCCAGGCGATTTCCTCGTTTCCGAACAGATAATAGGCCTCGCCCAGGGTGCGGGAGGTGCTGCTGTTGAGGAAGATGATGCGGAAGTTCTTCTCGGGGATATCGTAGTATCCGTAGGTCCTTTCGGGAGTGAGATGGAGATTGCCTCCGGCACGCTCCAGCCAGGGCTTCTGGAAGAAATCCTGCAGTTCCTGCTCGCTGTGATAGCGCCCCTGACCGGCATCCCAGTCGTGATTGCCGGGGGCATAGATCCAGACGCCGTCGAACTTCTTCATCTACTCGAGGGTCTGTTCCTTAATCCACTTTGCGTAAACAGAATCGGCCGTCGCCTGATAGGCATTGAGGCCGATGTCGCCCAGGTTGGCCATGAAATCCGCGCCGAACATCTTGGCCGCGGTGGCCCCGTAACCGATATGCTTGTAGCTGAAACGGCCGCAGGTGTGCACATCGGTCAGGATGGGATAGACTAGCACTTCGTCATCCCCCTTCCATGCCGCAAAGCGTTTGTAGGCCTCCTTGACCTGGGGCTTCACGTACCTGTGCTTGCTGGATGCGCGGTCCTCCTTGTAAAGATGGGTGTCATCCACCTCCCGCTCGGGGACGGAGGGAGAGGAATAGCGGAACACTATCGACTGACCCTTGTCGTAGTCGAACCATTCGACTTTTATAGCATGCGTTCCCTTCGAAAGCAACTTGACAGCCTTCTCTTCGACAGGGCCTCGGGCACCGTCGCTCTCGATCAGCATTTCTCCATCTATGTAGAGCCTGCTGCCATCGTCGGTGGTAAGAATGAACGTATATTCCTCTTCTGTCTTTACCTTAAGATCCGTTTCGAAAACGGCACAGAAGTGGTTCTTGGTGTCGTCGATCCCTTCCAGGTCCAGGTTGGCTTTTACACCCTGGAGGGCCGGTTCGCCGAGGGTGCTGAAATCCGGAAGATGCCTTTCCGGCCAGTCATACCATATTTTATAGGATACTTTGGGGGTTTGCGAACATCCGGCAAACAAGAGCAGTGCCGCAATGGCTAGGGCATAGGTTCTTTTCATTTCAGTGCTATTTCTTCAGTTTGTTGATTGCATTTTCGAGACTCTCGGAGGGCTCGATAATATTGTATTCTTTCCAGAAATCGGGATCATAGAACTCATCCGCCTTGTCGGAAAGGGCATCTGCGACGCGGAAGGCTTCGTTGCGGGGGATACGCGCGGCCTCGGCCGCCACATCGGTGACCACCAACTCGTTGACCACCGCATACTGAGTCTTCATCAGGCGCTTTTTCCAGTCGCAGTTGAAGCGCATGGTGGAGCGGAAATACTCCAGCCTCGCCCCGTGTTCCGCCGGACGGTAGGTCATGGTAAAGGCCATCTCCTTAGGATGGAAGCGCAGGCCCGCGGGCTTCTTGACCAGCATCAGGCTGGTGGCCTTCCCGGCATCGGCCATATCCAGCGACAACTCGATGCGGGAGAAAAGAAGATTCTCCTGATCTATGTAGAGGGTGCCGTAAAACAGGGCATAGGGGGCCACTTCTGCGGGACGGAGGTGGATGACGAAGTGCAGACGGCCTCCAATGTAAACGGGATTATCCAGTTCAAATGCGTAGAGAGGGAGATCGGTCTTGTTGAAAACCACGTAATCGTTTTTTACCGCATCGAAGGTCACCGCCATAGTGGGGCCGCCGGTCATCTTCACGCTGAGGGTATCCTTCTTACGCTGACTCACTATCACCCTGCTCTTGTCGATCGCGGTGCGGTCCGGGATAATGGAGGCGCCGGTATAGGCAGTCTTGTAGACCCTCGCCACCGCCTCCGAAACATAGGTATAGCGCTGGCGCTTCTGGAGGGTTTCCCGATAGAAGATATTCAGGAGTTCCGGACGGTCAGCATAGTTCTCCGGGATGTTCTTCAACGCCGCCCGCACTATATCGTAAGGGTTCCCGGAGGTGATGGATGCGCCCGCGAGACGGTAACTCTCCGGGACCAGTTGCACCGCCAGATCATCCCCCTCAACCTCCTGACGCAGAGCGCGATAGCCTAGATGAGTGAAGACAAGTTCCTTGATGGGAGAGTCGGACTTGAGCACAAAAACGCCATCGTCGTTTGTGACGGTGGCGTAGTTGCGACCGAGCACGGTTACATTTGCCGCGGCGATTGCTTTCCCGGTGTGCGCGTCCCTTACCTCACCCCGCACAACGTGCTCAAGGCGCGGCTGTGCGAAAGACGAGGCTGCCCAAAGAATCAGAGAGAGCAGCGCAAACCGTTTCATGCTCAAAATTAAGCAATTTCTACGGGATATGAAAATGATATCACACCTGCGAATCCAAGAACCATCAGCACCACCAGTATCACCAGCCACACCACGAATATGCAAAGACCCGGGCGCCAGGAAGGGCTCTTAAAGCCGAACAGGAGCTGGATTCCTCCGTAGAGAAGCCAAACGAAAGGCAGCAGCACAGCGAGAGCGATAAGCACGAAGGTCCAAGGCTCGTTGGCCAGAGTGAAGATGCCGGGAGCCATTTCAGCGATCTCATCCACCCACTCTGCAATCTGCCCGCCGAACAAAACACTCCCCTTTACCGCCATTACGGAAGCGGATGCCATTCCGGCCACGCCCGTGACCAGGAACACGATGCCGATGATAACTGCCATCAGGCGGCCGATCTTCTTGACAAGATCTCCGGAGCCTGCTTCCCTCGCGGTCTCTCCCATTTCCCTGATGCCGGTTTTCACGTTGCGGCGAATGTCATCGATGGTGCCGCTGTCCCCTTTCATCGCCCAACGGTCCTGAGCCGTGCGGGCTGGGGGCATCGCCATCCAAAGCACAAAGTAGATAGCGGGCACGGAGATGGTCCAGATGCCCTCGTTGATGCCGGAGAAGAAGGTGATGGCCGTGAGCACTACGAAGATGATGCGAATGACGGTCACATCCCATCCGAAGTATGCCGCCAGACCTGCGCATACTCCACCCATCCGCTTGTTCTCAAGGTCCCTGAAGAGCTTCTTCTTGGCGGGAGATGCGGGCTCTTCGGCAGCGGCGGGCTCCTCTGCATCGATGCTCTCGGGGCGCCCGATTACGTTGATGACCTCCTGGACGTGGAGGCTGTTCACCACGCTGGCGTGCTTGTCCAGAAGGAGTTCGGCGATGCGCTCCTCTATCCCCTCCATAATCTCCTTGCCGCCCTCCTGGGGCAGATAATGCTTCTCCATCGCATCCATATAGCGGCGGAGTTCTTCTGCGGCATCCACCTCCAGGACGAAGGCGTAGCCACCTATGCTGAGTTGACGTGTTTCTTTCATTTTCTAAGAGTTTCTATGCATTGAACCATTTCCTGCCAGGCGGCGTCCATTTCGGCGAGCTGCTCCCGGCCTTTGTCCGTGATCATATAGTACTTGCGGGGAGGGCCCTGCGTGGATTCCTCCCAGCGATAGGTGAGAAGGCCCTGGTTTTTCTGGCGGATGAGGAGAGGATACAAAGTGCCCTCCACCACCAGCATGTTGGCCCCCTTCAATTCTTCCAGGATATTGGAAGCATAGGCCTCCTTATGGCTCAGGATGCTGAGGATGCAGTATTCCAGCACCCCTTTCCGCATCTGCGAGCGTACGTTTTCGCTACTTGTTTCCATAAGCCTGTTATTTATTGTAGAAACGGGACATGTTCTCTGCGGTAGGCGGCACTCCGTGCATCTCGCACCTCTTGGCGGGGGTGTCTGCAATCGGCATTACTATCCAGAGGATGATGTAGATCCAGAGGCCTGCGGAGCCAAAGATGAAGGCCACGAGCATCAGCACGCGGACGAGGGCGACGTCCAGATCCAGGTAAGTGGCGAGCCCGGAGCAGACACCGGCGATGGACTTATTGTCGGCATCGCGATAAAGCTTCTTGGCTTCGCGGGATGTGGGATTGGGGTTAGGAGCGCCGTAAGTCTCGTTGGAACCGTCGGGCATGCCGAGCACGCCGGCAACCTTCTCCACGATGGGAAGTGTGACCACGCGGGCGCCGCTGGAAGTTTCGCTGGCGAAGAGTTCTCCGATGCGCTCCTCCATCTCCTGCATCACTTCGGATTTCTGGAGTTCGGGCACGGTCAACTTGGCCCTGTAGTGCTCAAGGTATTGATTGAGGCGGTTGTAGGCATCTTCCTCGAGGGCAAATCCGCGCCCTCCCAGGGAAACATTGATGATGTTTTTCATTTCACAAAATATTTGACACTGCAAAGATATAAATATTTTTTAATACTATGCAATACAAGGTACCGAAATTTTTTCACATTTTATTAAATTTGTAGTATGAAAGGATTGAGAGCCATCACGGCCGGGGTGGGAGCAATTGCCGCAATCGGCGGCTGCACCTCAGCCAAACAGAACACTAAACCTAATATCGTTTTCTTTTTTGCCGATGATATTGGCGCCGAATGTTTCGGCTGCTACGGCGGCATCGAATACGAAACCCCCTGCATCGATTCCCTTGCCCAGGCAGGCATCCAGTACATGAACATGAACGCCCAGCCGCTCAGTTCCCCCTCCCGCGTGCAGGTGATGACCGGACTCTATAACGACCGCAACTACGTGGCGTTCGGATATATGAATCAGGACGAGCATACCTTCGCCCAGGTTGCCAAGGAAGGCGGATACGAGACTGCGATCGTGGGCAAGTGGCAGCTCGGCCGCAGCCGTGCGATGCTCCCCATCGCCGGTTTCGACGAGTTCTTCTGCAGTCAGATAGAGATGTATCTGGAGAGCCGCGGCCCGCGCCAGACCGACCGTTACGCCAACAGCATGTGGGATAACAACGGCCAGCGCTACGACTTCGCCATCTACGGCCCCGATGCCATGCAGGACTACGCATTCGACTACATCGACCGCAAAGTGGAAGAGGGTAAACCCTTCCTCCTTTATTATACAGAGCCGCTGGTGCATACCCCGCACACCACCACTCCGGACACCAGCATCTGGGATGATCTCTACGACAGCCGCTTCTCTTCCGGCGCGGACACATCCTACTTCAAGTTCCAGGTTCGCTACATGGACCGTCAGGTGGGCAATATGGTCCGGCACCTGAAGGAAAAGGGCGTGTGGGATAACACCATCTTCATCTTCGCCTCAGACAACGGCACATCCACCCGCATCCTCTCCAAGACCAGCGACGGGCATGAGTGGCGCGGCGGCAAGGGAGAACCCACCTACCTGGGCACTCACGTGCCGATGATCATCACCTGGGGAGACCGTCTCGCCGGGCGCAAGGCGGAGCATCTGACGGACCTCACCGACATCCTCCCCACCATCGCCGATATCGCCGGAGTGAAGATTCCGGAGGATTGGGACCTGGACGGAGTGAGCCTCTACCCCGAACTCTGCGGGCAGGAGCCGAACGCCAAGGACCTGGTGCTCATCCACTTCAATCCCCTCTGGCCCACCACTCCCTCGCCGAAGGCATCCCGCTACGCGATGGACGATGACTACGCATACTTCTGGGACGGCCGCATATATAATTATAAGGAGGATCCGGAATTCCGCAAGCCGCTGTCGTGGGAGGATGCTCCCGCGGATCTCCAGGCCCGCCTGCAGCCGCTGAAGGAGAGAGTGGACGAGATGGCGGATTTCTACCCGGATAAGCCCGGCGCACCCAGGAAGTTCCCGTATAAGACCTTCTACGATTTCGCTCCCCCGCAGAATCCGTTCTAATGGGAGACGCCTTCGACAAGACTCTTTCTTTGAACGATGCCGTCCGGTTAAGCGGTCCGGCGTCGTTCAACATTATGCTCAAACCGGCCGGATCCAGCTGCAACCTCAACTGCAAGTATTGCTACTATCTGGACAAGGCGGAAATCTACGGTGGACGCGAGCCGGTGATGAGCGAGCGGATGCTGGAGAGCGTGGTGCGCGAGTATATCGCCGCCAACGATGTGCCGGAGGTGACTTTCAACTGGCACGGAGGCGAGCCCCTGCTGCTGGGGCTGGATTTCTATCGCAAGGCCCTGGCATTCGAGCAGAAATATTCCAACGGAAAGAAGATCAACAATACCATCCAGACCAACGGGGTGCTGATAGACCGTGCCTGGGCAGAGTTTTTTCGCGAGCACAGATTCCTGGTGGGCGTGTCCATCGACGGGCCGCGCGAGGTGCACGACAGGTATCGCAAGGACAAGGGCGGCCTGCCGACTTTCGACCGGGTGCTGCGCGGGCTGGAACTGCTGAGGGCCTGCGGGGTGGAATTCAACACCATGTCCACCATCAACAAGGCCTCCGAGGGCAAGGGGCTGGAGGTTTACAGGTTCCTAAAGGCCGCCGGGACCCGGTATATGCAGTTTATGCCGGTGGTGGAGCACGTGCGCGACGGGCGGATAGTGGATCCGTCGGAGCCGGGTGCGCAGATTGCCCCCTGGTCCATCAGCGACATTGCTTTCGGGCGTTTCCTTTGCGATATTTTCGATGAGTGGGTGCAGCAGGATGTTTCCCGGGTATTCGTGGGGCAGTTCGATGCGGCACTGGCCTGCTGGTGCGGGGTGTCTCCGGGAATCTGCGTGTTTTCTGAGACTTGCGGCGGCAATTCCATCATCGAGCATAACGGGGACCTATACCCCTGCGACCATTTCGTCTATCCTAAATACCGGCTGGGGAACATCGAAGAGAGATCTATCCGGGAGATGATGTCTTCCGACGCGCAGGTCCGCTTCGGCATCGACAAGCGCAATACCCTGCCATCCGCGTGCCGCAAGTGCAAATGGCTTTTCGCATGCCACGGGGAATGTCCCAAGCATCGCTTCAACCGCACCGAGCGTGGCGAAACCGGCCTCAACGCCCTCTGCGATGGCTATAAGCTATTCTTCTCGCACATCTCTCCCTATATGGATTACATGAAGGGGCTGCTTCTCCAGGGGCTCTCTCCCGCCGGCGTCATCCCCTGGGCCCGGAACTGGGCGCTGTAACGGCCGGGTGGGGAAGTCGTCGAAGTCCCTTTCCCCTCCGGGGCAGGCGGCCTCGCTGAAGGCGTCGAGCAATGCAAGCTGCAAGTCTTTTTATATTACTTCTTCTCCAGAACAAAAGTGTCCCTGTTGATCTTTATGGTAAGAGTGGTCTTGGTCAGGGCGACGTTCTTCCACCTGGAAATGTACCAATCAGAACCTTCGGCAGTATCACTTTCTACGCCGCTTTCGATGATGGACTGAGGAGTTACATACCATTGGACCGCCTCCATGGTCTCCTCATTGTAATCATAGTAAGTATTTCCACCTAAAGAGTAGTCGGGATTCATTTTCTGGAAGTATGACGCAAACTGCTCTTTGGGCGTGAGGATGAGGACCCCGTCGGCATAGGCCCAGGTGCCCTTTTCCTTATTACCCACGGTCTTTAGGCCCTGCACCTCATCGAGGGTCGTTCCTGCCGTCTGGTGGGTATGCCATGTGGTGTAGTTTTTCCCATCGAACTGGATGCGCCACCTCTGGGGATAGCCCTGGGCGAAATCGTGCTCTACGCCGCCCTCCCAGGTGCCCTTAAGGTTGGCTTCGTTTACTTCGATGGTGTCATCTTCGGGTTCGTCCTGCCCGGTTTTTTCGCAGGAAGAAATGGCCAGCAGAGCAAGGGTGACCACTAATAGTGCAATTAATCTTTTCATGGCTTATCCTTTGTTTTTCACAAAGTTATAAATAATTCTCATGAAAGAAGGCAGAAATTACAGAATCAGTTTGATTCTGAATCCGCGTGAGGTGGGCTCTTCGACAACCTCCCTGCACAGGGCAAGAAGCCTGTCGGTGCTGCCGACCGGGGACTTCTCCATGCCTTCCACCATGAAATCGAGCGAAGCCTCATCCGCAATCTCCTTATAGTTGATGCGCACCGTCATCGGCCTGTATGCGGACATGATGTCGTTAATCATCAGTTCGCAGAGACTTTCCACTCTTTCGCGGGCTGCGGCAATGTCGTGCTTGATGCAGAACTGAGCCATGGTGGAGTACATTCCCTGGAAGTCGAATCCGGGCCCGTCGATTTCGAAAACCTCCCTGCGGATCCGCTGGGTAAACTCACGGGTAGCGCTGCGGCGGGGGTTGTCGAATATCTGGGCAGGGGTGCCGTCTTCGTGGATGTATCCGTCGTACATAAAGAAGATCCGGGTACTGATGTCGCGCGCAAACTTCATCTCGTGCGTAACGATGAGCATGGTCATTCCTTCGCGGGCCAGCTGTTTCATCACGCTGAGCACCTCTCCCACCATGGTAGGGTCGAGGGCGGATGTGGGCTCGTCGAAAAGGATGACTTCCGGTTTCATTGCAAGGCAGCGGGCAATCGCCACCCTCTGCTTCTGGCCGCCTGACAGGTTGGAAGGATAGACATCCGCCTTGTCGGTCAGTCCGACCTTCCTGAGAAGGGAAAGGGCTTCTTCGCGGGCTTGATCCTTGCTCTCGTGAAGTATCTTGACCGGGGCGTACATAATGTTTTCCGCCACCGTCATGTGATCGAAGAGGTTGAAGCTCTGGAATACCATGCCTATTTTCTGCCTCATCTTATGCACCGGGTATCCCTTGGCGAGGATATTCTCACCATGGAAGAGGATTTCACCTCCCGTAGGAGGGTCCAGCAGATTCAGCGCCCTGAGGAATGTGCTTTTTCCCGTTCCGGAAGGGCCTATTATGCTGATGACCTCTCCGGGGCCTATCTCGCAGTTGATATCTTTCAGGACAGTAAGGGATGTGCCGTCGGGGTCGTGGTATGTCTTGTTAAGATGCCGTACCGTAATCATAGTGCCTGTTTTTTAGGGGATGCGAGTTGAAGAAGGATGATGATCAGCCTGGCGAGAATGAAGTAGACCGCCGTTATCACCAGCAGCGGGAAGAAGGCGTCGAAAGTGCGGCTGCGTATCATGTCTCCCGCCCGCGTAAGATCCTGGATAGCGATATATCCTACGATAGATGTTCCCTTCAGGGTGCTTATGCATTGCCCGCGGAAAAGCGGAAGGCCACGCTTGGCAGCCTGGGGAAGCACAATATTGAAGAATGTCTGCAACCTGGTGAATCCCAACGCCAGGCCAGCCTCCGTCTGTCCGCGGGGGATAGCTTCAAGCGATGTGGAATAGATTCTTCCGGCCCCTGCCGCGAAATCCATAGCGAATGCCACGACGGCTACCATCGAAGGGCTCAACCCGCTGCCCGCGAATACCACATAGAAAAGGATGAGCAGCAGCACGAGAATCGGCACGCCCGCCATGAACCAGTTGTAAACGGCGGCAGTGTCGCGAAGCCATCTGCGGCGGCTGCGTGTCATTGCGCATATCCCCACCCCCAGCACAGCTCCGAATAGAATCGCCAGAAGCGTTATTTTCAAGGTTTCAAGCAGGCCGGAAGTAATGTATTTCCATCGGCCTTCATCCAAAAAATTCCGCTTGAAGCTTCTCTTTATCCTGCCCCAGAATCCTACGGATTCATTTTTCGCGGCAGTGTCCTGGATATAATATGCTCCATGGAAGTAGTGATACGGTTCGGCAAACGAAAACTCCACCTGCCTTTCGGGGGTGACGAACAGACAACCGAGCATCAGGTCAACCGTGCCGTTTTTCACGGCCATCATGCCGGAAGTGTCGTAAAGTTTAAACTCGAGAGGCCTGTGAAGATAGTTTGAAAGAGCCCTTGCCATGTCTATCTCCATTCCATACCACTCGTCTCCAACCATGAATGCAATAGGTGCCACGTTGGTCACGACGGCTACCCGGAGCGGCTCGCCTTCGTTCTCGACGGGAATGTGACGGAGCGTCTTGTTCGAAGTATATGCTTCCGTCAACCAGAAATCCTTGAGAGTTTTCATGGTGCCGTCCGCCTCGAGATTCTTCTGGACGGCATTCATGGCAGCGAGAAGTTCAGTGTTGTCTTTGCGGAACATGAATGCTGTCGGGAAACTCAGGCTGGTCTTGAAGGCCATCTTTATTCCATATTCCTTGCAGACCTCGGAATTGAATGTAACCTCATCCTGAACGAGAGCATCGGCATGACCGCTCAGAACGGCCTGGATAAGGTCGGCCTCGGTGTTGAAAAGCAGGAGTTCGATGTCTTTGCGGCCGGACAGTTCCAAATCGTAGCAAGACCCGGTTTTGGCCGCAATCCTCAGGCCGGCAAGGTCCTCTTCGCTTTGTAACTGAAGCGTTTTGTCTCCACCAGGCGAGCAGGACAACGCGAACACGGCAACAAGAAAAAACAAAAAATTCTTCATACGCAAATATACTAAAAACTCCGCTTTGCCAGAATGCTTTCGACGTCCCGAAAATCCGGACGTCAGCGGCATCTGGATGAATTGGGCAGTCGAAGACAGGGCACGAAAAAAGGCGTCGCGGGAAAGCGATGCCTTTTTCGTGCCCAGAGCGGGAATCGAACCCGCACGTCTTTAAGGGACACTGGATTTTGAGTCCAGCGCGTCTACCAATTCCGCCATCCGGGCTGGGGTCGGGCGAGGTGACGGAACACTTCGCTGGCGATTGGACTGCAAAGGTAAGAATTTTTTCGTAACTTGCAGGTGTTATGGAAGGTCTTGCATCAGAATTGAAGAAATACCGCCACATTTTCGTGGTTTGCGACCGGAATGTTTTGGCTTTTGCGGAAGGCCTGGCCTCCGGACGGCAGTGGCCGATACTGCCTATCACCGCCGATGAAACCCACAAAAACATCGACACAGTGATGGAGATCTGCCGCTGGCTGATGGAGCAGGGGGCGGATCGCGACGCGATGGTTCTGGCGGTTGGCGGCGGAGTCACCACAGACATGGCCGGCTTCGCAGCATCCATCTACAAGCGCGGCGTGAGCTATGCCAATGTGCCAACCACGCTCCTTTCCATGGTAGATGCGGCCATCGGCGGCAAGACCGGAGTGAACCTCGACGGCCTAAAGAACCTGCTGGGAGTCATCCGTCAGCCGGAATTCACCGCCATCTACCCGGAGGCGCTGGAGACACTGCCGGAGCGGGAACTGCGCAGCGGAGTAGCGGAAATGCTTAAGACCTTTATCATCAAGAACCCTAGGAACGCATATGAACGGGCGGTAAAGCTGTTCTCGTCCGGTTCCTTCGCTTCGCTCGAAGTGGCAGAAAACGGCGAGCTGGCCGAACTGATCCAGATCGCAGCCGGCATCAAGCAGGAGATTGTGGAGAAGGATGAGTTCGAGAGCGGGCTCCGGCGCAAACTCAATCTGGGCCACACCTATGGCCACGCAATCGAGTGGTGGCAAAAAGAATCCGGCCGCAAAGAGCAATTCACCCATGGCGAAGCTGTTGCAATAGGCATGGTGCAGGCGGCAATCATCTCCGAAAAACTCGGCACCGCCGAGCCCGGCCTGGCAGAACGCATAGCAAAAGACCTGAAAGCCTGTGGCCTGCCGACGGTACTCCCCTGCCCGGAAAAAGTCCTCCTCCCCGCCATCAAGAAGGATAAAAAAGCGGAGGACGGAAAAATCAATTTCGTCCTCCCCGTGAAAATCGGCAAAGTCGCCGTTAAGAAAATCGCGCTATAGAACCTTGCACTTCTGTGTAAGGACGTTGCTCTCGGCGCCCCAGGAATCCACGGCACGCAGCGAGACCTCGTAATCTCCAGGTTCGAGGCCGATGTCACGTACCCAGACCTTCTTCATCTGCGAAGCCTTCGGAGCGCGGTAGAAATCCGTCAAGATCTTGCGGCTGGCCACCACATTGCCATCGCGAGTGACGGTCAGGAAGTAAGTGTGCGCGAATTCATCATCCTCCGCAGCACTCCAAACCACCTTCACCTTATTCTCGCTCCCCATCGCCTTCAGATCCTTCAGCACCGGGGCCTTGTTGGCAGCGGCAATGGCGGAATGATTGTACTTCGCCAGGTGGCTGCCATCCTTCGCGGGACGCTTGACGGTCCAGGGCTCGCCGATGGTGGTCTGATTGTAGAAATCCATCCTCACCACGCGCATATTGCCTTTCTTGTCGAACTGCAGCAGCAGTCCCTGCGAGAACTCCTCCCTGTCCCTCATCACAGTCAGGCCGGCCATATCGTCGTAGCCGCCGTTATCGATGGCCATATAACGCACAGAAGCTGTGCCCATCACCGTAAAAGCGCCCTGCCAGATGCTTCTGGGGTCATTCAGAGGGAAGTGAAGATGCCCGCCGAACACCACGGCCTGGGGATACTTCTCCAGCACATCCGTCAGCACTTTGGTGCTCCAATAGCCGTTACCCTTGGGATAGACATTGTCCAGGAAACTGCCATAGATGGTGCCGTAGATCATCGCATGGGTGATCACCAGCACGAACTTATCCGGCTCCTTCTCGGTGATGGCTTTCAGCTGATCGTCCAGCCACTGGATGCTTTCCTTGGGATAGACCACAGGGTTCCTGCCGTCCGGCACGACCGAAAGGATGTGGCATCCGCCGATAACGCAATGGCGGCAGCCATAATTGTCCCGCATCTCCGGAGTGTCAACGTCGGTCTGGAAATAATTGGCCCCGAATATCTTATAGATTTTCTGGGCCTCCTCGTAGGTGCGCTCACTCCATTCATGATAGGTATCGTGGTTGCCCACTGTGAAAACCATCGGAGTTTGCTTAGGGTTGAAAATGCCCTCATACAGGCGCTTCCAATCATTGAACTCGGTATATTTCTTCAGGTCCCAGGCGGGGCTGTCCGCCAGATCCCCAACCACGACCACGCCATCCAGGCCGCCGAAGTTCGCGGCATAGTCGCGCTCCTGAATCAGGGCGCTGCGGAACTTGTAGGCAGGCACGGAATTGTAGCCGTTCACATGGGTATCGCTGATGACCGCAAGGTTGAGAACGACCTTCCTAGGGTTGAAATCTTTAGCGGAAGCGGCGCCGCAGATGAGCAGCACCGCTATGATAGTCAATAACTTACGCATTCTTGAAGAGGGCTTTGACCAGCGCGGGCACATCCGCCACCTTCACCACTTTTATGGTCTTGGGGAGATTGTCCGGCAAGGGTGAATAGCTGCTTACGAATATCTTCTTGAACCCCAGGCGGGCGGCCTCGCTGATGCGGCGGTCGGTCTGGGCGACGGGACGGATTTCTCCGCTGAGGCCCACTTCACCGGCGAAGCAGGAGTCCCCGGGCAGGGAGTAGTCGAAGTTGGATGAGAGCACGGCGGCGATGACCGCGAGATCCGCGGCGGGATCGCTCACCTTCAGCCCTCCGGCCATGTTGAGGAAGACGTCTTTTGCGGAGAGATGGAATCCTGCACGCTTCTCCAGCACCGCCAGGAGCATATTCAAGCGGCGGGTGTCGAAGCCGGTGGCGGAGCGCTGGGCAGTGCCGTATACGGCACTGGACACCAGGGCCTGAACCTCGAAGAGGAGGGGCCTGGTGCCATCGAGCGTAGCGCAGATGGCCGCTCCGCTGAGGCCTGCCTCGTGCATGGGGATGAGCATTTCGGAGGGATTCTCCACCTCCTTCAGGCCCGCGCCGGTCATCTCGAACACCGCGATCTCCGAAGTGGAGCCGAAGCGGTTCTTGATGCTCCGGAGTATCCTGTATGCACCGCGGTTCTCTCCCTCGAACTGCAACACCACGTCCACTATGTGCTCGAGAATCTTGGGGCCGGCGATGTATCCGTCTTTGGTAATGTGGCCTATGAGGATGACGGGCACGCCGGATTCTTTGGCGAAGCGCAACAGCATCGCTGCCACTTCCTTTATCTGGCTGACGCTGCCGGGGGTGGATTCCACGGTGTCGGTGAACATCGTCTGCACCGAATCAACTATCATCAGATCCGGCTTGATCTCCCCCGCCTGCGCTATCACATCCTCTATGCGAGTCTCGCAGAAAATGAGGGTGTTATCCTTCGCTTCGCCGGAGAGGCGTTCCGCGCGCATCTTGACCTGACGGGCACTTTCCTCGCCGGTCACATAGAGCGTCTGCAGCCCCGAATTCAGGGGGATCTGCAGGCTCAGGGTAGATTTGCCGATGCCGGGTTCACCGCCGATCAGCACCAGCGACCCGGGCACGATGCCACCCCCGAGAAGACGGTCCACCTCGGGCATGCCGAGCAGGACGCGATCTTCTTTGGAATGGTCTATCTCCTTGAGATTCAGGGGCTTTCTGTCCCTGTTGGATTTGGTTGCAAGGCCCTTGGAACCGCTTGCGGACTTCTTCTCCACCGGCGCCTCCACCATCGTATTCCACTCTCCGCACGCCGGGCAGCGCCCCATCCACTTGGGGCTTTCGTTACCGCAATTGGTGCAGTACCAAAGAGTCTTCGCGGATGCCATTGCAACTACCGCATTTCTGCGGCCTCAACGGCTTTGAAGTACTTGTAGCTGCTGACTTTGAGTTCGCCGGCGGCGTCTTCGTCCATAACGACTATGCCGTCGGGATGATTCTGCAGTGCAGAAACGGTGTTCTTGTGGGTGATGGGGCCTTCGATGGCTTCGCCGATGGCGCGGGCCTTCTTGGGGCCGAATGCCATGATCACCACTTCCTTGGCGCTGAGCACGGTGGCCACGCCAACGGACATCGCCTGCTTGGGCACGAGGTTCACGTCGCCGCCGAAGAAGCGGGAGTTCACGCGGATAGTGTCATCGGTAAGGGTGACCACGCGGGTGCGGCTCTGCAGAGGCGAGAAGGGCTCGTTGAATGCGATGTGTCCGTCTTCGCCGATGCCGCCCAGGAAGAGGTCGAATCCGCCGGTGGCGGCAATCTTCTCTTCGTAGGAGGCGCACTCAGCGGCGAGGTCGGGTGCATTGCCGTCCAGGATATGGATATTCTCGCGGGGAATGTCGATATGGTTGAAGAGGTTGGTGTACATGAAGCTGTGGTAGCTCTCGGGATGCTCGACCGGCAGACCGACATACTCGTCCATATTGAAGGTGATAACGTTCTTGAAGCTGAGTTCGCCGGCTTTAACCATGCGCACCAGTTCTGCATAAACCTTCAAAGGAGTGGAACCTGTAGGGAGACCCAGCACGAAGGGCTTGTCGCTCACTTTTGCCTTGGCCTTGATGGCGTTGGCTATGCGGTTGGCCACCCACAGAGCGGCCTCGCTTTCTTTTTCTCTGATTATTACTTTCATATTATCTCAATCTTAGGAAAACTTCAATTGCCTGATATTCAGCCATACCGAGCTCATCGTAGTGCTGAGCGGTGGCCTGGGTGCGGTCTTCGGCACGCTGCCAGAACTCGCGGGGATCCTCTCCCGGGAAGGGAACGATATCCTTCTGGGAAAGGTGACGGTAGATAGCGTGGCGCTTCTCGATCAGCTCGTCCGGGCTGAGCGGAACGGCCATGTCTACGCGGGCGAGCTCCCACTCCATCCATGCGCCGCGGTAGAGCCAGATGTGGCAGTCCGGAATCCAGCTTGCGCCTTCTTCCTTCAGCTGCTCGAATGCCTCCAGAGCTGCCTCGGTGCAAACGCGGTGGGTGCCGTGAGGATCCGCAAGGTCTCCTGCCATATAGATCTGGTCCGGCTTGATATCATCCATCAGTTTCTTGATGATGTCCACATCCGCCTGGCTGCAAGGGAGCTTGCGTATGCCGCCGCTCTCGTAGAAGGGCAGATTAAGGAAGTGGATGTGATCGTCCTTCATGCCGAAGGAGTAGTCTGCGGCACGGGCCTCGCTGCGGCGGATGGCTGCCTTGATGTCCAGCAGTTTGCGGGGCTCGGGTTCGCCGGGCACCTTGGAATCTATCAGTGCCTGCACTTCCGCCGTCCTGTCGCCATAGCCAAGCTGGTAGGCAGCATCGATGTGCTGCATCACCACCGAGTCGTGGACTGCCACATTGCCGGAGGTCTGGTATGCCACGTGCACATCGTGTCCCTGATGCACCAGGCGGATGAAGGTACCTCCCATGGATATCACGTCATCGTCCGGATGAGGACTGAGGATGAGCACCTTCTTGGGGAAGGGCTTGGATGCCACCGGGCGGGTGCTGTCGTCGGCGTTGGGCTTGCCTCCGGGCCAGCCGGTGATGGTATGCTGGAGTTCATTGAACACCTGGATATTCACCTGGTTGAAGCCGCCCGCCACATCCAGCAGCTCCTCGAGGGAATGCTGCAGATAATCGGCGTGGGTGAGCTTCAGGATAGGCTTGTGCACCTGCTGGCAAAGCCAGATGACTGCTTTGCGGCGGAACTTGGGAGTCCATTCGCAAGGGCCGATGAGCCAGGGGGCGATCACACGGGTGAGCAGGCTGCCGGAGACCTCATCTACAAAGAACTTGACATTGTGATGATGCTGGAAGTATGATGCCGGGCAGTCGGGGCCGATCTGGCCTTCCACTATGCGGGCAACTGCTTCTGCCTTGGTCTCACCCCATGCCATCAGGATTACCTGCTTGGCGCTCATCATGGTGCTGATGCCCATGGTGATGGCTTCTTTTGGGGCGGCGGCCACATCTCCGTTGAAATAACGGGCCTGGCGCTTGCGGCTGGGATAACTCAGCAGCACGGTACGGGTGCGGCTGGATTCAGGAGTTCCGGCCTCGTTGAAGCCGACCTGCCCCTGCTCGCCGACACCCATGATGAGAAGATCCAATCCGCGTGCAGCCGCATCGAAATGGGCGCAGTAGTTGGACACATCATCGTGGGAGATGGTGCCGTTGGGGATATGGATGTTCTCGGGGAGAATATCAATGTTGTTCAGCAGCTCCACGTGCAGGCTGTAATTGCGGCTCTGCATGTCATGCGGAGTGGACGGGTAGTACTCGTCTATGCTGAACACCGCGACATTCTTGAAGGAAATCTTCCCCTCTCTGAAATAGCGGGAAAGCACCTTATAGAGAGACGCCGGAGTGGCACCCGTAGTCAAGCCAAGCTTGAAGAGGCCACCCGGACGTTCTTTCTCGAATTTGTGGATTGCATCAACGACAATATCTGCCAGTTTACGACTGCCCTCGGTGGAATCCGAATAAACCTCGGTGTAAATCTTGTCGTATCCGTGCAGGATGTCCTGCGGCAGACTCTTGGTAATCAGACCGCCATCCTCAGGCAAAGTAAAATGTCTCATTGTCGCTAATTATTAAAGTAAATGCAAACCTGCGGTAAGACCCGCCATCACGATGGAAACCATGCTCATCAGCTTGATGAGGATGTTGAGCGAAGGTCCTGAGGTATACTTGAAAGGATCGCCCACAGTGTCGCCCACGACGGTTGCGTGGTGGCTCTCGGAATTCTTACCTCCAAAGTGGCCTTCCTCCACGAACTTCTTCGCGTTATCCCAAGCACCACCGGAGTTGGACATGAATACTGCGAGCACGAAGCCTGCGCCGAGGCCGCCGATGAGAAGACCCAGCACGCCGGCCACGCCAAGCACTATGCCAGTGATTACCGGAACCAGGATGGCGATGAATGCGGGCACCAGCATCTCCTGCTGTGCAGCCTTGGTGGAAATCTCCACGCAACGCTTGTAGTCCGGGGTTCCCTCACCGGTGAGGATACCCTTGATCTCGCGGAACTGGCGGCGGACCTCGATGACCATCTTGCCGGCAGCACGGCCGACTGCGTTCATCGTGAGACCGCAGAAGAGGAATGCCATCATTGCACCGATGAACACGCCTGCAAGCACTGCAGGATTCATCAGGCTGACGTTATAGTGGTTGAGGATATCCAGGATGCTTGCGCCTGCAGCCTCGACCTGACCGACCACACCGTTCACGAGCTCGCCCGTGCGATCCAGCGCGATCTTGATTTCTTCGATGTAGGATGCCAGCAGGGCCAGAGCCGTGAGGGCGGCGGATCCGATTGCGAATCCCTTGCCGGTGGCGGCGGTGGTGTTGCCGAGAGCGTCCAGAACATCCGTGCGCTCGCGCACTTCGGGTTCAAGCTCACTCATCTGAGCGTTGCCACCTGCATTGTCGGCGATGGGGCCGTATGCGTCGGTAGCGAGGGTGATTCCCAGAGTGGAGAGCATACCCACAGCTGCGATTGCCACGCCGTAGAGGCCCTTGGAGAGGTTGGCGGCGGTGAGCATATTGGCCACGTCGAAGTTGATGGCGAAGAGGAATGCCAGGATGATTGCGCAAGCGATTGCGATCACAGGGATGGCGGTAGAGACCATTCCGAGGCCGACGCCGTTGATGATGACGGTAGCGGGACCGGTCTGGGATGCCTCAGCCAGTTTCTGGGTGGGCTTGTAGGAGTGCGAAGTGTAGTATTCTGTTGCCTTGCCGATGATGACGCCGGCGAGCAGGCCTGCTACCACGGAGCAGCTGAGCTGCCACCAGTTGTCGAATCCGAGGATGTAGAGCACGCCGAAGGTGGCGACGCCGCTGAGGACTGCCGCCAAATTGGTGCCGACGCTCATGCTCTTGAGGAGCTGGGCCATTCCGGCGCCTTCCTTGGTGCGGACGGTGAATATGCTGATGACGGAAAGCACCACTCCGATGGAGGCGATGAGCATAGGGGCCAGGATGGCCTTCATCTGCATTTCAGGGCCTACCGCGTAGAATGCGGATGCGCCGAGCGCCATAGTGGAGAGGATGGATCCGCAGTAGCTCTCGTAGAGGTCTGCGCCCATGCCGGCCACGTCTCCCACGTTGTCGCCCACGTTATCGGCGATGGTGGCGGGGTTGCGGGGGTCATCCTCCGGGAGATCGGTCTCAACCTTACCCACGAGGTCTGCGCCCACGTCA
>JAGCUK010000038.1 GCA_017962925.1 Bacteroidales bacterium
GATATCGCCGCGGTGATGGGCATTCCGGCAGGAAGCGTCAAGGCATACCTCTCCCGCGGCCGCGAGAAACTGAAAACAGAATTGAAAGATGAGTCACTTTGATGAACTGACAGCACAAATTCGAGCCTGCGGACCGGAGATTTCGGATGGCACCGCTGATATTGAACGACTTAGGACACGTTTTGATGCCGTAGAAGACCTGCATCGTGATCTTGAAGGCCGACGACGCGCCTTTTTGCGAGGCCTTCTGTTCGGCTTTGCATTTGGGGTGCTGTCTGTTCTCTGGTTAGGGCGGTGCCTTTGGATGCTGCTATCCTAAAGCTCAGATCAAGCCTGAAATACCCGTGAAGTTGCGTTTAGGCCGACGTTAGCGAGTATAAGAGGCCTGAACAATGATGATTATAACGCTTTGTTTGACATATACAATAATTGATTCTATATGAAAAAATCGATCTTTGTTTTAACTATTCTTTTGACGGCGTTGGAGGAGGCGAAGAGGACGGTACATTCTCCTTCGACCAGAAGGTCGTAGAAGTAGTGCTTGGGGTCGGGCTCCTCCAGGGCGTCATCCACCCACTGATTGGCACTCTTGACGGACATGATGCCAATCTTATCCGGAAGTCTTTCTGGCTTGCTCCAGGATAACGGCATAAGGCTTGGGCTTCTGGGGTTGGGCGGGGATCGGATTTCCCATTTCTATCTTCCGGATGTCCGCGATGTAAGTTGGAATCTGGAGGCCGGCGACAAGAAGGGCAAAGACGATGACGAAGAATAGATTCCAGCCATGGGTGAAGGGGCTGTCGGGGGCTTTGTCGTATAGCCAGACGAGGAGCAGGCCGACAATCAGCACGAGCGCGACAAGCCACAATGCGTCGAACACGAACTTGAAGGTTCGCTGTAGTTTTTGGTAGTGTTTGTCGTCGTGGGGCATGTTACATCAACTTCTTCATCTCTTCTTCATCAGGGAGCAGTTCCTTTAGCTTCTCCTGACTCACCTTATAAGTGGCGACACCCATCGGACGCTGGTAATCCTGCAGCACATACTCCACGAAAGTCTTGTCGGCATCCTTACAAAGAATGATTCCTACCGGTGGATTCTCTCCTTCCAGGCGATCCTCATCATCCAAGACATGAAGATAGTGCGACAACTGTCCCAAATAAGAAGGCTTGAAAGCGCCCTTCTTCAGTTCCACGACAACGGTTGAGCGGAGAATACGGTTGAAGAACAAGAGGTCCACCCAATGATCGTGGCCCAGTTTGTCGAAGTGAACCTGATTCCCTGCATAGGTAAAACCTTTGCCGAAGGTCATGATAAAATTCTTCACATTGTGAACTATCTCGTTCTCTATCACGCGCTCGTCGATGTCTTCATCCCGTTCACCTAATTGCTCGACATTAATATAATCTAACAGGTACTCATCTTTAAACATCTGGATAGCTCGAAAAGCTTGCTTGTACTCCGGAATAGTCGTGATAAAGTTATTGGACATCTTTCCTTGATTGTGGAAAGTATCCTCGGCTATCTTCTTTTGAATTCCATCCACGCTCAACTTCTGATCATAGCAAAGCTGAATGTAGTATTTACGTTCTTCCAGTGATTTCGCACTGGCTAATATGGCAGAATGATGTGAAAAGCCGATACTCATGAAAGCAATTACCGGGAAATCCTCGTAATTCGTCAGTTGTAACTGATGAATTTCCTCTTCGCCGCCATTGGCAATCTGTAATTCATCAGTCGCGACTGATGAATTGGCCTCAAGCGCCCTCCATTCCTCATAAAAGATACGCATTAAGCGAAGATTTGTCTGAGAGAACCCCCTCAAACCCGGCAATTCATCATTAAGTTGACGGCTGATAGTAGCGATTGCATCCTTCCCCCAAAACCCCTTTCTCGTGTTATCAGAGATGTAGCGTCCTATGCCGTAGTAAAGGGCAAGTTGTTCTTGATTCACCCCAGCGAGTGCTTTTGCCTGGCTTTTTAGAATAGCCGTCTTAATCTGCTGGACGGCTTCTTTGTATTGTGTACTGAGTTTCTCTTTCATATCGTTCATCAATTACAATCATCCGAGAGTCGGTTTTCAAATTTACAAATAATCCAATATAATATGGTGTACTCATAAAGGGTATGTTCCCAAGAAAAACACTATCTTTGAATAGCAAACCTTGGAATACCATGAAACGCCTGCTGATAACCATCCTGCCAATAAGCATCCTACCCATACTGTTCCTCCTGAACGCCTGCACGCCGCAACCACAACCGGAACCGGAAGAGCCCGAAATAGAAGAACCCCAGGAACAAAACAAAGCATCCTTTAGCGTAAGCCCGGACAGTATCTCCCTTCCCGGAACCAATGCCCTGCTCACCATAACCATCACCTCAAATACCCCCTGGACGGTTTCCTCAACGGCAGAGTGGCTAGGCGTAACACCCTCAAGCGGCTCGAGAGATGCGATGATTGTTGTGGTTGCAAAAGACTTCCGTGGCAATGCCGAACCAAGAACCGCACTCCTGCGTTTTTCATATGGAGATCAAGTCCTGGATGTCCCCGTTACACAAACGGCAGAGCAAGAATTCCAGGGCAGCGGAACCAAAGATGACCCCTATCTTATCACAAACGAAGCGGACCTGAGAAAACTGAGCGACCTCACCAACGATTCATCCACCGCATGGACATACTGCGCAGCGCACTACAAGCAGACGGCCGAGATAGTCCTGATGAATACATTCACTCCAATTGCCCAGGGAGAAGTCGCATTCACAGGCAGTTACGATGGAGACTGGCATGGTTTGCACAGCATGGTCATCCGCTCCACAACGGTGAAAAAGCCTACCGGATTCATCGCTGTTGCATCCAATGCCGAAATCCGTTCCCTACGATTCTACCACTCAAACGTCGACGCCGGGTATGTCTATAGCGGCACTGTCGTGGGCAAGGCCGACAAAACAACCATCCACGATTGCGACGTCCAGGGCGAATTCCGCCAGTATGTCTCCAACCTTAAAGTCGTCAAAGAAGATAACGAAGGTTTCTCCGGAGGCCTGGCCGGATGGGTAACGGACTGCACTATAGAAGATTGCGACCTCGATGCCGACGTATCCATCTATGGCAAATACAGTGGAGGTATGATAGGCGTGATGCAGAATTCTACCCTGGAAGGCTGCCACTTTGCCAAAGAACGCACCGTCAATATATACTACCACTGGAGCGGAGGCCTGGTGGGCGTCATGCGCGGCTCCTCATCTTCAATCGTCAACTGCTCCTTCGAGGGTAATCTCACTTCCGTAGGTTACATCCAGGGAGGCATCGTGGGCCAGGTGGAGGGTGGCCAGATACGGAATTGCGTATTAGGCAGCTACGGTTCTATCGGCAGCGACAAGTACCTCGTGGGCGGCATCGCTGGAGCGCTTGTGCCTGTACAAAGTATACTTGTGGACCACTGTGCCTGTTATGGCACCATCAAAGGCCAGTATGCCGTCGGAGGCATAGCCGGCTATAGCGGATTCCTGTTTTCCAGCCTGAAGATAGCATCCGCCACCAAGGAGGTGAAAATCACCGGCTGCGCAACCATCGGGGCTGAAATCACCGCAACCGGCAACAATGGTGGATCCAATCTCTATTCCATAGCTTCCGGCATCCTGGCATGGTCCCACGGCAATAATCCCCTTACCATAGATGGATGCTACAGCCGTCCGGCCCTCATACAGACCATCTCCAGCGGCAGCCGGGGCGCCCTTGCCGGCATCCTTGCATATCAAAACTCCACCAGCGGCGACTGCAAAGTATCGAACTGCTACACTACCCTCACGCCTTCATCCCTGCTTTCCTGCAACGATCTGGTGAGTACGCTCGACCCCAGCAGCTTCTTCTACGGAGCCATCTACTGCCGGGCAGTGCAGGGTACCAACGTTGTCGACTGTTTCTGCGATGTTGCGCTGAAGTTCGGCACGGGCGATGCTTCAGAAGAGCGGTTGGAGGCTCTGCAGACGGCACAATTTGGGGATGGCACATTGCTCGGCAAACTTCAGGCTTCCACGCAAGGCACATCATGGTATGCCGGATTTGACAATCTCCCGACCATCGATGGCCTGCCGTTGGATCCCAACGTGAAACCAAAGGCTGCCAAGCGCGTAAGCATTATCGGAGATTCCATCTCCACCTTCAAGGGATGGATCCCGGCAGGTTACAGTGCTCACTACCCCGCGGCCGACGGTTCTCTCACGCTAGTGAACGAGACCTACTGGTACCGCCTGATCCACGACTATATGGAAAGAGCAGAGCTCGATCAGAACATCGCTTTCTCTGCAACTACCGTAACAAATACGACGGATAAAAACTACGAAGCGCGCTATGGCACGGCCACCAATGCATGGTTCAAGCATGATTTCGTGACACGCTTCAAAGAACTCGGAGGCTGCGGCAACCCGGATATAATACTTATCCACGGTGGCACCAACGACTGGTCTCATAATGCCGATCCGCTCGCCCCGGGCGTGGCCATCCGCAATGATGCCAACAACATCTACGGTGGTGAAGCCCCGTCTAAAAACATTATGGACGCAATCTTCGCTACGGCCGATGCCGCCACCACACGAAACGACGTCAATGCTCTGCCGGACAGCACTTTCTGCCAGGCATATGCCAAACTGCTCTGCCAGATACACGAGCGCTACCCCCACTGCAAGGTCGTGTGCATAATCGGGGACTTCGTGAGCACATCCATCGAGCAGTCCATACTGCAGATTGCGGAGCACTACGGTGCCAAAACCGTCAATCTTCTCCGCGTGAACGGCTTCAACGACCTTGGAGGATACTCACTTTCCACATTCAAGAATCAGGGAAGCCAGCCGAACATGCCCAAGCACGACTACTCCGGAAATGTGAACGGCTGTCACCCCAATTCGGCGTGCATGAAATTCATCGCAGAAAAGATTTATACGGAGCTGGGTAACTGGCTCGAAGAAGATTACGACCAGGCTCTTGCCTTGATTCAAAGCGAGTTGGGAAAGAGTGTAGCGGGGATGTGGAAGTCGGGCTCGGCGATGTGAGGATCGACGAGGGTGTACCAGTTAATCGATTCGGGGCTCAGAGCATCGGCCCTGAACAAACCAATCAGCATTTTACCCCCTTCCTGCAAAAGATTCAGGCTGCGCAAGTAGTCTGAATCGAAAGAAACTTCTACCCTGTACCCGCTATTTATCTCACTCCCCACCGCCTTAGCTTCGCCCGTCCAGGAGTAATCGAACTGGCGGTAGAAAGAGTTACAATAATCCATCACCTTTCCCGCAGGATCTATTTCAAAGCCGTAGTAGCGGGCCATAGCAGGGTCACAACTCAAGAATATTTCCGCCCGGTCGGAGAAATCCACCGAACGCTCGTCCGGGCCGTCGGTAACCACCAGCGTGGAATCTGCCACCTCGAAACAAAAGCTCAAAGCCTTCCCATCGGAGCAGACAGACACCTGCGTATCATCCTTCAACCCGTCCCAGGGGTCGCTCAGGCCGCGAAAATGCCGGAAAGAGCGGAGCATCGCCCCATACTCTTCCACCGGTGCCAGAGAAGGAAAACGCCCGAAATACTCGGCATCCATGTACACCGCGAACGAGGTCACGTTGCGGATTCCATATCGGGCATAGGTGGCCAGGTCGCTGCGGCAGACATCCGCCCGCCAGGGCAACTCCACGGCAGGGCGCTTCCACCGGCTGAACAACGACGCATCCAGCCAATACTCCAGCACCACCGCATCCCCCGCGTCGAACACCTGCAGATTGGCCTCCAGCCAGCGCAGATTGTCCCCGTTCGAAACCGGATACCCACGGGGGCAGAGCGCATCCTCCACCACCAGCGGCACGTCCCATGAACGGTAGATGGGCGCGAACTCCAGGAAAATCCCCTCATCCGGATGCACCTTCACGGGCGGATCCATAAAATGCGAGTAGGCCAGATGCGCCAGACGAGCCTCCGGATCCACCTTCCGTATCTCCTTCAGCATGCGATTTTCCACTATCAGAGCCTGCTCACTGGGGGAAAACTCCTTGCAGAGCGGGCAGCAACAGACCGGCGCGTTATCGTCCAGCCAGAAGTAGTAGCGGTGATTCCCGGGGCGCAGCAATCCCGCCAGACGGGCAGCGTTGGAGGCGATCAGCGAAAGGGCCTTCTCTGAATGCACGCAGCAGTTAAAATCCGCCGTCCGGGCGCCGGTGTCATCCATACGGAACATCTCCGGATCCTCCGAAAACAGCTCGCGCGGGAGCAACTCCCCCATCGCATGCAACTGATGCTCCACCGTAATGCCGTGCTCGCGGCAGGAGGCGGTGAAGGCACGCCCTTCCTCCGTCTCCAGGAAGCCCAGGACCTCGGAGGGAGTGATATGTGTGCCGATGGTATTGATGCCGTTGCCGGCGGCGATGCTGACCCAGTCGACCTCCGCCAATTCCTTGGTGGACAGCACTATACCGCGCATGCTCCACCAGCCTTCATCCTTCGGGGAACGGGAGCAGGCAGCCGCCAGAAGCGTAAAAGTCAGGATTGCCAGGGAACGCAGTCTCATTCAGCTGCGCCGAAGTTGCGGGATGCGAAAGGAAGAGCCATGCGCAGGGGCTGTGCCGAAACGGCGACAGATACGACTACGAGGACAAAAACGGCTATCAGTCTTTTCATATCATTATGTTTTATGCAAATTTAGCAAATTGTTTATATTTGCATATAGTGTTATGAAAAGACGCGATTTTCTCAAGACTTCGGCTCTCGGTGCCGCAGGAGTAGCGCTTTCGGGCGGCCTGCAAGGATGCGTCGCCCCCAAAAAAGGCCCGATTCCCTACTCCACCGGCGGCAGCGCACGGATGAAGCTGAGCTTCTTCCCCTACGAACTTCAATTAAGGCATACTTTCACAGTGGCTTCCTACTCCCGCACCACCACACCGGGAGTGCAGGTACGCATCGACTATGACGGATTCACCGGGCATGGGGAGGCATCGATGCCGCCCTACCTCGGCCAGAGCGTGGAGAGCGTCTGCAGTTTCCTCCAGAAAGTGAATCTGGAGCAGTTTGCCGACCCGTTCCAGCTTGAGGAGATACTCGCGTATGTGGATTCCCTCTCCCCCGGCGACAGCGCGGCGAAGGCGGCAGTGGACATCGCCCTGCACGACCTTGTGGGTCAACTGCTGGGCCAGCCATGGTTCCGCCTCTGGGGCCTGAATCCCGCGAAAGCGCCCTGCACCACCTTCACCATAGGCATCGACACCCCCGAGGTAGTGCGCGCCAAGACCGAAGAATGCGCCGGGCAGTTCAGGATTCTCAAGGTGAAAGTGGGCCTGGAGAATGATAAGGAGATGATAGAGACCATCCGGAGCGTGACCGACCTGCCGCTGGCGGTGGATGCGAACCAGGGATGGAAGGACCGCGCCAAGGCCCTCAACGAGATCTTCTGGCTGAAGGAGCACGGAGTGGTGATGGTGGAGCAGCCCATGCCCAAGGAGCGCCTGGAGGATAATGCCTGGATCACCGAGCACTCTCCCCTGCCCATTTATGCGGATGAAGCCATCCAGCGCCTGAAAGATCTCCCCGGCATACGCGGAGCATACAACGGCATCAACATCAAACTGATGAAATGCACCGGCATGCGCGAGGCCTACCGTATGGCAGCTTGGGCGCAGGCGGAAGGGATGCGGGTGATGCTGGGGTGCATGACGGAAACCTCCTGCGCGGTTACCGCCGCAGCCCATCTCAGTCCTTTGGCAGACTTCGCGGACCTCGACGGCAATCTGCTGATCAGCAACGACTTATTCGAAGGAATGATAGTAAAAGACGGGCGGATCACTCTGCCCGACCGCCCCGGCCTGGGGCTTAAAACCATATAGCTATGACACACGGTCTCCTATACTTTTTCCTGTGTTTCGGCATTATCGCCGGACGGAACGCCACCACCGACGGCTATGTCTATCTCGGTCACAACGAAGACCAGTTCGGCGAGCGGATGCTCAACATCTACAACGTGCCGGCCAACAAGGACCGCTGCGCGTATCTCTGGTTCGAGTTCCCCGGGGAGGCCTCGGGCGACAGTTTCGCCAACGAATATGGAGTGAGCATAGCATCGGACCAGTGTCTCTCCCGCGAAGACAAGGCCAGCGGAAAGTTGATTTATGAGATCCGCACCACCGCGATCCAGAAGGCGCACAGCGCACGTGAGGCCGTGGAGATAATCGGCCGGCTGGTAGAGAAATATGGTTACGGTGATTCCGGCCGTTCCTATCTGGTCGCCGACCAGAAAGAGGGGTGGATAGTGGCAGTGGTGAAGGGCCGCCACTGGGTTGCCCAGAGGGTGCCGGACGACGAAATCGCCACCATCCCCAACTACTACACCATAGGAGAAATCAATCTTAAAGACAAGGCTAACTTCCTGGGTAGCAAGGATATAGTAAAGTATGCCCGCAAGCGCGGATGGTATGATCCCAAGAAGGACGGAACCTTCAATTTCCGCAAGGCCTACGCCGATCCCGGGACTCTCACCGACAGCCACAACCTCAAGCGTCATGCCCTTGCGCAGGAGACTTTCTTCGGGGATTTCCAGCCGGAGACCTTCTCCCGCAAGCCGGAACACAAGTTCCACCGCAGACATCTCTCGCAGCTCCTCACGGTGCCGCCCATCCGCAATAACGCCACCTCCCTTACCACTGTATTCACCATGAATCCAGCCTTCCCTCCTGAAAGGGGCACGGTGGTCTGGGTAGGATTCCCGGGGCAGGATGCAGCCAGCCAGAGCCAGTGGACCGTATTCATGAGGGTGCCGGAAACTTGCCATCGCTACCCCACGGCGGATGAGGCCATGGAAAAGCACTTCACCGACACCGGAAACTACCGCGAACGATGGCCTCAGCACTTCTACTGGCATTATCTCTATCCCGAGACCGACATCGACGTCATCCCCCACGACTACACGGTTTACGTGCCGAAACAGCCGCGGATCGAGGCGGAACGCGATATCACCAAGCCAGGCGACACCTTCAACGACCACTTCCACGTGATTGCGGATCCCACCCGGGACATGCTCTTCGCCTTCTGGACCCAGGGTTCATATGAAACCGCTAACGATGAGCATGTGGTCTTCTCCAGCAGTTCGGATGGAGGATGGACCTGGACTGAACCGGTAATCCTGGCGGGCTCTGCTACCCTTGCCGACCCCAAGCCGGTGGCAGCCTGGCAGCAGCCCATGCTGAGCAAGAGCGGACGGCTCTATCTCCTTTGGAATCAGGAGACTACGCTCAAAAAGCACCTCTGCGGCACCATGTGCGGGCGCTACTCCGACGATGCCGGAAAGACCTGGTCCGAGCCCGAAACCGTCCCCTTCCCCATCCGCTTTGACGTGGATCCGGAAGATCCCTCCATCCCTCCGGTATGGTGCATGTGGCAGAGACCGCTGCGCTTCGGACAGGGCCAGCGCTATCTGGCAGGATGCTCGCGCTACGACCGCAAAGGCATCGCGCGGGTGGAGTTCTGGCAGTACGAGAATATAGATGACGACCCCGAGATCAGGGATATCCGCATATCCTTCTTCAACACCGGAGAGGAGTCTTTCGATGCGTCCAAAGTCGCCACGGACGAGGATTATCTCTCCCGCGAGGGCAAACTGACGGAAGAGGCCTGCATAGTGATGCTGCCGGACAAGCGCCTCTTCGCCGTGATGCGCACTACCATCGGCCATCCGATCTGGTCTGTGAGCGAGGATAACGGCCGCCATTGGAGCAGGCCCGAGGTTCTGAGGGAGAAGGATGGCGGCGCACCCATACTCCAGCCTTGCTCCCCCTGCCCTATCTACGATACGGCAGGCCCGGAGGCGCGCAGCGGCAAGTATGCGCTGTTCGTGCAGGATTGTTTCGATTTCAATGCTCCCACGGCCTACCAAAATCGCGGCCCCATGTACCGCAGGGACGGAAAGTTCGTACGCGGAGCGCACCAGCCGGTATGGTTCGGGGAGCCTGTATTGTTCTCGCCCAGAGACACCGGCAACTCCTTCTATACAAGTTGCACCGCCCTCAACGGGCAGTGCATCATGTGGTTCGGGGACCAGAAATTCTATCTGTTCGGAAAAAGACTCTAGTCTTCAAGTGCCTTGGGTGCATGCGACACCAGAGGGCAGTCGAACACCTGAGCCGGCATCTCCATATAGGAAAGGATGATTCCGTTCAGGGTGATGACGGAAGTCTTGGCGCTGGCCCATTCGGAAGTCTTCTTATCCGTGGCAGACATGCCTTCCAGTTCTGCATCGAGGGCTGCAACTTTCTTTGCGGTCTCGGCCTCAGCGTTCTCGAACTGCGTAATCTTGGCAATCCACTGATCCAGCTGCTTGGAGTTCCACTTGTCGATTATCTCATCCTGCTTGTCGCGGCTCTTGACGCCCTGGCTTCTCTCCAGCTGGTTCACGGTCTTGCATTCCTCGGACTTGGGCCATGCGGCGATAATCTTTTTGCGAAGAGCGAAGAGTGCTCCGCTGAGGTTGGTCTCATCCACCGCAGTCTTGCCGCCGAGAAGAGCGGTCGACAGCGAGGTAATGGCCGTCTGGGCTGCGTTCACAGCGCTCATGGCACGTGATTCGAAGATGGCGGACAACTCGTCCTGGATCTCCTGAATGCGGCTCTTGGGCTGGTCTTTCTGCGCCGCGGCGGACTCTGCCATCAATTTGACTGCCTGCTCCTTGCTTATGCCCTGCTTCTTTGCCACATATGCGGCAACGGCGTCCTGAATCTGAGTTTCAGTGGCAGTGGTGGGGTTGAGCCCGGCATCGGAAATGGCCTTGAAGACTTCGTCGGGAGTCATGTTTATCTGGCCGGCGCCCTGGGATGTGTAGGAGCTGGGGCCATTCATGGACTGG
Source organism: Bacteroidales bacterium (assembly GCA_017962925.1). GTDB lineage: Bacteria > Bacteroidota > Bacteroidia > Bacteroidales > UBA932 > Cryptobacteroides. Next base: position 10,867 of record JAGCUK010000038.1, read on the forward strand.
TTGTTGAGCTCGCTCTGGCGCAGGGAATACTGACGGATCATTTCAAGGGTCGCTTCGCGCATGTCGGCAACCTTCGCAGCGTAAGCCTCGTAGTCCTTGATGCTGTTCAGTGAACCCTGCTTGGGAAGGGCCAGGCGGGCATTTATAGCATCCTGATATGTTGCAAATTTATAAGTTGATGCTTTTTCTTCGGTAGGATAGAAATCGTTCTGCTGGTCGGGATCAAGCAGTTCCTGAGCATAGGTCATGCTGACGGAGGAATATGTCTCCGTGTTGCTCTGGCTCTGGGTATTGTCTCCGCCGCCGAGCCCGAGGGCACCGCCTATGTTCTTCTTGAGCTGCTGACCTGCAGCCTGCTTGGCCTTTTCGCCAATCCCGCGGAGAAGACTCCCCTGGGCGTATGCTGCGCCACTCACAAGAACGAACGCAGCGAGAATGGTCATAATTTTTCTCATGTGTTAACAGTTTTGGTCACCGAAAAATACGAAAAAGATATCTATTCGCAAAGATATAGCTCTCTGATTAGCATCGATTCCACCCTAAAGAGTGGTGGTCGATGCTACATCTTTTCCATTATCACCCAGGCATTGATGACGGCGCGGGCGCTGCCGTCCGAGGGTTTGTTGCGCGTCTCGAACTTGTCCGTAGAAGGATTTCGGACCAGGAGCTGGGTGGATCCGCCACCGTCCAGGTTGACGGCACGGTCGCAGCCGAGAGCCTCAAAGATGCTTCCCATCTCATCGTAGGTCATACCCTCCGACACGCCCGCGTTCCTGCCATCCACGCAGAAGAAATACACGAAGCCATCTTTAGTATAGCCTATCGCCGTGCGGGGATGCCGGTCGTCCGCTGGCCAGGATGAATTGTCCACCTGCTTGCCGTCCCACGCCAGCATGATGCCGGAGCCCGTCACATTGGGGAAAGCAACCCCATCCGCCGAATAACTGGCACTATAGTCTATGTTCATCTTGTCCTCCGAAGAGCAGCTGACATACGAGATGCCCTGCTTGTTGCCGGACGGTTGGAACGTAGAACTGATGACCTGTCCGTTGCAGTGCACAGGGCCTTTGGGGACAAAGGTGGTTGTGTTCCAGAAATCTGCATTTATCATCGCTATCACCAATCCCCCATTGAGGTCCAGGGCATAAGCCATGGTGGAGAGGGTGCGCCGGGGCCACTCGCCGGTCGGTTTTTCCATGGAAGGAAGAGCCACACGTGCGAAGATGCTGTCCCTGTCGAGATCTGCCGATATGATGAAGATATTCTCCTTCATGCCGTTGGTGAGCGTGACCATAAAATCGGTCTCCTGAACGCCTCCGGTGAGGGTTGTGGTGCTGCAGGAAACAACTTCTTTGATCACGGAAGCCTTCTTGACCAGGTTCTGGACATCGGGCATCTCCCGGTATTGCATCGGTTCTTTATCCGGCGGAAGCTCGTTCCCGTTTTCCGGCTTATGGCATCCATTCAGGAAAAGGCCGGAAAGCAGAATCAGGATGATTGTGGAACTCCGTTTCATAGAATGATTACAGCTGATTGTCCCTGAGGCTGAAGGTATCTCCCTGAGAGATATCTCCCGTATCCATGCCCTTCTTCAGCCAGCGCATACGCTGGGCCGCAGTGCCGTGGGTGAAGGATTCCTCAACCGCATAACCCTGAGACTTTTTCTGCAGATAGTCATCGCCGATCACCGAGGCGCAGCGGATGGCCTCTTCCAGGTCTCCCTGCTCGATGGATTTGAACATCTGCTTCTCGTAGTGAGCCCACACTCCGGCATAGAAATCCGCCTGGAGTTCGATGCGCACGCTCATCCTGTTGGAATCAGTCTTGCTCATGCGCGCCATCTGCTGATGCGCCTGGCCGAGCGTGCCCAGCAGGTTCTGGACGTGATGCCCGACTTCATGCGCGATCACATAGGCATAGGCGAAGTCCCCATCCGCCCCCAATTGCTTCTTCATGGAAGAGAAGAAGCTCAGGTCGATATATAACTTCTGGTCGGAAGAGCAGTAGAACGGTCCCATCGCAGCCTGGCCGGTGCCGCAACCCGTGGCGGTGGCGTCGGTGTAGAGCACCAGCGTGGGGTTCTTGTAGGCGCCGATCTTCGCTGCCTTGAAATAGGCGGACCACACATCCTCCGTGCTGGCAAGAATCTGCCTGGAGAACTTGGCCAGAGCCTCTTCTTCTGCAGTGAACTCGCGGGTCTGGGTGGTCTGGGTGCTGAGCCCGCCGGTGCTTTCCACGTTCTTGAGCACATCCCCCAGGTTACCTCCCATCAGAAGGGTGATAAGGCCCACAATCAGTACTCCGCCGAGGCCGAGCCCGACGGTGCCGCCGCTCATTCCGCGACGGTCTTCCACATTGCTGCTTTCGCGTCTTCCGTCCAGTTTCATAGTTTGTATGCTACTTCATAAACATTATCAATCGCCAGGTAGATATGATAGAACGCCTCGTCTCCGAGCTTGGAGTAACGCCCTACCAACGCCCGGACGGCTGTCATCATATAACTCTTTTCTCCCGCCCATTCCGCAGCAGACTTGGGCCTGAGCCCGTCTTTTGCGGCGGCGAATGAAAGGAACTTCTGCTCCAGACCGGCGGAATTCAGGTAACGCTCCAGCGCCGGGAATGAATCTATCTTCTGCAGTTCTGCCTTGTGGCTGTCGAAGTACGCGGAGGCAAAGCGCATAGCCGTCGCTTTCTTGTTGCAGGCAAGGTAGAAGTCGGATGCGCGGGTGGTGTCGATGGGCACGAAGATATCCGGCACTATGCCGCCTCCGCCATACACGGTACGCCCGCCAACTGTCTGGTAGACTGCGTTTTTATCCACCTTGACGCTATCCGCGCTGAGCATCTCGCCATCGCGGTAGCGATAGTAGAGGTCATACGCATAATCCTCGCTGCTGGAGTAAGGCTTCTGGATGCATCTCCCCGAAGGAGTGTGGTAGCGCGCCACCGTGATCCGCAGGCCGCTGCCGTCGCTGAAATAGAGGGGTTCCTGCACCAGGCCTTTTCCGAAGGAGCGCCGGCCTACGATGGTGCCACGGTCGTTGTCCTGGATCGCCCCGGCGAAGATCTCGCTGGAGGATGCGGAGTTCTCGTTGATCAGCACCACCAGATCCACGTCCTGCAGAGGGCCCTTGCCGGTGGCGTTGAAGTCCTGCCTGGGCTGCGCGCGCCCTTCCAGATACACCACCTGAGCGCCTTTGGGGAGGAAGAGGTCTGCGAGGAGATAAGACTGGTCGAAGAATCCGCCGCCGTTGTCCCGGAGGTCGAAGATCAGCCGCGTCATGCCCTGCTTCTGCAGCTTCTGGCAAGCCTGCGAGACCTCCTGGAAGGTGGTGCGCGCGAACTTGCCGAGGCGCACGTACCCGGTGGTATCATCTACCATGAAGGCAGCGTCCATGCTGTTCATGGGGATCTTGCCGCGGGTGATCTCGAACGGCACCGTCTCCCCGTCGCGCAGGACGGTGATGGTCACTTTCGATCCCGACGGCCCGCGCATCTTGCGCACCATGCTATCCTGGGGATATTTCACTCCGGCGATGGATTTATCATCTACCTTGAGGATGCGGTCGCCGGGCTGTAGGCCTATCTTCTCGGAGGGTCCTCCGGGGATGACTTCCAGCACGATGGCGGTGTCGTTGGGAACATTGAACTGTATGCCTATGCCGTCGAAATTGCCGGCGAGTTCGGTCTCGGATTCCTCCAGCACTGCCGGGGGCATATATACCGAATGAGGATCCAACGCGCCCAGGGCTGCGGTAATGGCGGCATCGGTGACAACCTTGCGGTCGATGGTATCCACGTAATGCTCATCCAGCGACTGCAGCACCAGATTGAGCTTGCGCCAGTCCCGCATTTCGGTGCGGAGCAAGCGCCTGTTTTCCTGTGCCTTCTGGATGGTAAGCACCGACAGAACGCCCACCAGGACACCCAGCACAGCTACCCAGACTGAGGAATACTTTCTCATTCAGCATCTACTTTTTCGACCTCGACACCTGCCCTGCGGAGCAGCTGGAGGCCGTCGTCCAGACGATATTCTTCGCTATAGACCACACGCTTGATGCCTGCCTGGATGATGAGCTTGGAGCACTCAATGCAGGGAGATGCGGTCACGTAGAGAGTGGCGCCCTCGGAGGAGTTGCCGGATTTTGCAACCTTGGAGATCGCATTTGCCTCGGCGTGAAGTACGTACGGTTTGGTTACATTCCCATCTTCGCATTCGTTTTCGAAACCTGAAGGGGTGCCATTGTAACCATCGGAGATAATCATCTTGTCCTTCACCAGCAGGGCTCCGACCTGGCGGCGTTTGCAATAGGAATTGGTGGCCCATATCTTGGCCATCCTTATGTATTTATCGTCGAACTTGTTCATTTGTTCCTCTGGTATAGATATCTCTTGATACTCTTCTTGGGAGTGCGCTCGAAGTCTTCGGGCATCAGCTCTATCTTCTTCAGCTGCGCATAGGCAGGCAGGAGCTTGTTGAATTCCGGCAGGCTGTCCATAAGCCTCTGCTCCAGCTGCTCGCGGTCCATGCCGTCGTTCTGCCCCTGCTGATAGTCGGGATAGATCAGCGCGGTGAGGCCGCCGCCATCCTCGATCACCAGAGACTCTACCACGTACGAGGCGTTGTTGATGACCGCTTCCAGCTCCTCGGGATACACATTCTGGCCGTTCGCGCCCAGGATCATGCACTTGGAGCGCCCGCGCAGGTAGAGGTATCCGTCGGTATCGATGATGCCCATGTCGCCGGTCTTGAACCATCCGTCGTTGGTGAAGCATTTGCGCGTCTCCTCGCGGTTCTTGTAGTATCCAAGGAAGACGTTTCCGCCCTTGATCTGTACCTCGCCCGGGACTCTGTGGGGATTGGTGGAATCGATACGGATCTCGCAGCCGGGGATGGCCTTGCCGCAGGAGTTGCGGCGGGTGCGGAACCATTTTTCGTAGGTGATGATGGGGCCGCACTCAGTCATTCCGTACCCCACGGTGAATGGGAAGTGGATCCTGCGCAGGAAGGCTTCTACCTCCGGATTGAAGGCCGCTCCGCCGAGGATAACCTCCTCGAAGCGTCCGCCGAAGGCATTGATCAGCCCGTCGCGTATTTTCTTCTGGATGGCCTGGCCCAGCAGCGGCACGTACATCATGGTCCTGGTGCGGTCGGCAATGGGTTTGAGCTGGGTCTTGTAGACCTTTTCCATGATCAGAGGCACTGCGATGATGATGTCCGGATGTATCTCCTGGAACGCCTTCATTATGATCTTGGGGCTGGGGAGACGGGTGAGGAAGTGCACGTGCGCACCTATCACCATCTCATACATCAGCTCGAACATCAGGCCGTACATATGCGCAGAGGGCAGCATTGCCACCACCTCGGAGGCGCAGGACATCTGCGGCTCGGCATAAAATGCCAGGTTGATGTTGGTGTAGAGCGACCGGTAGGGCAGCATCACACCTTTCGAAAAGCCGGAAGTGCCGGAGGTGTAGTTGATCAGAGCCAGCTCCTCGGGCTTATCCTCGTAATATTTGATATCCTCCGGCTTGAAGCCTTCGGGATACTTTTCGTTGAAGGTTCTGGTGATGTTCTCGCGTACGGCGGTAAGGGATTCGCTCTTTGCGTAGAGGAAATTGAAATTGTTCATCAGCACGACCACCGACAGATCGGGCATTTCAGCCTCGGACAGGCTTTCCCACTCTGTTTCCCCGACAAAGAGCACTTTGCTTTCCGAATGATTCACCAGATAATGGACGTTTGCGGGCTTGAATTCGTGCAGGATGGGCACCGGCACGGCTCCATAGGTGAGGGCGGCCAGGAAGCACACGCCCCAGTTCGCCTGGTTGCGCGAGCAGAGGGCCACCTTGTCCCCTTTCTGCAAGCCGCACTGCTCGAAGCAGATATGCAGCATTGCAATGCGTTCCGCCATTTCACGATAGGTCAGCGTGCGGCCCTGATAATTAGACAGCGCCTCGCGGTCCCAATGCTCCTTGAAACTCTTTTCAAAGAGCTTGTTTACGGATTTATATTCCAATTCAGTTGACATTCAACAATATGTTTTTGGAGTCGGCGATAATGCTCAGCTCCTCGGTTACAAGATAATATTTTGCCTTGCGGGGCAATTGGATGGCAGATGTGCCTTTGCCGGCACCCAGCCAGGCGGCGAGGTCCCCTTCGCTCCCGAAGGCCAGCCATCCGCCCTGCGCAGCGCAGCAGGAATCATCCGCTAACCTGAAAGCATCTCCCAGCAGAGCGGGGATGAATCCGGCGCGGGCGTTCTCCCCTATCGCGGCGTTGCGCGCCTTCTTCTGCGGGCGGAGCAGCAGCACTTCGTGGGAATCCCATCTCACCACCGCCACTTCCTTGGGGGAAAGCTCCCCGAACCAGGTCTCAGGGCTCTTGCCGGCGGCCTTTTTCAGCGCAGCCAGATGCCCGCGGTATTTCGAGAGCTCTGCGCGGCGGTCGAGGCAATCCTGCCAGGCGGCGAGATAATCCTTCGCATCCTTCAGGGGCAGGCCCATCACGAAGGATGCATTCTGCGGCAGCACGGCGGCCACTCCGCAATCGGCGGCTGGCAGCGCGGCAAACATCTCGCACAGGTACTTCCTGTTGCCATCCCCCCGGAACCTCACGCCGATCTTCTCGCGGGAGTAGGAGTTGAATTCCAGCAGGGTCCACTCCGCGGCACCGGCGAAGAAGCGCACCAGGTCCTTGCGGGCAAAGTGCGTGGCAAGCATCTTCCTGGGCAGCAGGCGGGATGCGCTCTCGTTCTTGAGGAGGATGCATCCGCGGCCGCCTTCCGACATCGCTGCGGCTTGCACGAAGCCCCGGGCGTCCAGAATGGAATTGCCGCATTCGACGTGCCGGAGCGCCTCGTCCAGCATTTGCTGCGAGGGGCTGATGAGAACTGCGGCACGTTTGGGCATGAGCTCGCCGGTGTAGATGGCCCGGAGGCCGTTTTCCTCCGCCTGCGCCAACAGCTTCCGGACGGTGGAGGAACTATCCTCCGAAGCCCTGCCGGCATCTATGCTCAGCAGGGGGATGAGCCCGGCGCTATAGTCGTAGGAGAGGATGGTCTCGGCGCTCCCGAGGCGGCCGTAATCCAGGCGCCGGAACACCAAGGTGGAATCCAGGAGAAGCTCCAGCGCATCGTCGCAACGGTCGAAATGCATCACCGCCAGCGAGCGGGACGGCACCGTTCGCATCAGCTGCGACATCTCCGCATTCCCGCCTTTGGAGCAGGAAACTACGCAAAAGATTGCGATGGCGGAGAGCAGGATGGAACTTCTCATAATTGTATCTAAAGAATACAAATATACGAAGTATTTTTTCTATTTTTGTAGAAACACTTAACTCTTGCACATGAAAAAACTCTTAACCTTCATGATTCTTCTGTGCTGCATTTCCGCAGTGGACATGGATGCCGCACGCAAAAAAGCAAAGCATGTTATTATGATAGGGCTGGACGGATGGTCCGCAGAAGGCCTCCGCAAGGCTGATATGTCCCAGATGCCCAATGTCAAGTATCTGATGGACAATGGCGCCTGGACCTTGAAAAAGCGCTCCGTGATGCCTTCCGCATCCGCCATCAACTGGGCGACCATGTTCATGGGAACCCCTACCGAGATGCACGGATTCGACAAGTGGAACTCCACCAAGGGAACCATCCCTTCCACCACCGATAACGGGCACGGAATTCCTCCTACCATCTATACCATCATGCGACAGCAGTTCCCCAAAGCGGAGCTTGGCCTGGCATGCGACTGGAAGGGCGTGGGCGCAGTTTCCGATACTCTGGCGATGGATTTCTATAAGTATATCGGCACCTACAAGGGCAAGCAAATTCTCATCACTCCCGAGGAATATGCCCAGATCGCAGTGAATTACATTAAGGAGAAGAAACCTACATTCTTCACCTTCTATTTCGGCATCACCGATAACATCGGCCACAACTATGGCTGGTGCAGCCCCGAATACATGCAGTGCCAGTACGACGTGGATAAGGGAATTGGCTTGATCATCCAGGCCATCAAGGATGCCGGCATCTTCGACGATACCATCATCATCCTCAGCTCAGACCATGGCGGAAAGGGCAAGGGCCACGGAAAGTTCACTCTCGAGGAACTCGAGACACCTTTCGTGCTCTATGGAAAGAAGGTGAAGAGCGGGTATGAGATGACTCTTCCCGTGATTCAGTACGATACCGCCGCTACCATCGCCTACATTCTCGGTGCAACTATTCCCGAGGACTGTCGTGGCAAACCGGTTAAGGAGGCCTTCAAGTAGTCTATCTCAAGAAGAACCTTTCGAGATTTTCGATGGCTTTCTGGGTGCCGGTGGCATCGAAACCGTGTCCCTGACCATCCAGAACAACCAGTTCGGCGTTCTTATAGACTTTTACGGCCTGCTGAGAGTTAGCTATCGGCACCGTAGTATCCTGGGTCCCGTGCATAATAAGTACGGGACCTTCGTATTTCCCGATGACATCGAAGGGATAAATGCCGTATGCATCGACAGCATACTTCTTATAGATTGTATGCCCTTGCACCGTTACGCTTTCCGGGAGATTCTCCACCCCGCCGAGCAGGCCGGCGTACTGGCGCACGATTTCCGGAAGGTTGAAGGCCGGGAACATCAGGCCCAGAGCCAAGACATCGGCAGGATGATCGGCAGCATAAAGAGCCGCCACAAGGCCTCCCTGGCTGCCCCCCATCAAGAATATCCTACCAGAATCGATATCCTCGCGAGCCTTTATCGCCGCATAAACCGCGGTCAGATCCTGAACCTCGGTAAGAATGGTATTGTCGGATTTATTACCTTCACTGAGGCTGGCACCACTGGGGCCACCGCAGAAATCGAAACAGCAGGACACGATTCCCTGCTTGGCAGCCGCCCTGGCATACACTTCCGTATCCTTCCAGGAGGCATCCAGGCCCGTGCAGAAAATCGCAGCGGACTTGGAATACTTCTCCAATTCCTTCGGCAGATAGAGTTTCCCGCCGATCTTCAGGCTTCCACGGGTTGTCTGGAAATCTGCCTCGACCACGGTATAAGGAGGCTCGGGCCGCCCAACCTCCGGCTCCTCCGGAGTGTCGGGCTTATCCTCCTTGCATGAATTAATCAGCGCGACGAAGCAGAACATAACCGCCGCCAGCCAAAAGGCTTTCAATAACACATTTCTCATATGTAAACGACTATCCCTAAAGGGCCTGCAACAAAAATAGCAATTATCTTTGAATAATGAGCGCACCAGCGCGAACGGTGGTTATTTCGGAGCGAAGCGACCGAGGGGGCGCAGGGGGATTCCTCCCCCGCCAAACATGGTGATCAGAGGCTACGAAAAAGGCGCCCGCTCAGGGTGCCTTTTTCGTAGCCTCTACAGGAATCGAACCTGTATTTAAGGTTTAGGAAACCTCCGTTCTATCCGTTGAACTAAGAGGCCCTGAGATTTTAGTTCTCGTCCTTAACAATAATCTGACGACCACGATAGTAGCCGCACTCAGGACATACCCTGTGATACATTACGGTTGCACCGCAATTAGGGCAAGTTGCAAGAGTAGGAACAGGAGCGAAATCGTGAGTACGACGCTTGTCCCTGCGCTGCTTTGAGAGTTTGTGTTTCGGATGTGCCATTGTACTATATTTTATTTATTGTTATTTCAAAATGTCCTTCAGCACTGCAAACGGACTCCCGGCTGCGGGAGCCTCGGTTGCAGTATCTTCCGTACTCAAATACTTCAGAGCTTCCGGATTGCACTCCCCTTCGGGATGAACCCTCTGCATCGGCAGATAAATGCAGGTATAGTCATAGACGAACTGCGATAGGTCCAGCTCCGAAGAGCCATCAGGAATCATAACGATTTCCCTATCCCCAGCGTCAGCAGTCTCTGCACTCTCTCCGAACTTCACGCTCAGTTTGAACCCCGTATTCACAGGCAGCTCAAGTTCCTCCAGACATCTGTCGCAAAGAACCGTCACCTTGCCCACTATGGTGCAGTCCACGCCGAAAAAGCGCATCGCCTTTTCCACATGCACATCCACCTCGAGATCCGCATCAAGAATCTCCGAGTTGCCGGAATTGCCAAAGAACTTTCCGTCGGCACGCCATTTAAACTGCGTCCCGCCTTGTGTCAGGCCACTTAAGGGTATAACAAAGGGCTGCAAAGGTACAAAATTTTTTTCTATTATCAATCAGCGTTGTCACTATTTCTTTTACGCGCAAGCGGATCAAGCAAAATCTTGCGAATGCGCATAAAATGAGGCGTCACCTCCACAAGCTCATCCTCCTGAATATACTCCAGCGCCTCCTCCAAAGAGAACTTGATGGCGGGCGGCAGAATAATCTTCTCGTCGGATCCGGCAGCACGCACGTTGGTGAGCTGCTTGGCCTTGCAGATATTGATGTTCAGGTCCCTCTCGCGGGTATGCTCGCCAACCACCTGCCCGGCGTAAATCTCCTCTCCAGGCTCCACGAAGAAGCGTCCGCGGTCCAGCAGCTTATTCATGGAATAGGCCTTGGCATCCCCCGTCTCCAGCGAAACCAGCGAACCGTTGTTGCGATGCTCGATCTCGCCTTTGTAGGGTTGATAATCTTTGAAGCGATAGGCCACGATGGCCTCTCCCTGAGTAGCTGTCAGCAAGTTCGAGCGAAGCCCCATCAGGCCGCGGGTAGGAATCTCGAATTCGAGCAGAGTGCGGTCTCCGCGGGGTTCCATGCGCAGCAGCGCGCCCTTGCGGCGGGTAGATATCTCTATGGCGGCTCCCACGAACTCCTCCGGCACCTCGATGGACATCTCTTCGATAGGCTCGCAGCGCTGTCCGTTGATGGTCTTGTCCAGCACCTTCGGCTGGCCTACCTGCAACTCGAAGCCCTCCCGGCGCATGGTTTCTATCAGCACCGAAAGATGCAGCACGCCGCGCCCGTAGACCACGAATGAATCCGCGCCGAGGCCGGGTTTCACGCGCAGGGCGAGGTTCTTCTCCAGCTCCTTTTCCAGGCGCTCCTTGATATGGCGCGAAGTCACGTACTTGCCGTCCCTCCCGAAGAAAGGAGAATTATTAATGGTGAAGAGCATGCTCATCGTGGGCTCGTCCACAGCGATAGGCGGCAGTGCCTCGGGATTCTCCAAATCGGCGATGGTATCCCCGATCTCGAAGCCCTCGATGCCAACGACGGCGCAGATATCTCCGCAGCCGACCTCATCCACATTGCTCTTGCCGAGGCTTCGAAGGTCATCAGCTGCTTGATCTTATGCTTCTGGACTATATCGTAGCGCTTGCAGAGGCTGATCTGCTGCCCGGTGCGAAGCGATCCGCGAGTGATCTTGCCGACGGCGATGCGCCCTACGTAAGGCGAGTATTCCAAGGAGGATATCAGCAGCTGCGGCGTGCCTTCTACCACGGCGGGAGCGGGCACTTCTTCGAGGATGACGTCCAGCAGAGGGGTGATGTCGGTGCCGGGATTCCTCCAATCCAGCGACATCCAGCCCTGCTTCGCGGAGCCATACACGGTCTTGAAGTCCAACTGCTCCTCGGTGGCGTCCAGATTGAACATAAGGTCGAAGACTTCTTCCTGCACTTCATCCGGGCGGCAATTGGGCTTATCTACCTTATTTATTACTACTATAGGCTTCTTGCCCATCTGGAGGGCCTTCTGAAGCACAAAGCGCGTCTGGGGCATACAACCCTCGAAGGCATCCACCAGAAGCAGCACACCGTCCGCCATATTGAGCACACGCTCGACCTCTCCGCCGAAATCACTATGCCCGGGAGTATCTATGATATTGATCTTTACATCCTTGTAGGTGACCGATACGTTCTTGGCGAGGATGGTGATTCCGCGCTCACGCTCCAGGTCATTGCTGTCCAGGATAAGCTGCCCAAGGTTCTCCGGCTGACGCACCAGGTTCGCCTGATAGATCATGCGGTCCACCAACGTAGTCTTGCCATGGTCCACGTGGGCTATGATTGCTATGTTTCTGATTTCTTGCATATATAATTTTTAACGCGCAAAGATACAAAAAAAACAGGCTGGTCAACTGGCCAGCCTGTCGAAACATAAATTTGTTTTTAAATTACTGCTTCTCGATGATAACAGCACGGTTGAGTTCAGGAGTTGCGAACCTTTCGGTGCCATCCCACTCAACGACGGTGATGTTCTCACGGCTTACGCCAAGCTCATCAACGAGGTTGTAGACAGTCTTAGCACGCTGCTCGGAGAGCTGCTTGTTGCGAGCCTTGGAACCGGTGCCGGTGTCTGCGCTACCATTGAGCGTGAACTTAACATTCTCGCCACGGGAGATGATGTTCTTGATTGCGTATTCGGCGTGTGCCTTCTCCTTCTTGGAGAGCTTGCTCTGACCAATCTCGAAGTAAACAACCACGGGCTCGTCGAAGAGACCATCAACATTGGTGCTGGCGGCCTTCTTGGCTTCGTCAACAAGCTGCTTGGCCTCGTCCTTAGCGTTGTCAGCTTCCTTCTTTGCATCGTCGGCAGCCTTCTGTGCGCCAGCGACCTTGGACTCTGCGGCATCCTGTGCAGCCTTTGCAGCAGCGATAGCAGCAGCAGCGGCAGCAGCGGTGGTAGCAGTGCGGGTCCAGTTGGTCTTGCCTGCATTGTAAACTACACCAACCTCGAGCTTCCAATAGTTGTAGGTGTCACCGGCGGTGGTGAGGAGCTTGCTGTCAGCAAGGATTCCACCGAGATCGCCGAAGATGCCCCACTTCTCGCTGAGGTTCAGAGTGCCATAGAGACCGGCACCTGCACCAGCGGTGAGGGCTTTGCCACCCCTCATGAAAGGAGCGAGGGAGAGATAAGGACTGAGCTCGAACTTGCGGCCTTCCTTGTATCCCCACCAAGCGTTGCAGATGTTCCAAACGATGTCAACGTGTGCATAGTTCAGGTTCTTTACAACGTCAGCGACGGGATCAACGGTCTGCATGCCGGTCCATCCGAAACGGACACCGTAGCAAGGCTCGATCCATTTGAGAGCGAAGAGCTCGATTCCACCAGGGAATGCCTTGGTGAAGTTACCGATCTGGCCATAAACAGTGGGAATGTACAGAGGAGTAGTGGTAGTGGTAGGAATAGCATTCCAGCCAAGACCAATCGTCCAGTTGTCCCAGAAGCCATTGGTTTCATAGCCACCGAACTTGAGATTTCCGTTCTCATCCCTGTTGGTCTCCTGCGCGAAGGAAGCAACTGCGATCAGAACTGCGGCAGCAATTGCGAAAAACTTTTTCATACTGTTTTTTTTATTTAGTTAACTAAAAATTAAACTACAAACTAAACTGCAACGGCTCAAATGAGGGCACAATTGCGCTGCAAATATAGCAAGATTTCATTAATTAACAAAATTAATTAACAATTTATCCACATCAGATGATCTCGATTTCAGAGGCCTTCAGCCAGCCTTCACGGCCATCCTCCAGCCGCACGTCGCACCAATCCCCGACAGAATCAAGCACTTGCACACAGGTGCCTTCATGCAGAATAAAGAGGTCTTTGGTATCCATCTGGGACGGAGCGCTCTTCACCGAAACCACCGGACGCATTACCACTGCATCGTCTGCACGGAGGTAATCCCGCCTCTGCCAGGAAGCAAATAACAGTGTGAATATCAATAAGATAAGCAACACCACGCCGCCGAAGAATCCCCACTTTCGGGCGGAGGATCCACGCGCCAGCAAGAAGAGCAGAGCCAGCGCCAGCACACCCGCCAGAAGAACCAGCGAGAGCCACGCCCAGGTGTCGGATGGCAAGGTCCAGCAGAGCTTCCGCATCCACGAACTGAGGAAGAATTCCGGCAGGGAATCGATCCTGTCCTGAGTCAAAGATTTTGCAAATTCCAGATTATGACGGGCGTCGGAATATGACGGATCCAGCTTCAAAGCACGCGAATAATACAGAATCGCCTCTGCCAGACGGCTCTCTCGGAAGCGGACATCGCCGATATTGCAGTAGAGTTCGGGAGAAGACATCCCCACCCCTTCGATGGCGGTCCAGGCGCGGTCGGCATCCTCCCAGCGGCCATCGGAATACGCGGCCACGCCGGCAGTCCACAGCGAATCCAGGTAGTTATCCGCCGCCTGCGCACCGAACGGCAGCAGCATCAGGCAAAGGGCCAACAGAGCACCGGCGCCCTTCTTATTACTCTTTTTCATGGAAGCATCGATGGCCGAAATCACGGAAACGGCCGATTCATAATGGGTATTCATCGCCTCGTGACCTGCATCCGGGGAATAGCGGGCATACTCGCAAGCCTCCAGCAGAGCGGAGAAATCCGCCGCCAGGCCCTCGGAAACGCCGGATTCGCACAAGCGCGCGGCAATATTCTCGCGGCTCATCTCGCCCGCATCCATATTCAGCTTGTCCGACACGAACCCGAGCAGGGCCTTGTGCAGTTCTTCATAAAACGCGGTGTAGAGGTTCTTCTGGAGGAAATCCCCTGCCACTGCCAGGCGCTTGCGGGCCATCTTGGTGGCGGAGCGATTGCGGCTGCCGGCAACATCTGCAAGGCGGGCGGCCCTCCTGCGCAGGAAGAACCAGACCGCGACGGCGGCGAGCAACAGCATCCCCGTGAGACCCCAGAAGAGCGGCGAGAAGATAAAGAAGCTGCCTGTGCTGGAGAGGGATGGCATCTTGGTGCTGATGAAGCGGATGTCGCTCCCGAGGTCCTTCACGTCCCTGCGGTTCTGCACCAGCTGCCCCCCGGCGGGCACAACGCTATCCAGTTCCGCCCCCCTGGCAACCGCCAGATTCAGCGGCCCGGAAGTCAGAGTCACATAGCGCCCGGCGGCGATATCGTAGTAGCTGTATTCCACCGGCCCTATCTCGAAGTCCCCGTGACTGCGGGGGATGAAAGGATATTCGAAGGTCCTGCTGCGGCCGGAGTCGGAGGATTTCATGTCGTAGAGCTCGAAATCCGGCGGGAAGGAAATCTTCGGCGCGGAGAGCAGTGCCAGGTTGCCGCTACCGCTGATGGTGACCTTCAGCGACGCTGCATCGTGGGTTTTGATGGAGTCCCGGGTGAGCTCCGCCTTCATCTCGAACTTGCCCACACCGCCTCCGAAGGATGCCGGAGCCCCGGCGGGCAGGGCGGAGATATGCAGGGTGACGGGCTGGGTGGCCACGCGCTTGCGAACGGTGCGGTAGCTATCCTGGAAGAAGCTGTCGAAGATGCTCCCGGAGGAGGATGTAGCCGCCCGCACGTTCACGCTGCACACCAGTTCCGCGGGCTCGATCGTGAAATCTCCCGGTTTCTGCGGGATAAGGTTCCAACTGCGGATGACGGCCGTGTTGTAGATCTGCCCGCCGACGTTCTCGCGTTTGAATTCGATGTTGGAAGGAGCCGCTAGTTCCTGGCTCCAGAAGCCGTTGAATGAGGGGAAGTGGGCATCGTCCAGCCCGGAAATATTCACCCTCTGATAGAGTTTCAGGGTGGCGGTGATTCCCTCGCCCACCACCGCGCGGTTCTTGTTCACCAGGAGGCGGAGGAAGATATCTTCCGAAGAGATGGAGGAGGATACGTCCCCGCGTGCCTGGCTGCCGGCGGATCCGGCCTGCGCGGACTGGGAGGATTGATTCCTGGATGTGCCGCCAGCCACGACCTCAATGCTGAAACTGCGGGAACTCACCTTTTTCCCTTGAATGGTTGCCACTGCACCGGGCAGGGTAAAAGTGCCACTGCGCACCGGCATCAGCACGTAAGTATAAGAATTGGTAACGGTCTTGGAACGCTTGCCGTTGACTATGCTGATGGATGTGGAAGTGCCTTTCTGCGGGCCCCAGATGAGTCTGAAGCCATCTCCCGGCTCCCAGGAGAACTCGGAAACCGAGTGCTCTCCCTCAACCGAAAAGCTCACGTTGAACTGCTCGTCCGCTGCCACCAGATTGGGCGCATCCACCTTCACCGTCTGGGCGTTCAAGGCTGCCCCGGCGAAGATGCTCAGCACTATGGCGATTATCAGTCTTTTCATATTCTACCAGTTCTTCTCTTTCTGGCGGGATTGAAGCGCCGCCGCTTTCTCTTTATTCACCTTGTCCTGGGTTTCTTTTTCCTTGGCCTGCACGGCCTGAAGCATCTGCTGGGCCTGCTGGGGAGAGATCTGCGGCTCCCGGCCGGGCTGAGGCTGGGGCTTCGGCTGCTGCTGGGGTTGGGGCTGGTTCTGCTGTTGCTGGTCCTCGCCGTCCTGATCCTGATCCTTGTCTTGGTCCTGCTGGTCTTGCTGATCCTGTTGATCTTGCTGATCCTGCTGGTCCTGCTGATCCTGATTCTGGTCCTGCTGTTGTTGATCCTGATCCTGCTGCTGGTCGTTATCCCCTCCTCCGCCGCCGCCATTCTGCTGATTCTTCAGCATCAGCTTGGCATAGATGTAATTCTCCTTGGCATTCATATCGTCCGGGCGCAGCAGCAGGCTCTCCTTGAAGGCCTTCACCGCCGCCCCGTAATCATTCTTCTGCAGGGCCACATCCCCTACATTGTAATAATAGTCGGCGGCATGCTCGCTCGCGGGAGCCACATCCTTCACCGTTTCCAGCGCCTTGCCGGCCTCGTCCCAGGACTCCTGCCGGTAGAGTGCGGATGCCAGATTGTACTCGCCTGCCAGCGAGAGGCTATCCTTCACCACCGCCCTGCGGTAATCTATCTCTGCATTCTTGTAATCTGCCTTGCGGAACTTGCGGTTGCCGGCGCGGACCTCCCTCCTGTCCACCTGGGCAGACAGAGGCAATGCGCTCAGTATCAGCAATATGCACAATATCTTTCTCATCAGAACATCCTCCTTTTCCATCGTCTCTCCCCTATCAGCATCTCCAGCACCAACAGCACCAGAGCCACTGCGAAGAAATACATATACTGCTCGTCGTACTCCTCGAACACCACCGAATTGAAGGTTTCCTCTTCGAGCTTGTTGATGTCGTTGATAATCGGGTTCAGACCGAATTCCTCGTTGCCCGCATGCACATAGGCGCCGTTGCCCACCTCCGCAATCTTCTGGAGGGTGCCCTCATCGAGGCGGGTGACCACTATGTTGCCGTCCTTATCCTTCATTAGATCTCCGTCCAGAGGGATGGGTTCGCCCCGGAGGGACCCTACGCCGATGGTGTAGACCTTGATTCCGAGGGCGGCGGCCTGCTTGGCGGCCTCCACGGGATCATCCTCATGGTTCTCTCCATCCGTGATGATGATTATCGCGCGGCTCTTCTCGCTCTGGGCGCTGAACCCGCGGGCGGCGGTCATTATGGCATCCCCGATGGCCGTTCCCTGCACGGGCACAGACTCGGTGGTGATGCTGGAAAGGAACATCTTGGCCGACACATAATCATTGGTAATGGGCAACTGCACGAAGGATGTGCCTGCAAAGATGATGAGCCCGATGCGATCGTCCTGCAACTTGTCGGTGATGCGGGAGATTGCCAGTTTCGCGCGTTCCAGACGGTTCGGGGAATAGTCCCTGGCCAGCATGGAATTGGATACGTCCAGGCAGATCATGATTTCGGCGCCGCGGGTTTCACGCTCCTGCAGCTTCGCTCCTATCTGCGGACGGGCGATGCCGATTATGAAGAAGAGGAATGCGAGGTCGAAGAGCACCAGCCTCACCCAGCCTTTTGCGCCGGACCAGGAAGGCATCAGCTGCTTCACCAGCGCGGGATCACCCACGCGGCGGATGCGCTTCTTCCGCAGCCAGCGCACCAGGGCGTAGAGCAGCGGCATCAGCGGCACCAGCAGGAGCAGCCACAAGTACTGTATGTTAGCGAATATCAGCATTATGGCAGCCTCCTTATGAATAATCTAAGGGCAAGTTCCAGCAGCAGGCAGATAAGTGCCCAAAGCGCGTACTTGCCGAACAGTTCCTTATAGATGGGGAAGCTGTCCACGGTGGTGCGGACCTTCTCCATCTGGTTGATTTCGGAGTAGATCTCCGAGAGTTTTGTATTGTCGGTGGCACGGAAATAACGGCCCCCGGTGGACTCTGCGATGCTTTTGAGCAGGTCCTCGTCTATCTCTACCGGCAATTTGCGGAGCTCCACGCCCCACTGAGTCATCACCGGATAAGGGGCCTCCCCGCGAGTGCCGATTCCAATGGTGTAGACGCGGATGCCGAAGGTCTTGGCGATCTCCGCCGCAGTCGCGGGTGCAATTTCGCCGCGGTTGTTGACACCGTCGGTAAGGAGGATGATCACGCGGCTCTTGGCGTCCGAATCCTTCATCCGCGCCACCGCAGTCGCCAGGCCATTGCCTATGGCAGTGCCATCCTCGATCAGATCCGTCTGCACATCCTTCATCAGGTTGATAAGGGTGGCGCGGTCGGTAGTCAGCGGGCACTGGGTGTAGCTCTCGCCCGCAAAAACCACGATTCCCATGCGGTCGCTGGGCCGCTGCGCGATGAATTCTATGGCGATGTCCTTGGCGGCGCTGATGCGGTCCGGTTCGAAGTCCCGCGCCAGCATGGAGGTGGAGACGTCCATCGCCAGCACTATGTCAATGCCCTCGGTATCGATCTTTTCCGTTTCGGAGGATGAGCGGGGCCTGGCCAGTGCGATGATTATCAGGGAGATAGCTGTGATGCGGAGGATGAAAGGGAGATGCCTGATCCACGCCAGTACGCTGCTGCCACCGGAGAGCCAGGGGGCCGAGGAACTCACCCTCATATGCGGGCGCCTGCCGCTCAACTCCATCCATAGATAATGGAGTATCAGCACCAGCGGAATCGCCAGCAGGAAGAGGGCTTTGGGATACTCAAAGAACATCGCTCTTCTGCTCCTCCTCAAGCGTTGCGCGGTAGGTGTCGGTCACGAACCTGACAGCCGTGGGCACCACCTTGGCGTTATATTCGTCCGGGGCGGAATGCTTCGCGAACTTCACGAAGTCGGCCGTCTCGAAGAGTTCTTTTGTCTGATCGTAGAGTTCCGGGGTGATGGCAGTTTCGGTTTTGAGCGCGTCGAACACCTCGGCGGTAGTCATTTCGGGCGCATCCACTCCGAAACGGGCGGCCATATAGGTCTTGAGGGTATCGGTCACTCCGGAATAGAAGGCCTTCTGCTTTTCGGGGGCCCAGAACTTCTCTCCGCGGTACTTGTCCAGATTGCGGAGAGCGGTGATATGCGCCGGTTCCTTGATCTTCTCCGCTTCTTTTTCCTTGCTGCGTTTCCTCATCCACCAAACCAGCGCGGCAATCAACGCCGCCAGCAGCAGGCCGCCTCCTATCCAGGGCAGTAACTCGCTGAAAGTCACCGGGTAACGTATCTGGCCTTTGATATCGTGAGGCACGAAGGTGGCGGTATCCACGGGGATGGTTTTCACCTCCAGTTCAGGGGCGGTGAACATCAAAGTATCCACCTGCCCGGCGCAACTCCGCACCACATACAGGGGCGGAAGTTCATAACGGCCTTCCTCGAAAGGAGCAAGAATGACGCTGGCTTTGATATCCACCATCTCCCTCTTTTTCAGCACCCGGAGGGTATCTATCTTCCAGTTACGCACCAGCGTGAGGGTGTCGTTGGAGGCTTCCGAGAAATCCGCCATCTTCAACTCCGTGCCGGCACTGACGCCTTCCAGCTTGAATCCATATTCCAATTGATCCGCCACAAGGATCGAATCCCTCTTCTGAAGCTGGTTCAGGAAGGCAGGGCCCTTGGGGAGAATCTCCAGCGCTACGGTCAATATGATGGCTAAGAGTTTCATCTTCCGGCAAACAGTGTCATCAGCCCCTTCACATAATCGGAGCCGGTGGCGATTTCTACGTGATCTATCTTATAGCGGTTGAACAACTGCACTTCGGCCTCGGAAAGCTTGGAGAACCATTGTTCGTACGCTTTGCGGGTGGCGGCGCTGTCGGTGTTGACCCATGCGGAACGGCCGCTTTCGCTGTCTTTGATGTTGATGAGTCCGACGGGAACGAGGCTGCGCTCGCGGGGGTCGAATACCTTGATAACGGAAAGGTCGTGCCTGCCCGCCGCCACCTTCAGGGCATCCTCATAAAGAGGTTTGCCGCTGGCGTCCACATCCAGCATATCGCTGAGTAGGAAGGCGGTGCATTTCTTTTTGATGGCGCCGGTGAGGAACTGCAGGGCTGCGCCGATATCGGTGCCGTCCGAAGTGGGCTGGAGTTCCAGCATCTCCCTGATTATATGAAGGAGATGGCTGCGGCCTTTCTTCGGGGGGATGAATTTTTCGACGCGGTCGCTGAAGAAGAGGGCGCCGACCTTGTCGTTATTGAGGATGGCGCTGAAACTCAGCACGGCGGCGATTTCCGCCAGCAGCTCGCGTTTGGTGCGGGTCTGGGTGCCGAAAAGGCCGGAGCGGCTGACATCCACCAGCAGCACCACCGTCATCTCGCGTTCCTCCTCGAATATCTTGATGTAGGGCGCATGCATACGGGCGGTAACATTCCAGTCCATGTTGCGGACGTCATCCCCATATTGATACTCGCGGACCTCGCTGAAGGCCATTCCGCGCCCTTTGAACGCGGAGTGGTACTCCCCCGCGAAAATCTGGTGCGAGAGAGCTTTGGTGCGGATTTCAATCTTCCGGACCTTCTTCAGGAGTTCTGTTGCGTCGGTTGGCATTACGGCACTACCACGGCATTGATCACCTGGGAGATGATCTCCTCGGTGGTGACATTCTCTGCCTCCGCCTCATAGGTGAGGCCGATACGGTGGCGGAGCACCTCGGGGCAGACTGCGCGCACATCCTCCGGAATCACATATCCCCTGCGCTTGATGAAGGCATAAGCCTTCGCGGCGGCGCTCAGGGAGATGCTGGCACGGGGGGATCCTCCGTAAGAAATCAAGCCCTTGAGGTTCTTCAGGCCATATTCTTCGGGGGTGCGGGTGGCGTAAACTATATCCACGATGTAGCGCTCGATCTTCTCATCCATATATACCTCGCGCACAATGTTGCGGGCGCGGATGATATCGTCGGGGTTCACTACGGGGTTCGGCTGGGGGAACTCGCCGGTGTTGTTCATGCGGATGATAAGTTTCTCCTCCTCTTTCTTGGGGTAATCCACCACCACCTTCAGCATGAAACGGTCCACCTGGGCTTCGGGGAGAGGATAAGTTCCTTCCTGCTCGATGGGGTTCTGGGTTGCCATCACGAGGAACGGCTCGGGAAGCTTGAAGGTATTGTCGCCGATGGTGACCTGGCGCTCCTGCATGGCTTCCAGCAGTGCGGACTGCACTTTTGCGGGGGCGCGGTTGATTTCATCTGCCAGAACGAAGTTGGCGAAAACGGGACCCTTGCGCACCTCGAATTCCTCCTTCTTCTGGGAGTAGATCAAGGTGCCGGAAACATCCGCCGGCAAAAGGTCCGGAGTGAACTGGATTCGACTGAATTTGGCGTTGACGGCTTTGCTCAATGTGCTTATGGCCAGGGTTTTGGCGAGGCCGGGCACGCCTTCGAGGAGGATGTGGCCGTTGGCCAGGAGGGCGATCATCAGGTTCTCCACCAGGTGCTTCTGCCCTACGATGACCTTGCCCATCTCGAGAGAAAGGATATCCACGAATCCGCTTTCTTTCTGGATGCGGTCGTTGAGCTCCTTAATGTTTACACTTTCCATATATTTTAATAATTTTGCAGTCTATGCGTTATTCCATTACTTTGTCTTATGCCGGGGCCGGCTTTTGCGGCTGGCAGCGGCAGCCTTCGGACCCGTCCGTGCAGGAATGCCTCGAAATCGCCCTTGGAAAGCTTCTGGGGGGCGAGGTTCCCGTTATCGGGGCGGGGCGTACGGACACAGGCGTGAACGCTATTGGTTACGTTGCGTGTTTCGATGGCCCCGAGGGCCTTTCGGCAGATGATATATGCTACAAATTAAATGCCATTTTGCCCCGTTCAATCGTGGTTTTGCAGGTGGCTCCGGCGGCTCCGGATTTTCATGCTCGGTTTGATGCCCGGAGGCGGGAATATACGTATTTTCTGCACCGTTCGAAGGATCCTTTCGTGGAGGCTTTTTCGTGGCAGTGCGGGTATCCGGATCTGTCGTTTGAGGCGATGAATGAGGCGGCCGCGATGTTGGTGGGGACGCATGATTTTTCGTGTTTCGAGAAGGTCGGCGCGGATAACAAGACTTCGGTCTGCACGGTGTTCGAAGCCTTCTGGGCACAGTACACACCCTCACTTTATGCCGTTATGACGCCGGAGCAGGGTAGCCTCTCGGCTCCGCTACCGCCACGCACAAGGCCCACTCAAAAAACTTCCGCCGAGAGGCTCCCTGCCTCCGGCGGCCAGTATTGGTATTTCCGCATATCTGCCGACAGGTTTTTAAGGAATATGGTGCGGGCCATCGTCGGAACCCTGATCGAAGTTGGCCGCGGCAAACGCACCCTCGACGACTTCGCCAGCCTGATCCTGCCGCCTGCCTCCGGCGACGTCCCCTCCGCGAAAAGCAAAAGGCCCAACCGCTCCCTGGCCGGCGAATCCGTCCCCGGCCACGCCCTCTTCCTGTCGAAAGTGGAATACTAAACTCCCCGGGTGACTCCCCGAGTGCTGCAGGTGTCCCAAAAATAGGGGGACCTGCAGCGAAAAGTGTGGGTTTTTGACGCAGGTGTCCGTAAAAATGGGACACCTGCAGCACCTCCCCCAGAGATATCCGGGTGTAAAAGTATCAAGAGTCCGAAAAAGAATCCAGAAGTTCGCAGACCTTTTCATACGATTCACCACTGACGCGTGCTATTTGGGCCGGGTCTGCAGAGAATCTGAACTTAACCTGCCGGAACAGTTCTGACTTTTGCCGGTCATCCAATCCGGTTATACTGTGTTTCCTAAATAAAGATACGAGAAGGTCTTGAATGGCCGCTCCAATAATCTGGTCCTTAAATGATGGAGCCTCTTTCACGCGTTTGGCTTTCGAGGAATTGTTAAGGAAATACGTCATCCGGCTAGGGGCCCTGAATACGGATTCTACAAACTTGACAGGAACATAGCATGAAGGATTCACATATCCCTGCTCATTTACAGTGTAATCCTCCGGCACAGAAAACCTGCTGCGGAGTATTTTTATCCTGGTCCGCCCACTCATATCCCCTATTCTAGTTCCTGTCACCGGGGTGGGATTGAAATAGCAGGCGCCGGTGCCCCAGGGATATTCGGAAGCATGCAGGCAAATCTTCGCTGCGACAGAGTTCATCAGCACATAAGCGACACCCCTTTCGAAAGATTCATCACCGACAACAATCTGTTGATAATCAACTGCATTATCCCGCAGCAATTCGCAGGAACCATACTTTTTACTGTAGTACTGCGAATACATTTTCTTGAACCTGGTTATGAAAACCTCGGCCAGATCCCTATCACATCCCAATATGAAGTGCACATGATTGGACATCAAAATAAATGCGATGATACGCAGGTTCATGGTCGCCGCCAGAACGGCAACGATATTCATCGCCGCCTTGAAATCTTCATCGTCTTTAAACCAAATCCGGTCTGTCAGGTGGTCGGTGGTGACCAGCCAGAATATCATTCTCATAGACTCCTCTTTCAATCATTCGCAAAAATAGTCAATTAATTTGAAAAAGGAATATTTAATCATTACCTTTGTGAGAAAGCATTAATCACATGTCTAAACTGGTTTTCGAGGAAAAGGGGGAGGAAATCCTCCGGAAAAAGGGTATCCGCAAGGCAGAGTTCGCTCGTCGCATGGGGATACGCAAGCAGAATGTCAAAGCCCTCTTCAAAACAAAGAATCTAGATACGATCTTCCGTGCCGCCAAAGTGATGGATGTTCCCTTTGAAATGCTTATAGGCTACACTGAAGAACCGGATCTCAGCATGTACGATTAAGGTGCTCCTAAAAAATAACCGACTATTATCAGTATCTATTTGTAAATATGAAACGAATCCTGATCCTGGCGGTGGCGGTGCTGATGGCAGCGTCCTGCGCAAACAAGAAATCTGAAATCAAAGCACTTGTGCTTTATTATTCCCAGAACGGCACCACGGAGGCGGTGGCGGAGGAAATTGCCGACAGACTCGGTGCAGACATCGAGGCCATCGTGCCCATGATTCCTTACGACGGGGATTTCATGCAGACCATCGAACGCGGCAAGAAGGAACTGGACGGGGGCATCCTCCCGGAAATCCAGCCCATTAAAGCTGACATACAATCCTACGACGTAATCTTCCTGGGCTTCCCGATTTGGTTCGGGACTTATGCCACGCCCATCTTCACGGTGCTGGACGGCGTGGATTTCAGCGGCAAGAAGATAGTCCCGTTCTGCAGTTTCGGCAGCGGCGGTCTCGATTCCGCCACCCGTGCCCTGGAGGAGAAACTCCCCGGTGTGGAAATCCTCCCCGGATATGGCGTGAGGACGGCGCGTATCGATGCGGCATCCACCGAAATCGACCGTTTCCTGAAGGAGAACGGATTCTTGGAGGGAGACATCACCCCTCTCGAGCCGTTCCCGGCCCTGCATCCGGCCAGTGAAGAAGAAGCAGCCATCTTTGATGCGGCGGTAGATGGGTACCCGATGCTGAATGCCAAGGCGGAGGAGGTTGCGGCCCGCAGCGTTCCCGGCGGCACGGAATACATCTTCACTGCCAGGGACCAGCGCCCTCAGAAGGCGGATGCATCCCTTCCTCCGGCAGGCACGCTCAAGGTTTATGTGCTTGCGGAGGATGGCAAGGCCCCTGTTTTCACCCTGGTCATACGCTAAAACTTACCTGACATGGCAACTCCCTACGACTACAATCCCTATGTGCTTAAGGCACTTGAATTCATGAAGACCCACGATCTTTCCCAGATGCCCGCGGGGAAGCATGTGATCGATGGCGACAATCTTTGGGTGAATATCGTGGATGCGGATCTGAAGGCTTCGGCCGATGCTCGCCTGGAGGCTCACGAGAGCTATATTGACGTGCAAGTACCCCTCTCAGGCCCGGAGACTTTCGGCATCAAACCGGTGGCTGCATGCCTGAAGCCGGTCGGCTGCATGGATAAGGAAAAAGACATCCTTTTTTACGATGATCCGGTGGAGGAAACCATATCCCTCAAAGCTGGAGAGATGGTCGTTTTCGGCCCGGATACCGCCCATGCTCCTTTGATTGGGGAAGGCCGTATTCATAAGGCGATTTTCAAGGCTAGGGTACCTTACAAGTACCGCGAGGCCGCCGGACGCAGGTTCATCCTCAGTGTCGATAATCATCAGGAGATCACTGCCGCGCTGGCCGCATTCTGCGCCGAAAAAGGCATACGCTCCGGCAGCGTTAGCGGACTCGCGGCCATCAAGAAAGCCACATTCCGGTTTTTGAACCCTGCCACCAAGCAGTACGTGGACAAGACTTTCGCCGAGCAGATGGAGGTCTGTTCACTTACCGGAAATGTGTCTGAAAAGGATGGGAAGGTGTATCTTCACATCCATGTAACCGCCAGCCGCAGCGACTATTCCTGCATCGGCGGGCATCTCCTCACCGCAACCGTCAATGGCGCCTGCGAACTCTTCGTGGAGGATTACGGCCTCACCGGCATCGGCCGCCGTTTCGATCCGGAAACCGGTCTGAATCTATACGACTTCTGATCCACTGCTGCAGGTGTCCCATTTTTACGGACACCTGCGTCAAAAACCCCCACTTTTTGCTGCAGGTCCCCCTTATTTTGGGACACCTGCAGCACTGCCTCTCCTTTAGATTCCCGGGATTTGAGAAAAAAGATCTTAAACCAGCGACACCAAAGGTCAAAAAAAGGGTAGAATGAAGGCTTTTACAACCGATTTTTTGATTATATTTGCGTGATATTATAATTTATGGGAATTATGCTCTTTACTTTACTCCAGGCCGATACGCTGAATGCCGTGCAGGCCGCTCCGGTACCTCAGGAGATGACTTATTCGCTCATCGATATGGCAATGAAGGGTGGATGGATTATGATAGTCCTTCTTCTCCTTTCTGTCATAGCCATCTACATCTTCGGGAAGAAACTCGTGCAGATTAACCGCGCTGCCAAGGTGGACCGCAACTTCATCGACGATATCCGCGATTACATCCACGACGGCAAGACCAAGTCCGCCATCACCCTCTGCGGCAAGTACGACAATCCTACCGCACGTCTGGTGGAGAAAGGTCTCGAGCGCATCGGACGTCCCCTCAGCGACATCCAGACTGCAGTCGAGAATACCGGAAACCTTGAAGTGGCACGTCTCGAGAAGGGTCTGCCCATCCTCGCAACCATCGCGGGTGGCGCTCCTATGCTCGGATTCCTCGGCACCGTTATGGGTATGGTCAGGGCATTCTTCAATATGTCCAACGCAGGCAACAATATCGACATCACTCTCCTCTCCGGAGGTATCTATGAGGCAATGATCACCACCGTCGGCGGTCTGATCGTGGGTATCCTTGCATACTTCGGATACAACTACCTCACCTCCCGCATCTCCGATGTGGTGTTCACCATCGAGAACTCCACCATCAGCTTCATGGACGTACTGAACGAGCCTGAGTCCGCCACCACCGTTAAATCTGAAGAGTAATGGCAATCAAGAGAACAACCAGGGCGGACGCTTCGTTCTCGATGTCGAGTATGACCGACATCGTGTTCCTGCTGCTCATCTTCTTCCTGGTGACGTCCACCCTCATCAACCCTAACGCCCTCAAGCTCCTGCTCCCCAAGAGCACCGGCCAGGTGAGTGCCAAACCCACAGTCAGCGTGAGCATCAAGGACTGGGGCGGCAGCTACACCTATCACATCAACGGCAATGAGCTGGCAGAGAACGACATCGCCCAGGTGGAGGATGACCTCGTAGGCCTTCTCCAGAACGAAGAGGATCCCACTTTCAGCATCTATTCCGACGAGAGCGTTCCCATCGGCGAAATAGTGCAGGTGATGAATATCGCCAAACGAAATCACTACAAGGTAATACTCGCAACACAACCAGAGTAAAATGAAAGAGTATCTCCGCGAAAGACAGAAAACCGAAGACAGGTCCAAGGTGACAGGCATCACCCTCACGGTGCTGCTGCATGTCGCCGCCCTGTGCGTGGTGTCTTTCTCCGGTCTCAAATACATCTGGCCTCCGCCCGAAGAGAGCTCCTTCCTGGTAGATTACACCGAGAAGGAAGAGGTGGAGATTGAACCCATATTCGGCCGCGAGCCCCAGGGAGAGGATGTCGACCTGGAAAAGGATGTGGAGCTGGTGCAGAAGAGCGAATCCCCCAACCAGAGCCTTGCAGAGAACCTGACCCCCGCCGCCAAGCCGGATATTTTCGGCGACGTGGAAACACCTGAACCTCCGCGCGAAGAGGAGCCCAAGCTGGATCCCCGCGCAGCATTCCCCGGAATGGCAAAGAAGGATACTTCCGTGACAGCGCCCCATAACGCCCGCGAGGCATCCACCGACTTCCGTGCCGGACAGGCCACCGGCAACACCAGCACCACCAAGACCGAAGGCGAAGCCAACGCCCACGTGGAGGGCAGGAAGGTGAACAAGTCCACACTCGAGAAGCCCAAATACAACGTTCAGGAAAGCGGCCGTATCGTAATGAAGATCTGGGTGGATAATTACGGCAACGTAAAGAAGGCCATTGTGGATGACGGCACCACCATTTCCAACACTAAACTTATTGCGGAGGCCCGCGCCGCCGCGATGAAAGCACACTTCGATCAGAAAATCGACGCCCCTGCCATGCAGGAAGGCACGATTACATACATTTTCAATTTAAAGTAACATTCAAGAGCACAAGCCCACGACGTGAGTTGCGGATGTGCATTATTCAAGACAATGACAGAATTTAGTAAAGATGGTCGCAAGCTCAGGCCGAGAAGGTCGGCTTCGGCACAAGGAAAGCCCGCGTACAGCACGTCGGGCGAACGCCGCTCGTATGGTGAACACAAAGCCTATGGCGAAAGGAAAAACGGCAGCTACGGCAGCAAGCCTTATGGCGAACGCCGTGGAGCAGCCGGTCAGACCAGCCGCGACAACAGAAGCGGCAACTATGAAAACAGGAGCGGCAATTTCGAAAACAGAGGCAGCGGTTACGGCAACAGGAACAGCAGCTATAACAACCGTCGCTCCAGGCCCGAAAGGGAAGGCGGCAACTACAGCAGTAAGCCTCAGTACGGCGCCCGCAAGCAGTACGGCCAGAAGCCGAACTACGGCGCAAAGCGCGGCAGCAACAACTTCAACAAAGCATCCGACGAGGGCATCAACCGCATGATCGCGGCCAGCCCCAAGGCACATATCTCCGATTTCGACTCCGCACCCAGCATGGTGAAGGAGGAAATCCGCCTCAACAAGTTCATCGCCAATTCGGGAGTATGCTCCCGCCGCGAGGCCGACACCATGATCCAGGCCGGAGTGGTTACGGTGAACGGAGAGGTGGTTACCGAACTCGGCACCAAGGTGAACGTGCTGACCGATGTGGTCAAATTCAACGGAGAAACCCTCCACGGCGAGGCCAAGGTCTATATCGTGATGAACAAACCCAAAGGCTACGTGACCACGGCATCTGATCCCCACGCCGACAAGACCGTGATGGATCTCCTCAGGAACTGCCCCAACCGCGTCTATCCTGTAGGCCGCCTGGACAAGGCCACTACCGGTGTGCTGATGTTCACTAACGACGGCGAGATCTCCGAGCGCCTGACTCATCCTTCCTACGACAAGAAGAAGATCTATCAGGTGGTGCTCAACAAGCCCCTCACCGAGGAAGACCGTCAGAGGATACTCTCCGGCATAGAACTGAACGACGGCCCCATCTCTGCCGACGCCCTGGAGTTCATCGATCCCGAAGACAAGCGCAAGCTCGGCATTGAGATCCACTCCGGCAAGAATCGCATCGTCCGCCGCATATTCGAGGCCGTGGGATGCGAGGTGCGCACGCTGGACCGCGTCTATTTCGCCGGTCTGACCAAGAAGGGCCTGAAGAAGGGCGAATGGCGCTATCTCACAGAGGGAGAAGTCAACATCCTTAAAATGGGAGCATACGTATAATGGCGCATAAATCCGGTTTCGTAAATATCATTGGCAACCCCAACGTCGGCAAGAGCACGCTGATGAACGCGATGGTGGGCGAAAAGCTGTGCATAGTCACGGCCAAGGCCCAGACCACCCGTCACCGCATCATGGGCATTGTCAATGGTGAGGACTTCCAGATTGTATATTCCGACACCCCCGGCATCCTGAAGCCCGTCTATCGCCTGCAGCAGAACATGATGAACTTCGTGGACTCTGCCATCGGCGACGCAGACATCATCCTCTACGTGACGGACACCGTGGAGAAGCCGGACAAGAACATGGATTACGTGAGCAAGCTATCGCAACTGGCCTGCCCCGTGATCATCGTCATCAATAAGATAGATATCAGCAGCCAGGAGAAGGTGCGCGAGCTGATGGCATGGTGGCAGGAGAAGGTGCCGGCCGCGCTGGTCATCCCCGCATCCGCCCAGGAAAACTTCAACCTCGACGCCATCCTGAACGCGGTGGTGGAGCGCCTGCCGGAATCCCCCGCCTGGTACGACAAGGATACTTTCACCGACAGGAACCTCCGCTTCTTCGCCTCCGAAATCATCCGCGAAAAGATCCTCCTCAACTATAAGGATGAGATCCCCTATAGCTGCCAGGTGGAGATAGAGAGCTTCAAGGAGGGAGAGGAACGCTACGACATCAGCGCCATCATCTATGTGATGAGGGATTCGCAGAAGGGCATCCTCATCGGCAAGAAGGGGGCGGCCCTGAAGAAGACGGGCACCGCCGCGCGCATAGAGATGGAGGATTTCTTCCAGAAGAAGGTGTTCCTGCAACTGCTGGTGAAGGTGGATCCCGACTGGCGGGAGAACCGCCGCGAGTTGCGTAAATTCGGTTACGAAGATTAAAAAGACTATGAGCGAAGACTACGAAGATATACAGAACGAGGAACTCGAAGATCAGATCGACGAAGAAGTCGAACTGGTCGAGGGTGAAGACGAAGAGAAGGCCGGCAAGTTCAGCCGCCTGCTGGAAAGCGACAGCCGCCGCTTCAAACTCTCCGGCATGTTCAAGGACTGGTTCCTGGACTACTCCTCGTACGTTATACTCGAGCGTGCCGTCCCCCATATTGTGGACGGACTCAAGCCCGTGCAGAGGCGCGTGCTCCACGCCATGTATCGTATGGACGATGGCAACTACACCAAGGTGGCCAACATCGTCGGCCAGGCGATGCAGTATCATCCCCACGGCGATCAGTCCATCCTGGGTGCCCTCGTGCAGTTGGGCCAGAAGAACCTGACCGTGGACTGCCAGGGAAACTGGGGTAACATCCTCACCGGAGATTCGAACGCTGCGCCCCGATACATCGAGGCACGCCTCTCCAAGTTCGCGAAAGAGGTGGTGTTCGATCCGGAGATCACCAACTGGATGAACTCCTACGACGGTCGCAACCAGGAGCCGGTGGAGCTGCCCGTGCGCTTCCCTCTGCTGCTCGCTCAGGGCACCGAGGGCATCGCTGTGGGTATGGCCTCCAAGATCCTCCCCCACAACTTCAATGAGCTACTGGACGCATCCGTCAAGATCCTCGAAGGCAAGCCCTACGAGCTCTACCCGGACTTCCCCACAGGCGGCTTTGCCGACTGCAGCAAATACAATCAGGGCAAGCGCGGCGGCGCCGTGAAAGTGCGCGCACGCATCGAGAAGATAGACAAGAGCACCGTGGCCATCACCGAAATCCCTTACGGCAAGACCACGCACATCCTCATCGATTCCATCCTGAAGGCGAAGGACAAGGGCAAGATCAAGATCAAGAAGATCGAGGATATGACCACCGACAAGGTGAACATCATTATCCACCTGCCCAACGACGTCTCCCCGGACAAGACCATCGACGCGCTCTATGCCTTTACCGACTGCGAATGCAACATCGCCCCGAACGCCTGCGTGATCGTGGACAACAAGCCGCAGTTCCTGGGAGTGCACGACATCCTCGAATACGACACCTTCCACACCCGCGACCTGCTGGAGCAGCAGCTGCGCATCCGCCTGGCCAAGCTCCAGGACGACTGGCACTACTCCAGTCTAGAGCGCATCTTCTTCGAGAACCGCGTCTATAAGATCCTCGAGCAGGACCAGAAGACCTGGGAGGACCAGCTGCAGGATATCTTCGACAAGATGAAGGAATATCAGGAGATGCTCCGCCGGGAGATCGTGATGGAGGATATCCATCGCCTGGTAGACAAGCCCGTGCGCAAGATTTCCAAGTTCGACGCCAAGGCGATGGACGAGAAGATTGCCGCTTTGGAAGAGCAGATGCAGGCGGTGCAGGCAGATATCGACAATATCACCGGCTACACCATCGACTGGTTCAAGGGCCTGAAGAAGAAGTATGGCAAGGATTTCCCCCGCCAGACCGAACTCACCGGCTTTGAGACCATCGCCGCCACCAAGGTCATCAACAATAACGCGAAGCTTTATGCCAACCTGGCAGAAGGATTCGTGGGCATCGGCCTCAAGCGCGACGACAACGGAACCTACATCTGCGATTGCTCCGACCTCTCCGAGATCATAGTCATCGGAAAGGATGGCAAGTACCGCATCACCAAGGTAGAAGACAAGGCCTTCTTCGGCAAGGACCTGCTCTATGTGGGCATCTTCAACCGCGGCGACGACCGCACCATCTATAATGTGATCTATCGCGAGGGCAAGACTTCGGTCTATTATGCTAAGCGCTTTGCCATCACCTCGGTCACCCGCGACAAGGAATACGACATCACCACCGGCGCTGCTGGTTCGCAGATAATGTGGTTCACCGCCAACCATAACGGCGAGGCGGAGACCGTGCGCATCGCTCTGCGTCCGAAACCGAAACTCAAGAAGACTTCGCTGGAGTACGATTTCGCCCAGCTGGCCATCAAGGCCAAGACCGCCCGTGGCAACCTGGTGAGCAAGAATTCCATCGCCCGCATCACCCTGAAGAGCAAGGGTGTCAGCACCATCGCCGGCAAGGATATTTGGTATGATACTGATATTCAGAAGCTTAACGAGGATGGGCGCGGGTTGTACCTGGGTCAGTTCGAGGGAGAGGACAAGGTGCTTGCCATCTTCAAGAACGGCACCTTCTACACTACCTCCTTCGATCTGGTGAACAAGTATCAGGGAGATGTGCTCAGCATCAGCAAGTTGGATACTTCCAAGACCTACACGGCGCTTTATTATGACGGCGCCGCCAAGACTTTCTATGTGAAGCGCTTCTCCTTCATCGAGAGCGACAATTCCCCGATGCTGTTCATTTCCGATGCGCCGAAGTCCTATCTGGTGGCGCTTTCGGAGGATAAGCATCCGCAGTACAAGTGCACCTTCGGCGGCAAGTCCGCGCACAAGGAGCCCGAGTTCATAGATGCGGAAGAGTGGATTGGGAAGAAGGGTGTGGCTGCCAAGGGCAAGAAGTGTCACGATCGCGAGACTGTGAAGAAGGTCGAGTTTGTGGAGCCGCTGGTGAAGCCGGAGGATTTGGAGCCGGAGGTGCCTGCGGAGCTTTCTGCGGAGCCGATGGAGATTGTGTTGCCGGATGAGGAGGATCTTTCTCTTCCTACCGGGGAGATTATTCTTCCGGATCCGGAGGCGGATATTCCTGAGTTGATTATCGAGGAGCCGACGTTGTTCTGATGGCGGTCTGGGCTCTCATAGGGTTCATGGGGTGCGGCAAGTCGTCGATTGGGCGCACCGTCCAACACCTAGCCACAAAGGCAGCGTCCGGAGTCATTCCTGTCTTCGCCAAAAAAAGGCTCAGCCAGAAAAGCTCCGGCCCGCTGCAGTATATCGATTTGGATGAGGAAATCGTCCGGCGGTGCGGCAAATCAATCCCCGAAATATTTTCGGCCATCGGCGAAGCGGGGTTCCGCGCCATCGAACGGGACACCCTGGAGGAACTGCTGACGGCAGGTGGGCTTCCCGCTGAGGGACGTAACACCCGCGGTTCGATAGCGGGGGGACCGTCGGCTACAGCCGATGGTGGGGTGAGCGAAGCGAACTCCCGAAAGGGGAAGGCCCACCTACCGTCAGATATACTGCTATCGCTTGGTGGAGGGACGTTGACCGATGAGGGGAGCCGGGAGCTGGTGAAGCAGAACTGCAAATGCATCTACCTGAGGGCGACAGTAGAGACGCTGGCAGCGAACCTTCGGGAAGCCGGAACCGAAGGCCGGCCGATGCTGGCGGGCGTCAATCTCGATGCACCGGCATCTGCCCCGGACAGCCTTGAATCCCACATCGCCTCCATGATGGCCGAACGCGGCCCCATCTACGAAAAAACCGCCGACATCATCCTCGACATCGACGGCCTCAGCTACGAACAAGCAGCCCGGCAAATCCTTAGCATCAAGTCATCGGGATCTTGATTCTCCATCTTTAGCACTGCAAACCACTTTTTCCCCAAGTCCTTGATAGAAGCACCTATATGGTAGACCTTATCATCAATGATGAGGAAGCGATCATGGGACTTGTCAAATTCTTGAACTGAGATAGCTGGATATTGCGCATTGTGCTTGGCGATGTCCAAATCAAAATGCTTTGATATCTTCTGTGTATAAATGGCGGCAGTTACTCCAGGATTCCGCTTATCAAGTATAGCAAGAACACTATCGTCAACGTAATTATCTATCAGAACTACTCTTGATGAGGCACTTTTAATCAGTTTGCAAACAAATTCGTAGGCATCAAATATCTGGCCATCAAAGAATAACCCCTCAACAGGAGGCAACGCTGTCTTTACGAAGAAATCTATCTTAGTCTCTGCATTCGCAACCCGCAGTTCCAACTGTTCCAAGCGAGTATTAACTGCATACCCACGAATCAAATACTCCTTTAACACAGTATTGGCCCAGCGACGAAATGCTATTCCTCTAGAGGAATGCACACGATAACCAACGGACAATACCATATCAAGATTAAAAAACTCCTTGGTCCTTTTTACCTGGCGGTTTCCTTCCTGTTGAACTATCTCAAAATTTGCGACAGTTGGGAGCCCTTTCAATTCTTCGTCCAGAGCAGAGCATATATGTTTCCCTATTGTCTTTATATCACGGTCAAATAATAAAGATAATTGGTTACGATCCAACCATACATTATCTTGATCCAAACGAACTTCTAAACGAATCGAATCATCCGGATTATAGATAGCCACTTCACCTACCATATCCTCAACTCATTTTCTCTATAAGGCCTTCGGGGGTTAGGATTTGGGGGCCGTCGGCGCTCTGACGGGCAAGGAAGCGTCGGTCGGAGGTGACCACAATGTCGAAGTCTTCGGAATCTGCCTGGGCGAATTGGGCATCGTCTTCGAAATCCCCTGTGGGGTTCTTTAGGGCCTTACGGATAGACATACCGTCGATCTGTGTGATGTTCACGAACGACATGATGTACAGCATTTTATTGTGGAAATTCGGGTTCTTGCTTCCCGGACTTCTATTGCTTATAAACTCTGCATCAATGATGCTCTGGGTTGTAATAAATGCCTCGAACAAGCCAGCACGGGCTGCTTGAAACATCTGTAAGGAAGCATTGTGGGATGGACGGATCTCTCCAACCAGCACATCAACCAGGACGTTTGTGTCAAAAAAGACACGTTGTTTATTCTCCGCCATATTTACCCCACAAATAAGCAAGTTTAGCATCTTTGTCAAGCATCTCTTGAGTGGGAACAGCAATAGTGCCGCCAAGACTAAGGATCTCATCCGAAACTTTGAAATCTTTCGGAAGTTTTGGGAATTCAAGGCCGGTGGCCTTCTCCAGGGTGCGCTCTACGAAACTGTTCATCGAACGGTTCTCGCGTCTGGCGGCTCGTTTCACCCGAGCCATCAATTCCGGCTTCAGCCGTACAATAACCTGCACTCTTTCCATAATAATATCACCTTTTCTGCAAATATAGCAAAAAAGGTGATATCAAAAAATAGAAAGTGATATCAGTTCACAAAAACTAGAAGTGGCGGGCGAGGCGTAGGGTCAGGGCCGGGGTTGGTTTTTCATGGGAATTATAACTGACTCTCACCACATCCGTACCAGTTACATAGTAATAAACCCTATCGCCACAGTCGGTCTGATGCAGGCGAAGGCCAAGAGCGAGTGAAAGTTTATCGCTAAAACGATAGCCTACCTGGGGCTCCACAAAAAAGCCGTCATAGTGGGGATCCGGATTATACGTTCCTCCGGGGGCGGGACCGGGCTTGTGCGCCATAATGCCAAGGGAGTACCCTAAATCACAGTTGAAGTATAGTTTCTCCAAAACGTAATTGAGTCTGAGATACACAGGTATGTCCACCTCCGTTTGTGTCTTGCGTTCAACCGAAGTCTCCACATTATCCCTCAGTTTCGTACACACCTCATCCATCGTTTTACCAACACGCAGACCGCCACCAAAGCCAAGCTTAAAGTTGCCGTACAGTGGGTACAACTTATTTAAAGTATACTCTCCGGCCCAGAGGGGACCGTACTTAAAACCAGCGCAACCCGTTATTTCCATAGAGACGTTATGCGCGTCCTGCGCATAGAGGCCTGCCATCGACAGGCTCAAAACCAAAATGACTATCAGCTTTTTCATACTTCAATAATCCGCTACTGCCCTAAATCTTGCATGCTTTTTTCAAGAGTTTTCGGGGTATGCGGCTGAAGACTATGTCGTAGCCGTCGTCGGTGCTGCGGGAGCCATCTTCATACAACACGCCTACGTCGCCGTTGCGGAAGACAACCATGGTGGAATATGCGGCAGGACCGGGCTGCAAGGTCAGTACATCCTTCCAGGAAGTGCCGTTGTCGGCGCTCACCGCCAGGGTAAGCCCGCGGCGGGCCTTCTCTTCCTTAATATATGAATGCAGCAGCAGACCGTCTCGCCATAAAACAATATCCCCGTTGCAGGGGTTGGCCACCAGGCCCTCGGTGAACCTCTCCCCTTCCCAGTGCCAGATGCCGTCGGGGCCCTTCACGGCGGTATTCAGGCCGCGGGGACCGTAAAACCACCGGCGAGAGCTGGATAGCAGCCGGCCGTCCGGGAGCAGCACGAGCTTGGTTTCATCTGCCGGCGAGAAGAGGGGCTCGGGCTGAAGCGTCCAGCTCTCTCCTCCGTCCTTCGAATAGAACAGGTGCGGCTCGATCGGCCAGGGCACGGGCATAGGATCAGGATAATCCCTGGGCAGAACGTCGGCCGCCAGCAGGATATCTCCATCCGCATCCACTATCCCCTTGCCGGAGGTGACAAACGCGCTGTGCAGGGTGTCCGGGAAGGCCCCCAGACGCGGCTCGCTCCAAGTGATGCCACCGTCGTCGCTGGTGCAGACGGTGGTGTGCTTGAGCCCGCGGCGGAACCCTTTGGTGCCGTTTCCGCAGGCGAAGAGGCAGACTATCCGCCCGCTAGGCAGACAGGTGAGGGATGCATCCCCATAGCCATATCCCAGTACGCGGGAAGTATCTCCCCGGGCGATGAAGGATTGAGGCCCCCAGGTGCGTCCGCCGTCGGTGCTACGCTTGCAGGCGATGTCGATGCTGGTCCTGCGGTAACCGAGGTCCGCCAGATTTTCATAGCGGCGGTCGATGACAGCCACCACGTTCCCGCGGGCATCCAGGCACATTGCGGGGATGCGGTAGAAATGGCAGGAATCGCTGCCCTCCGCGAACACGATGGTGTTGCGGATCTCCGGGGTGGAGTAAAGATTGAATCCTTGTAATTGGAGGCGGGGCGTGCCATGGCAATCCTCGCGCCGCACGCGGGCAGTGACGGTACGGCTCTCCCCAGGCATCAGGAAGATGTAATTATCTGAATACCAGACAGGTAGCACCAAATCTCCGGTGTCACCGTCCTCAACTTTCAGGCGCAGCATCAGAGCCGGAGTCTTACTCTTATTGGTTAACTTCGCGGTCATCACGCACTCCTTAGCTCCCTGCTCGCGGGAAACCTTCATTGCAACGCGAGCCTTCGGGAGGCTGCGCAGAGCGGTGAGATTGCCCTCCTCCTTGCCCTGCCAGTAGAAATTATCTGAGAGTATGACGCCCTGGGAATCAGAGAGCTTCAGCCGCACAAAATACACATCCGTGATATCCCCGGGCACTTCCAGAGGGAAGCAGACCGCAGTCTCATCCTCTGCGATATCCAGCGGGCAGGACTTCTCCCACACCGGCTTACCGTTGATATCCAGAATGACCGCCGAGGCATTGAGGCCACTGCGCTCACCTGCGTGATAGTTGGCCACTTCCACGTTGCCGTGAATAGGATTGAACAGTATGTGGATAGGCTCGCAGGCCTTCTTGCAGCCGAAATAAGCCGCGGTAGGTTCCAGATAATAGTCGTAGGTCTGCCAGACCATGGAAGGCCATGCGGGATGGCTCATCCAAAGCTGAAGCCCGCGTCTGTGCTCGCTGCGTCCTTCGAAGATCGCCCGGTATCCGTCGTAATTGACCCACTGGGCAAGCTCGGCGAACTCTTTGGCATCCGCAGGCTCGCCAAATGCCTTGGCTATCAACTTATTGAAGCTCTCGATGCGTTGCGCGCAGAAGCCCTGCTTGCTGCCCAGGCACCAATCGTGCAGGCCGTACATATCGTTGGGATGCGCCTCCGTGCTCACGGGTTCGATATCATCCTCGCCCATGGTGCGCAGCAGATTCTCGTAGTTCATCACGTTAGGCATGCCGCGCTCGCTATGCAGCTTGTCGGCACCGAACATGCGGAAATAATCCTTCACCGGATACGCCTGGTAAGGCCCGCCGCCACTGACTTCATCAGCCCCGGAA
>JAGCUK010000039.1 GCA_017962925.1 Bacteroidales bacterium
AACGCCCCTAATTGGACCTTTAAGGAGTATGAGGAGGGATTACACCATCCACTCGCTGAGCGCCAATTTGCAGCCGATCTGGAAGCCCTGAAAGCCTACGACACCTGCGTCCTCGTACTCCCTTGCGGCCGCAGCGCCCACACCGAAGCCGGCTGGTGTGCCGGTGCCGGAATGAAAGTGATTGTTTACATCCCCGAAATGATGGAACCAGAGCTGATGTATAAACTGTTTGATAAGGTCGTGGATAATCTGGATGATTTGGTGAAGACCCTTTTGTAATCACGCACCGAAGTCGCTACTTAATAGCAATGAGCCCTGCAACTAACGCTGCAGGAGAGAGAAACACACAGGGTAAGTGCTATTCCACCTTATAACCAAGCTTCTCGATGGCCTTTTTGAGGGTTTCAGGGTTGGTTTTGGTGGGGTCGTAGGTGATGGTGACGGTTTTGTCTTCGAGGGTGACTTTGAGGTCTTTTACGCCTTTCTCGAAGGAGATGTTGTCGGTGACTTTCTTTACGCAGTTCTTGCAGTGCATGCCGACTTTGAAGGTCACGACCTCAGTCTTCTTTTTCTTGCTCTGCTGAACGGTAGTGGATTCTGCGTTTGATGCCAGCAGGGGAGTGGCGGTGAATGAAAGGGCTCCGAGAGCCAGGATTAATGCTGAAACTATCTTTTTCATATCATTAATTTGTTTTCCATATTGTGAGACGCAGGCCGGCGTTGATGCGAAGGCCCATCAGAGGCCCCCAGACAGCGCTGGCATCGAAATTATTTATTTCTGGGATGCCCAGAATGACTTTCTCTTGTGTAAAGCCGGTCAGATTCTCGCCTCCCACATAAAGGTCGATTCCCTTGAAGCGCCTGGTAATCTGGGCGTAAAGCATGGGATAGACCGGGGTGCGGTTGTCTTTCAGTTTCATGTAATCGTAGGCCCTGCAGCTGCCGTTGAGAGCAGCGGTGAAATCGAAGATCCACTTGCTCAGATTGGTCTTATACTGCAGGTTGAGTACCCCTTTGAAACGAGGCGTCATGGGGCGTTCTACCAGGCCTAAGTTGGCCAGTTGCACCTTGGCATCGGTGTAGCGGGCGGTAATATTGACAGTGAAGCGTTCTATAGGCTCTACGGCGAAATCTACCTGGAAGGTATTCGTGTAGGACGGAGCACCGTTGAGGGCGTAGAAATAAATATAATTGGTCATATATTCATAATCTACGATCAACTGCTGGCGGAACAGAGTGCGGAAGAAATCGATACTGAAATATGAATTCCCGGGATTCGCACCAGCGTTCAGGTAGAATGTAGCATTGCCGCCATAGGTCCAGGCATCTTCCAGAAAATGGCGATCGTAGACTCCGTCCCAGGTTTTGCCGGTGGAGAATACGCCGATATTGTCGGTTAGAGGCATGGCTTGCCGTATGCCGCGTCCTCCGTTAAAGCGGAATACCAGATACTCCCAGGGCTGGAACTTGAGAGTCATACGCGGGGAAAGGCAGAATACCTTTTTGCTGGTATAATAATTTGCGCTCAGGCCGGTAACGGCCGTGAATTTCTCGTGCACATGGAAGGTATATTCTCCGTAAAGGGCGTAATTGTTGAAAGCTGTACGGCCACTGAAAGAGTTATTGTAGATGAATCCCATGCCCATTCCAGCCCTATGTAGAGCCTCATCCAGTCTGTCGAACACTCCGCTGGCACCCACGGTGAAATCGTGATGCTCGTTGACCTGGTTGCGATACAGCAGGTTCACGAAGGCGGAACGCTGGCTGGCAAGGTAGGTGGCGGAGCCGAATGCGGCATTCATTTCCTGCCAGGTATAATCCGTGACGATGCCGATGCTGGAGGTATGATCATCTCTGAGGGGGATTCCTATCTTGAAATAGCCGTCGAACAGTCGGTTGCTGATGTCGCTGCCCCAGGGCTGTCCGGCTATATAGCTTTTCCTGTCATATCCAGGCTGGCCGCCGTTCCGTTGGTCGCTGACGGCATTCACACCCCAGCGGAGTTTGATATGGTCACCGTCGTAGAACCAGCGGTTGGCAAGATTGATCTGGGTGACCAGAGGATCGTCCATGAATCCATCCTCATTCATATCGTGGGACTGGAAGTTCTTGTCCACATGCCCCAGAATGACGGTGGAAAGGCGCTCGGTCGGCTGCAGGGAAGATGCAATATCCCCGCTCAGGCGGGAATCATTCATTGCGGAAAGGCTCAAGAAGAGGGGCTTTTCGTCCGTGGGCTTGCGGTGCTCCAGATTGATCTGCCCCGTCATGGATTCTATGCCGCTCACCACAGATGCGGAGCCCTTGGCAATCTGGATGCTCTCCAGCCACTGCCCGGGCATATAGGTGAGCCCGAAGGGGGCAGCCACCCCTCGCATCACCGGGCGGGATTCATCCAGCATCTGGGTGTAGATGCCGCTGAGGCCCAGGAGACGAATCTGGCGGGCGCCAGTGACGGCATCGGAATAGCCGACGGTGACGCTGGCGGAATTCTCGAAACTCTCCGCAACGTTGCAGCAAGCCATCTTGGCAAGGCCTTCGGAGGAGATTACCT
This sequence comes from Bacteroidales bacterium, assembly GCA_017962925.1. Lineage (GTDB taxonomy): Bacteria > Bacteroidota > Bacteroidia > Bacteroidales > UBA932 > Cryptobacteroides. The sequence continues at coordinate 2,555 of JAGCUK010000039.1, forward strand.
CCACCCTCATGGGCTTGATCTTGGAAAGATAATTGCCTTGCCGATGCCCTACGTGGACGGCTGCATCCAGGCTGTCTTTGCGGCCTGCATAGATGCCTGTCGTGTCCACCTGAGACCAAGCAGACACGACTGTAAAGGCAAACAGTATGCAGACTGCAAGACGGCGCATAACTACTTCAGCAGGTTCCCAAGAATGGAACGGGTGAGTGTGCGGGTAGCAGTGCTGGTTGCGTTCTTGATAGCTTTGTTGGCTATGTTCTTGCCGCTGGTGGTGCTGGACTTCTTGCCGGTCACGGAGTTCGCGACGGCGGTGCCCACGGAAGCGGTGACGCTGGTGATTACCGCGCCTGCAGCAGCCTTAGCAACTTTGCTGAAGATGCTCTTGGTGCCCTTGGAATTACCATTCTCCTTGGCAGCCTTCTCGCTCTTGGTCTTCTGCTCTTCCACTGCGGCAGCCTGTGCTTCCTGCTCCTCTTCGGCGCGTTTGGCATCTGCGAGAAGCACCTCGAAGGCACTTTCACGGTCGATGGGAGTGTCGTACTTGCCTGCAATCATGGAGCTGTTGATCAGCTGCCTGCGCTGGGCTTCGGTGATAGCTCCGATCTGGCTGAGAGGGAAGAGAATCTTGGCACGCTGGACCACTGCGGGAGCGCCTTTCTCGTCCAGGAACGAAACCAGGGCTTCGCCGGTGCCGAGCTCCATGATGGCATCCTCCGTCTTGAAGGCGGGGTTGGCGCGGAAGGTCTCTGCCGCGGCGCGGACTGCCTTCTGATCTTTGGGAGTATATGCGCGCAGAGCGTGCTGCACGCGGTTTCCGAGCTGTCCGAGGATGGAATCCGGGATGTCGGTGGGGTTCTGGGTGATGAAGTATACGCCGACGCCCTTGGAGCGGATCAGACGCACAACCTGCTCGATCTTATCTACCAGAGCCTTGGGAGTCTCGTCGAAGAGGGTATGAGCTTCGTCGAAGAAGAATACGAACTTGGGAAGTTCCATATCGCCAACCTCAGGCAGTTTGGTGTAGATGTCCGAAAGCAGCCAGAGGAGGAAGGTGGAATAGAGCTTGGGGTTCTGCATCAGCTTATCTGCTGCGAGAACGCTCATGATTCCCTTTCCGCAGTTGGTCTGCAGGAGGTCATAGATATCGAATGCAGGCTCGCCGAAGAATTTCTCGGCTCCCTGATTCTCGAGGCTCAGCAGTGCCCTCTGGATGGCCCCAATGCTGCCGTCGGTAACATTTCCATAGGTGGTGCGGTATTCCGCCGCATGCTCGGAAACATATCCTACCATGGCGCGGAGGTCCTTAAGGTCGAGCAGCAGCAGGCCCTTATCGTCCGCAACGCGGAAGATGATATCCATCACACCGCTCTGCACTTCGTTCAGGCCGAGGAGGCGGCTGAGAAGCATCGGCCCCATGTTGGAGATGGTGGTGCGCATAGGATGTCCCTGCTCGCCGAATACGTCGTAGACGCGGACGGGGCAGCCTTCGAACTTGGGATTCTCGATCTCGAATTCAGGCATGCGTTTCTCGATGAATCCGCTCATGGCGCCGGGCTGGCTGATGCCGCTGAGGTCACCTTTCATATCTGCCATGAAGCAGGGGACACCTGCCTGGCAGAAGGTCTCTGCGATTACCTGGAGGGTTACGGTCTTGCCGGTACCGGTGGCTCCGGCGATCAGTCCGTGGCGGTTGGCCATCTTACCGCAAATAGATATAGGGCCGTTTTCTGAGTGGGCAACGTAGAGCCCTCGGGTTGAATCTAACATATTGGTATAGTTTTAACTATTTCTTTCCGTGAGTTTTGCG
>JAGCUK010000040.1 GCA_017962925.1 Bacteroidales bacterium
GATGTATCATGCGCGAAGGCAAGATGATCCCGAAGGTGAGCGTACGCCTCATCCGGGACGGCATCGTGGTCTACACAGGCGAACTCGGTTCGCTGAAGATAGGCAAGGACGATGTGAAGGAGGTTGCTGCCGGCAAGGAGTGCGGTATGAGCATTGCCGGATTCAACGATATCAAGGAAGGCGACTTCATCGAAGCCTTCAAGATAGTGGAAATCAAGAGGACCCTGTAAAGAGCCCCCTGTATGGCAGACGAAAAGATAATATTCTCGATGAACGGGGTGGGCAAGGTCCTCCCTCACAACAACAAAGTTATCCTCAAGGATATCTACCTTTCCTTTTTCTACGGTGCCAAGATAGGCATCATCGGCCTTAACGGCTCCGGTAAATCTACCCTGCTGAAGATTATAGCGGGGGTAGAGAAGGGCTACCGCGGCGAGGTAGTCTGGGCTCCCGGTTATTCCGTGGGCTATCTGGAGCAGGAGCCTCAGATGGATGGTTGGAAGACCGTGCTCGATGTGGTGCGTGAGGGCGTGCAGGAAACTGTAGACCTGCTCACGCAGTATAACGATGTCTGCAATCGCCTCGGGGGAATAATAGACGACACCGTGATGTATGCCCTCTTCGAGCAGCAGGCGGAGCTGACGGAGAAGATAGATGCGTGCAATGGATGGGAGCTTGATTCCAAACTTGAAAGGGCGATGGATGCCCTCCAGTGCCCTCCGCCCGATGCAATCATAAGGAATCTTTCCGGAGGTGAACGCCGCCGCGTAGCACTCTGCCGCCTGCTTCTGCAGGAGCCGGACGTGCTGCTTCTCGACGAGCCTACAAACCACCTGGATACCGAGAGCATCCAGTGGCTGGAGGCCCACCTGCAGCAGTACAAGGGCACCGTCATCGCCGTCACCCACGACCGTTACTTCCTCGATAATGTGGCAGGATGGATTCTGGAGCTGGACCGCGGCGAGGGTATCCCCTGGAAGGGGAACTATTCCTCCTGGTTGGAGCAGAAGACCCAGCGCCTGGCGATGGAGGAGAAGCAGGAGAGTAAGCGCCGCACGACTTTGGAGCATGAGTTGGAGTGGGCGAGGATGGCTCCGAAGGCCCGCCATGCGAAGAGCAAGGCGCGTCTGGGTGCCTATGAGAAATTAGCTTCCGCCGATGCCCGCGAGAAGGAGCAGAATCTGGAGATTTACATCCCGAACGGCCCGAGGCTCGGCAATAAAGTCATTGATTTCAAGGGAGTTACCAAGGCGTATGGGGATAAGGTCCTCTTTGAGGATCTTTCCTTCGTGCTGCCGCCTGCTGGCATAGTGGGTGTGATCGGCCCGAACGGCGCCGGCAAGACCACTCTCTTCCGGCTGATCATGGGTCTGGAGAAGGCAGATGCCGGAACGATCGAGATAGGGGAGACGGTGAAGATTTCCTACGTGGATCAGCAGCATAAGAGCATAGATCCCGAGAAGACGGTGTTCGAGACGATCGCTGGGAATTCAGAATGGGTGAGGCTCGGAGGGCGTGATATCAACGCCCGTTCATGGGTCTCGCGCTTCAATTTCTCCGGTGCTGATCAGGAGAAGCTCTGCGGAGTGCTGTCAGGTGGTGAAAGGAACCGTTTGCATCTGGCCCTGACGCTTAAGGACGAGGGCAACGTGCTGCTGCTCGACGAGCCCACCAACGATGTGGATGTGAACACCATCCGTGCTCTGGAGGAAGGTCTGGAGAACTTCGCCGGATGCGCCGTGGTCATCTCCCACGACCGCTGGTTCCTGGATCGAATTGCCACTCACATCCTCGCTTTCGAGGGGGATTCGAGCGTGTATTTCTTTGAAGGCAGTTACTCCGAGTACGAAGAAAACCGCAAGGCACGCCTAGGTGACACCGAGCCCAAGCGGTTCAAGTACAAGAAGTTGATGAAGTAGAAGATACTGCTTTCAGTTTTGTGATAAATTCCTTTGGCGTGTATACCGGTATATCGGTATATGCGCCGAAGTGTTTTTTGTTCCTGGTTATGATATATGAGCAATCTTTAGACTCGGCGCAACTTATTTGAAGAGCGCCCTCAAAATCGGGACAGGTAGAATTAAGGGCGTCATGCAATGCTATATCATCTAGAGAAAGAATTATGGCATTTCGCAAAAAGTTTTTGAGAATTGTCCGTATTATATCTTTTCTCTCTAGTTTTCCTCCGACATAGGAAATGTCTGCAATGCTTTTCATTGAAATGCATAGTCTGAAATAGTCAGATTGCTTGACCAAATCCAAAATTGCTTCTGAGGATGCCCAGTCCGGGGTTCTGTTGTGGTCGATGGTGTCAAGCACAACATTTGTATCGACAAACAGTTTAATCATCGTCAAGCCCTAAAATGTGCCTGAGCCGATCGTCGGAGGCAAGTTCTTCTTCAGTAAAGTTCAATCCACCGGCAAGATGGAGCGCTTTAGTCAGTTCGCTTTTTTCAAGTGGAAAACTGATCCGTGGCAGTTCAGGTTCCATAGGAGAATCTTTCATAAGAATAGATTCCACATAACTGTTGAGGCTTTGGCCTCTGGCCTGCGCCTTTCTTTTTATCCTATTCAGCAGCCCCGTATCCAAACGGAATGCTGTCTGAACTTTTCTTGTAGTCGTTTGCATATCCATTACTATTTCTATTCGCAAAGATAGAAATTATATAACAAAATACAAATCTGTTATATAAAAATCCAAAAAAATAGTCCGATTCGTTCGGACTAAAGTGGTTGAGATATGAGGATTCGAACCTCAACTGAGAGTGCCAAAAACTCTAGTGCTGCCATTACACCATATCTCAATTCCGGGCTGCAAAGATAAGAAAATTATCTTTTAGATTTCAAGTAATCGCGCACAAGGGCACCACATTCTTCCGAGAGGATGCCGGGCGTTACTTCCGTGCGGGGATGCAGCAGGGAAGGGGAGAACAGGCTGTAGCCGCGGCGGGGGTCCGGTGCGCCGTAAACGATGCGGCTGACCTGGCTCCAGTTAAGGGCTGCGGCACACATCGGGCAGGGTTCCACCGTCACATATAACGTGCAATCCTGCAGATACTTACCTCCAAGAGATTCGGTGGCTGCGGTGATGGCTATCATCTCTGCATGGGCGGTGGCATCGTGCAGGCGCTCCACCATATTATGCCCTTTGCCAATGATGCGTCCGTTGCACACCACTACCGCGCCAATAGGAATCTCTTCCTCAGCCAGCGCTGCCTTCGCCTCGGCCAGCGCCTCGCGCATGAAAAGCTCGTCGTTACTCACGGATGATCTTCTTTATGAATTCTACTTCTTCCTCGCTGTACGGAGTGCCGTCGAGATGGAAGATATCGTGGAACCACACCTCGGGCTCATCGTAGTCCCAGGGGATGGATTCTCCGTTCTCATCCACCTTGTTCCAGGGGAAGTTGAAATTGCACTTGCCTGCAGTCAGTCCGAAATTGATGGCTCCCACGTTGTATTTCTTGAACAGGGGCATTATCTCCTGAAATGTGGAAACCGGGCGACGCATATACTCAGTGCAAACAATGGGGCGGTTGTAGGGCAGCAGGAGTTTTATCATCTTCTCCGTGATCTCCGGGCCATAGTAGCTATGGAATGAAAGCACATCGCTGTTTTCCATCAGGAAGGTAGATTCGCGGAAAGAGCTGCTCTTTGAACCCGGGGGCAGCATAAGAGGTGCGGTAAGCGGCTGGGAAGGCTTGCACTCCCTAGCCCATTTGAACGTCTCCCTCATCAGCGGAACGCTGCTTATAACCCCCCTGCGAAGGTTTTCGGGCTCATTATATAAGCACCACATCAGCACGCGCTTATCCTTTCGGAACGCCTTGATCACACCCTTGACCATCTTCTCGAGTTCGGGCCACTTTGCGGGATCGTTCACGTACTCCGTCCCGGGGTTCATTACCCACGCGGAATTATGCACGCCTTTGATGGATTCGGGCTGCTTGCCCAACTGCGGGTTGTGGAGTTTTCCGCCGTTGGTCCAGAAGGTGGGCAATGCCTTTATGCCATGCTTGTCGCAGATGCCCAGGAACTGGTCGAAACGCTGTATGAAACCTTTGGGATCGTCGGCATAGACAAGGAAGGAGAAGAACACCCTCACGGTGTTGAAGCCAAGATCCTCCGCCATGGCAAGTTCCTTGTCTATGGTTTCGGGGTCGAAGGTCTCCTCCTGCCACATTTCAATCTGGTTTATAGCGCTCGCTGCTATATAGTCGCATCCCACGATCCAGCCTTTATCCTCTGCCCATTTATTGGCCTTCTCCTCGCTCCAGCGGGCATAATCTACCCGGCTGCATGCTGCCAGCATCAACACGGAAACAATGATCAATATCCTTTTCATAATTACAAATATAGAGGAAAAAGTTCTTATATTTGTATAGTTGAACTAAAACTGATTTCTTCAATGGCTCGTTTTATGGATCCGCCCAAGCCGAAGGCGCAAATCCCGGCAGAAAAAGTCGACAAAGAATACAAGGCAATGCGCCTCAAGGTCTTTCTGGGGGCTTTCCTTGGTTATGCCGCATATTATCTCGTAAGGAAAAACCTCTCCCTCGCAGCTCCCGATATGATCAACGACGGGATTCTGGATGCGGGAAAAGTAGGCCTCGCGATGTCTGCGGTCTCCATCGCATATGCATTCAGCAAATTCGTGATGGGCAGCGTTTCCGACCGTTCGGACGCACGTAAGTTCCTGGTAGTCGGCCTCATCCTCTCCGCAATGGTGATGATGTCCGTCGGCCTGATTCCGTTCGGCACCAACACGGCAGTCAACACCGTCGTTATCTTCATCCTCATGCTTATAGTAGGATGGCTGAGCGGGTTCGGATGGCCGCCTTGCGGGCGAATAATGGCGCACTGGTTTAGCCAGAACGAGCGAAGTTTCAAGATGAGCATCTGGAATGTCTCCCACACCATCGGATCCTTCTCCCTCGGCTTCCTTGCCATCGCAGGCGTTGCCCTCGCGGCAGACCTTGGCGTGGTGCAGACCTGGAAGGGTAATTTCGTATTCCCGGCCATCATCGCCCTGGTGATTTCCCTGTTCTGCTGGTGGGCGATACGCGACACGCCCGAATCCTGCGGCCTTCCGTCCGTGGGCGACTGGAGGAACGACCACAGCGGCGTCAAGTCTAAAGGTGCTGCCGGTGAGAAACTTCCCTTCAAGGTTCTCTTTGTGGATTATGTCTTGAAGAACAAGCTCCTGTGGGTGGTCGCCATCTCCAACGTGGCCGTCTATATGGTCCGTTACGGCATAGGCGACTGGGCCCCCACCTATTTGCAGGCCAAGGGCATCATGTCGGCCGCTGAAAGCAAGGTTGCGTTCTCCGTACATAATATAGTGGGTGCTGTTGGCACCATTGCCTGCGGCTGGGCAACCTCCAAGTTCTTCAAGGGCCGCTGCGCCCCGATGAATGTCATCTGTATGTTCCTCTGCGGCATCGGCGTGTTGCTCTACTGGATGGTCGGCGCCGGCATCATTGAAGTCAGCCCTTCCGCACAGAAGGTGCTCGTCTATGTTGCCCTCTGCTTGATAGGATTCTTCATCTATGGTCCTGTGGCTCTCACCGGTGTGCAGGCACTCAACCTGGTTCCGAAGAATGCCGCTGGCACGGCTGCCGGATTCGTGGGCCTGTTCGGCTACCTGATCGGCGATGCAGTTTGCTCCAAGATCGTAGTCGGCGGCATCGCTAACGGCTCCTCCTGGGACGCCGCGATGCTTTCCGTAGCCATCGGTGCCATCATCGGCGTGGTCCTCTGCGCCATGCTGATCCCCAGCGAAAAACGCATGGCCAGGCAATAAGGTTCGGTATTGAGCTATGGAGCAATATTTCTTTTGAAAATGGTTGTATTATTCAAAACAATCTGTATTTTTGCAGCAGAAGAATAGAAGAGATATGATTGGACAGAAGTACATACCCCAGACCATTACGGGAGAGCAGGCGGCAAAGATTGCCAAAACTCTTCCTAAGAAGAATTGTAATATACAGCCCAAAGGGCGCGCTCCGCTACCGGACAAGTTTTCGACTAGATTGAAATGAGTGATTACGAGTTGACGATAGAGAGGGCGTTCAATACGAATGCCCTCTCACTTTTTAATTGTGGGGTGCGTGAAATCGACCAGTTGATTCATAAGAAGACAGGTGGTTTATTATCTTTTATCTCAGAGGTTCCTTGTGAGTTTTATGTTGCAAAGATCAGTGGAGATCCAGTAGCTTTGTTTGTGTTAAGCAACCGTATGGTGAGCATAAACGAAGATATGTACCCAAGTCTGGAAATAGATTTCATCGCTGTCCGGGAGAATTGGCAAAACAAGGGAATCGGTTCGCACATCTTGGACCTGGCCAGGCAAAATGCAAATAATGCTGATTACCATTTTCTTACGACTGCTGCTTTCTTGAACAAAAAGTATAGCGCCGTGGGGTTTTATGAGAAATGCGGCTTTGAAGTTAGTGGTGGAAAACAAGGCAATACTTTGCCGATGTTTAAATATATTGACAAGTAGCATAAGATTTTCTTTTTTGGCACTCCCTTTATTTGATATGAAACTCCCGTATGCACGCGGGAGTTTTATTTTTGTGTTCGTCGTATGTCAATGATAATTAATACAATGAATACAGCGCGATCAATGGAAAAATACGAGTATGAATCTCCTATGGTTCAAATTATCGAATTGGTGCAGGAGGGTGTGGTATGTGCTAGCGGAAGGCGTGATAACTATGGTAATGCAATTGAAGACGAATGGAATTAAGGAGGACACTAAGATGAAGA
>JAGCUK010000041.1 GCA_017962925.1 Bacteroidales bacterium
GGTCGCGGAGTTATTCCTGATGCCGGTAACCTTCTCCATATCCGACTCGTGGTCGGTCACCTTGATCTTTTCCACCGCCTTGGCGGGAAGATTGTCCAGCGCGGCACGCTTGTCACCCATGAAGAAAGTGCGCCCGTTCACCGTGATCTGGTTCACGCTCTCGCCCTGCACCTTCACGGAACCGTCCTCCTCCACCTCGATGCCGGGCATCTTCTTGAGGAGGTCCCGCAGCACGTCGTTCTCGGCGATGGAATAAGCCGCAGCATTATAGACAAGGGTATCCCCCTTCATCTCCACGGGAGCGACAGCGGCCGAAACCGTGGCTGCCTCCAGCATCTGCTTGTCTTCCTTCATCAGTATCCTGCCGAGGTCCTTGCCGCTGGTGAAATACATCACCTTCCGGTAGGGCAGATAACCCATCATCTCCACGTTGACGCTGTATTCCCCGCGCACAACGTTGCTCAGGAAGGCTTTTCCTTTGGCATAGGAGAGGGTGAAATTGGTGATGATGGTATCCTTTGCCGGCTTCAGATAGACCGATGCGAAAGGCACGGGCTCTCCGGAAAGGGAGTCGGCCACCTCCATCATCACGAAGAAGGCCCTGTCACTCCCCTGGCCGGGGCGAATGCGCATTCCCGGGGGCTGCCCCCAGAGAGGAAGCGCCCACAGCAAGAGGACTATATAAAGGAGACGTTTCATCAATTCTTTTCCGGATAGAGTATTGCGGTCACTTTGGGTTCAGCGAGGATGGTGCTGATGCGGGCGGCCACCTTTTCGGGTGTAAGCGCCTCGACCAGCGAAGGATAGCGCCCGGGCAGGCCCCAGTCTTCTTCGCCATGATAGATGGAGTCCCGGATGTATGTGGAGTACCAGCTGCTCTTCTGAAGATTCATCGTATGCTCCTTCTTAAGGTTGGCCTGCACATCCGAAAGAGTCTGGGCAAAGGAGGCAGGATCCGCCACCAGCTCCCGTATCACGCGGAGGCTCTCCTCCACCAGAAGCGTTGCATCCTCCTCTTTGCAGGAGAACTGGATGTTTGTGCGTTCGAGGTAAGATGGATAGATGGACGATGCAGACGACACTCCCACGCTGTAGACCTTGCCCATATCTTCGCGCAGGCGTTTCATCAGGGCGGTACGCAGCACGGCCTTCACCGCACCGAGCTCCATCTGGTTTTCGATCACCGTCCTGCCCGGATTGGAGGTGCCCTGGAATATCAGCGAAACTATGGTGCGTTCCGTCTTGGAGGTGTGGCGGATGAGGGATGTGTCCCTGGCGGGGATGACACGGTCGGGAGAGAGGCGCTGCGTGCGCGCAGGGCCTCCGGGCAGGGCGGCCAGATATTGCTCCACATAAGGGCGCACCTCCGACTCGTCCATATCGGCAGTCAGCACGAATATATATCCGTCGGCGCTGCCGTAGAGCTGATTGAACACGGGGAGCAGGCGGTCCACCCGCACCTGCGAAAGTATCAGGGTATCCGTCAGTTCAGCGTTGGTATAGTTGGATCCGGTGAGAAGCCAGCTCAGTTCGCGGGAGAAATCCTCCTGCGGATCGGGCTCCTTGCTGCGGTAGCTCTCCACGATCTTCTGTATCATCAGCCGGGCATAATCCTCATCCACCCTTGGCCGGGTCCAGCGGAGATAGAAGAGGCGGAACATGGAATCGATTTCCTCGTCCACGGCCGAGCACAGTATGCCCGTGCGGCCGGGCGCCCCGACGAACAGGGCCGAGGCGGAATTGCCGGACATAAAGAAGCGGAGGGCATCTCTGCTGAAATCGCCGGCCCCGCTGCCGGGAACTATCCTGTCGGCAAAGATGCCGTTGTAGTAGTCGGCGGAATCCAGGGCGGCGAAGCCTCCGGCACGGCAGCTGGAAAGGCTGATTTTATTGCGATTGAGGGCGCTCCGCCGATACAGCACGCGGGCGCCGTTGGAAAGCTGCCAGTCCACCAGGTCCAGCTCCGGATGCCTGGTTTCTGCCACTATGCTGCCGGGAGCCGGGGTCTCGCAAAGCTCGGAAGGGATATCCAGCTTGAATGCGTAAGGCGCCGAAGGCTTGGCAAAAGCGGTGTGCACCAGGGAATCCAGCCAGGCCTCGCCACCGCATTCCCCGCGGAGCGAAGCCGGAGCACGCAGTATGGCGTGGAAGGGTGCCCTGGCGTATATTTCTTGTAGATAGGATACGAGGGTCAGGGAGTCCACCGTCGGCAGATACTTCTCCATCAGTTCGTATTCCTTCCGGGGGCTGAGCATTGCATCCCCCAGATAATAGGCATTATAGACCTCTTCCATCAGCGAGGAGGAAGAAGTGCGGTATTTGGGATTGGTGCGGTTGCGGTAGGCCGACAGGAGGCTCCTTCTGGCCTGCTCTATTTCGGTGGCTGTGAAACCGTAGTCCCGGATCTGCCGGGCGGCGGCCAGAGCCTGTTCGATGCCGGAAGCCACCTTGCCCTTCTGGAGCTGCACGGAAAGGTCTGCCACCTCGGTGGCACCGAGAAGGCCGGAAACGCCGAGGGAAACGTCCTTATAGTCCTTGCCGTCGAAAGACAGGCGGGCCAGGCGCTGCTTTGCCAGACGGTTCGCCATCGTACGCACCAGATAAGGGCGGAATTCCTTTTCGGTGGCAATCGGCGGCCGGGCCGGGGCCTTCTGGAGTATATCCAGCTTGATATCCGTAAGGGTCGAATCGAAGACCGCGCTAGCGGCGAAGCCCTCATAAGGAGGGATGCCGTAGTGCTGGGGCTTGGGGCGCTTTACCTTGGGCATATCGGCGAACAGAGCCTTGATGCGGGCTTCAATCGCGTCCGGATCCACATCGCCGACTACGGCCAGAGCCATCAGTGATGGCCTGTACCAGCATTCATAGAAGTCCCGGATGTCCTTCACCGTGCAGTTCTGGATAACCAGAGTATCGCCTATGGTGCGGCGGAGGGCATAGCGGCTTCCGCCGAGGATTTCGTCGAGGAAGGCATCGCTTGCAGCCTGCCCGGCCTTGCGCCTCTGGAGCCGCTCGGAGAGGATGACTCCGCGCTCTTTTTCCACCTGCAGCGAGTCGATGGTTAGCCCACGGGCCCAGTCCCTCAAGACGAGGAGGGTGGTATCTACCAGCGCCTCGGATGTAGTGGGGAGTTGAAGCTTGTAGACCGTCTCGCCATAGGATGTGTGGGCATTAAGGTCCTTGCCGAAGGATGCGCCATGGCGCTCCAGGACCCTGATTATGGCATCTTCCGGGAAGTTCTCCGTGCCGTTGAAGGCAAGATGCTCCAGGAAATGCGCCAGCCCCCTCTGCCTGTCTTCCTCATAGAGGGAACCTGCCTTCACGAAAAGCCGGTACACCGCCTCCCCTTCCGGGTAGCGGTTGGGAAGGATATAATAGGTGAAACCATTCTTGAGGGTGCCCACACGCAGCGAATCCCGCTGCGGCAGCGGTTTCTCCCGCGCCGTCATCGGCAGTGACGCGAGAAGCAGGACAATGGTTAAAAAGCGCTTCAATGTTATTAAAGATTAAAAAGGGTGCCGGGCTTTCCGGCACCCTTTGGATATCAGAGATTATTCGGGAAGGACATCTGCCTCCAGGCCAATCTTGAAGAGCTCGATAGAGCTGACGCTTTCCACCTTGGCAATAACGGCGATATATCCGGTGCCGTCGGGGGCGAACTCAAGGGCGATGGAATCACCTGCGGACGGGGTCTTTACGCCTTCGACTTCCTTGAACTCAGTCCACTGGCGGTTCTCGTCGATCACGGCAAAGTAAAGTTTGCCTTCCATAATATATGCACCTACAATCTCTCCGGTGGTAGGATTGATGCCGAAGCACATTGTTTCCTTGACAGCTCCGCTCGAACCGGGAGTCACCTGGACGGGGCCAGCGAAAGTCTCCAGTTTGGTAGCAGCATCCTTGTTGTAACGATAAATCTGGTACTGCGCCTTGGATGAAATGGCACCAAGCACATAAACCGCATCGTTGGGACCCACCTTGATGGCAAGGCTGGAAGGGACTCCGTATGTCTCACCGTCGGGAATGTAGTTATCTACAAGTGTCTCCCAGCTATTGGATACATTGAACACATAGTAGCCATAGAGGTTGTTGGAAGTTACTGCATAAACAGTTCCCTTGGAATCAGTGGCAACCCTTGCAGAATAGAACATACCATCGCTTCCGCCCTTTTCGCCGTATTTGGGAAGACCGGGGATAAACGGAGTCTGATCCCAGGATGTTCCGTTGAAATTGTAACGGACGGCATTCCTGTAAGGATCGGTCTTGGAAACGTTGTGAGTCGTGACAAATCCGGGTTTGCCATCGATGAAATACAGTTTGGGAAGTCCGTAGGAGGCAGTAATCCTTTCTCCGAATTCCTGCGTACCTACCGAAGTCCATGCACTGCCGTCGAACTTGAGCGCACCGGGGACATTGGCGGTTATTTCTCCGTAGAAGAGAACATAAGGTGTTTCTCCATCTATGGCGAGGTCGCAAAGCATTGCCTGGCGGGATGTTCCGTCAGTAATGCCGGGGGTGCCCACAGGCACGAAAGCGCTGCCATCCCATTTTACCACAGCGATACGGTTGTTCTTGTCGGCCGGATCTTCCGAAGTCTTCTTGCGGGCATATGCCACGTAAGGAGTATTGTCCTTGGGATTGATGGCCAGGCAGACTTCCGACCTCCAGCTTGTCTCAGCCTCGGTGTAAGATCCTACAGGGGTCACGATTGTGGCAAGGATCTTACCTATCTTGACCTCATAGGTAGCGGTAAGTTCGCTCTTGGTGTTGGTCACGATAATGTCGATGGGTGCGGCGGAATTCACCTCTACTTTTCCGTTTTCATCAGGAGCAACGCCATTCACCTTGATTTCGTCGTTTTCGCCGGCGGTAACGGTAGCAGTGAATTTCTTGCCTGCTTCGGTGCCGGGAACACGGATTACCATATTGGCGCTGATTTCGGCCACCACATCGGCGGGGAGGGCGGCGTTATCGGCCTTGAGAAGCGCAAAGGACTTGAGCTCGGCAGGAGTCGTGTCCTTTGGTTGGGGCTCTTCCTTTTCCTGGCAGGAGAGCAACGCGAGCGCTGCAAAAGCAGCGACAATCCATTTGTTAATCTTCATAAAGGTAATATTTAAAGGTTGTTAATCATTTACTTTGGTAACAGTGTGAGTGCTATATTTCTTGCTGGGTCCAGGGTAGCCGACGCTGACCTCCGGGTCATTGGTGGAAAGCAGGCGAATGGTAAGCGTATTGTCTTTGGACGGATCGACGGTATGCCGCATATACTGGATGCGCAGGGGCATACGGTAAACATTCTTTGGGAAGGTTACGGTGTTGCTGCCGGCAAGCACGTAATCCACGCCTTCCTTGAGGCCGTCGCCTGGTATGACTTCGTAGGTTACCACCACGTCACTCTGACGGGTCTCTGCATGCAGTTCCACGAAATAGCTGACCCAGAATTCGTTGGAAAAAGACGGGACGACGGACTTGTCAGATCCGCTCGCATCCTTGATACACACGAAAAAGTCCTTGAACATTATGTTCAGCTGGTCCTGGCAGGATGTTGCCAGCAGGCAGGCTGCCAAAAGGCAAAGTCTTATAACTAGTTTCTTCATTGCATCTTTCTATTGTGCCGTATATTCCTGATAACCGGGATTCTGCTGCATATTGGGATTCGACTGTAGCTCCATACGGTCTATCGGGAGCACGAAACGGTTATTGGGATAATTTATAGTCAGCGCATCGCTGCGGGCGCCGCATCCGTTGGAACGGACGAGGTTCTCCTTGCGACGTGTGATATCGAAGAGACGGTGCCCTTCGAAGCAAAGCTCCTTCACACGCTCATCTGCCACCAGCGATAGCACCTGGTCCTTGGTGCTGGCGCTGATTGTCACGGCGGAAGCCGCGACACCTGTTGCACGGCCGATTATCGCCTTCAGGTCGTTCACGGCAGATGTAATGTCATTGTTCTGGGCGCTTGCTTCCGCGTGGATAAGATACATTTCAGAGCAACGGAGAACGAAGTGATCGTTGCAATGCTTTTCTTCGGCACCTATACTCTTGCGATAAAGGAACTTGCAAACGGCGGGGAAGGATTTCCCGGCATACATCTCGGGTTCAGTGGGCTCTCCCACATAAGTAAGCAGTTCTTTGCGGATATCCGAGGCATCGAAGCGGTTGCTCAATGCAGGTACAGGCTCGAAGGATGGTGTCCTGGCAGGGTCGAACAAGTTGCCGGTAGATGGAGTCTTGTCATATCCATTCAGACGGAGAATAGCCTCCTTGCCGGGATTGTCCTGGGACTCGCGGAACATATTGACATATTCATCGCGCGGCGACAACTGAACCTTCTTAATAACTTTGTCGGAATACTCGGCAGCCTTGTCCCAGTTTTCCATATACAGATACACGCGCGCCAAAAGGGCCTCACAGGCAATATAGGAAATGTGGTAGCAGTCAGTGATACTGTTAATCTGGGCATATTTCTCTCCATCCGCCCCATAATTGGCGGATATTTTCTGAAAGATATCCATTGCAGCCTCGATGTCCTCGATTATCTTTGCGTAAACTTTTGCCACGCTCTTCCGGCCGAGTACATCCGTGTATTTAGGGATGAAATCTACGATGGGGACCCCCAGATGGTCGTGGGTATCCGTGAAATTATAAGGCTGGCCATAGCAGTTGCAAAGGGCCATGTGAGCTAAAGCACGGCCGAAATAGGCATATGCCATAGCACGGTCCACGATGGCCTTCTGAGCATCGTTAGCGCAATTCTTCTTAAGGTCAGGGCCATAATAGAGGAGGTTGTTCGTTTCAGTAATCGCGGACCAGCCCTCCGTCCAGATGTTCCTAGGATAAGTGGCCACGTGTTCTGCTTCCAACTGGTAGTTGAAAGCGAGGTAATCTCCTTCGTTGGCATCTACGGTGATCTTGAGGAGGTCTCCCATTATCTCTGCATAACGGACATAATCCTTGTCGTAGAGCTGGTACAAACGATAATGCATACCTTCCCCCGCCGCCTGATAACCTTCGACCGTTCCAAGGAATGATGCAACGGTGGATTTTCCAATAGGATCTACATGAAGCAGGGACGTCTCCATATCCGTCCAAGCCTTGCACCCGCCAAATGTAAGAGCGGAGACAACTGACAAAATAATAATTCTTGTTTTCATGGCTCTTACGTTTTAAAAGTTCAAGGATACCTGGAATGAGAACTCGCGTCGCATACCCTGATTGCCAAACCTCACAGTCTTGTAGCTGTTTCTGGTTTTGCTCTGGGCAGGAGACCAAAAATAGAGATTGTTCCCGATCAAAGACAGGGTGCACGCTTCTATGCCTGCTTTCTTGACGATGTTCTTGGGAACGGAATAAGAAAGCGACACACTGCGAAGTTGAACGGATGTCTTGTTGTAGAGGCATCGGGTGGAATTATAGTATGAATTGGTCCATCCCTTGTATATGAAGGAAGGGTTCAGGTTGCCTACCCCCGGAGTAGTCCAGTGATCGAGAGCCTCAGGCACCTGGTTCTCATCGATCACGCTATATCCATCGTCCCTGAACACGGATTCATACAACCAACCTCCAATAGTGTAATCGAACATCACCCTCAAATTGAAGTTTTTCCAGGTAAAGTCGTTGGATACACCGCCATACAGGTCAGGCTGATGGGAATACGGCTGGAAAACACGGTCTTCGTAACTGAAAGTGTATGTGAGATCTCCGTTCTTGTCGTACCACATCGGAGCACCAGTCACGGGGTCCACTCCAGCCCAACGTACCAGCCAGTGAGCATCCTTGCTCTGTCCCTCGATCCAGATATGATCGAAATATCCGGTATAGGCATCACCGTACAACTTCTCGACCATATTCCGGTTACGGGCGCCATTGATGCTGGTAGACCATGTAAAATCCTTATTCTTTATATTTACAGACTCGAAGATGAACTCGATACCGTTGTTCGATATCTCTCCAATATTCTGATAGATACCGCTGTCGTCCACGATGGATGACACTCTCGCATTATACAATACATTGGTGGTCAATTCCCTATAAGGCTCAACCGTAAGGTGGAAGCGTTTAAGGAAACCCAGCTGAATCTGGAAATCGGTCTTGAAGGTCCTCTCCCAGGAAAGTGCCGGGTTAGGCGTACTGGTCTGCACGGCGCCGGGATTGGCCCCGTAATAGTAGCTGTCAGACAATGTATATGCCCCGTATGATGAGGAAGTATTTACACGGGAGTTTCCGGCTGTGCCGAAGGTGCCCTTAATGCTCAGACTGCTGAGATACCGCGATTCGAACCAAATTTCCCTGTGGACGTTCCAACTGGCACCGATCGAGGCGAAATCGCTCCATTTGGAGTATTCGCTGAAGGCCGAATTGCCCTGTCTGCGATAGTTTGCAGAAATGTTGTAGCGCTTGTCGTAACCGTAAGATGCCTGGGCAATATATGACAGATTCTTTTTGTAGCTAACATTCGACGTTCCGCGCCTCAAGTCCGAATAAGTAGAGTAACTGACTTCCTGAATATTGTCATTGACAAAACCGGAAGCGCTGGCGCTCAAATAAGGGTGAGTGACAGAACGCCATTCCCATCCTGCCATCCCCGTCACTTTGTGCTTTCCACCAAAAGTACGGTCGTAATTGGCATGGAGTTTTATATAATAGTCATAGTCAAAAACTGCATATCGGGTGGAAGAGCCCGTTTTGGACGTATCGCTGCCGACACCGGAAAGCGTGTATTTGGAATCATAGTAAGCCTCATATACATTCATAAAGGTTGCAGCCGTCTGTGATGTAAATGAGAGATGGTCCGTCGGTTTATACTTGATGGTGGCCGAGCCCTTGACATTCATGGAGTTGGAATAACGTGTATTAAGATCCATGGCATCCAGATAAGTCCAGAACTTCTTTGCAGTCACATTGTAGTTATTGTCATCAGAACTGTAATAGTTATACCAACGATAGCTGCCATCTTCGTTATAAGGCTCGAAAATCGGGAGTATCTCATGGAATGTGCTATAGGACGAGAATATTTGGTTCTTCGTAAAACTGGCATCAAGAATGAAGGTCGCAGATAGTTTATTGGCCAGTTTAACCGAGGTGTTTTCCCGGAACGTAAAACGGTCCGTACTGTTTCCTTTATAAGGGGACTTGAGCCTATAGTATCCTCCAGAAATCAAGGTGTTCATCCTGTCACTGCCTCCCGATGCCGAAAGGTTAACCTGCATGGAGGAACCGGGACGTTGGTAGTATTGATACCAGTTTGTATCCACACCCGTATAGGTTTGGTACTCGTTGTCCTGATAGGGGAAGTTCTTGATATCGCGCCCACTGTTCACCCATCCCTCTTTGGCAAGTGCCATCCATTCTTTGGAATGAAGGTATTTGATACGCGTCGAGGGGTCGATATCGTCATAACCATATCGCACTGATGCATTCATGCTCAACTTGCCGCTCTTTGCCTTTTTGGTAGTAACAAGTATGACACCGTTGGAACCATCGGCGCCATACAGGGCAACCGTGGAAGCATCTTTCAAGACAGTCATGGACTCTATGTCGTCCGGATTCATCAGGGAGATGGGGCTTATCGAACTGGACCCCATACCTGCAATACCACTCGAGTTGCCATTGTTGTACACCGGTACGCCATCTATGATCCAGAGGGGCTCGTTGGATGCGCTCAGGGAACCATCGCCGCGGACGCGTAGCTTCACGCTGGGACGTCCGCCGCTGCTATCTTCTATCACGGAAAGACCCGGGACCATACCCACCAGCATATTGTCCATACGTTCCGCCGGACGAAACTTAAGCTGATCCGATGTCACCTGGAAAGCGGAGCCCACCATATCTTCCCGTTTCTGGGCCAGGCCATAACCTACCGAAATAACCGCCTCCTCCAGAAGGTTGTCCGATTTCATCACCACATCCTTCCGCCCCGGGGCGCTGACCGCGATTTCCTGCGTCTCCATCCCCAGGAACTGGAAAACGAACGTGATATTCTTGCCGGAGGGAACCCGGACGGAGTAATTGCCGTCCAGGTCGGAAGTGACGGCCTTGGCCATCTCTCCCTTGGGAAAGACTACCACACCGGGGAGCGGTTCTCCGGTATCATCCACGATTTTTCCGAAAAGATCCTGCTTGGTTTTCTGCTGCGGAGGCACTCCAGCAGCGCCCTGGGCCCATCCTGACTGGACGGACGACACGGCCACTATAAGAGACAACAACAGCGGGAGGAATAGTTTGCCACACCTCATAATACACTACATTTGAGCGCAAAATAGTAAAAAACTGATACAAATCAAAATTTAGCTATATTTGCATATATGATAACCGAACCGCATATTGATGCCGTTACCGAGCGCATCTTTAACGAAATACAATTCCCGGATGAGCCTGCAGGGCTATACGATCCACTGCGATACATGATTGCCATCGGTGGTAAACGTATCCGCCCCCGACTGTGCCTCACCACATACGCGGTTTTCAAGAACCGCTTCACTCCCAAATTGCTGGAGGTCGCTAGCGCCCTGGAAGTTTTCCACACTTTCACCCTGCTTCACGACGATATCATGGACCGCTCGCCTCTGCGCCGCGGCCAGGCCACCGTCTGGAAAAAGTGGGACGAAGACACGGCCATCCTCTCCGGCGACGTGATGCAGATAGATGCCTACAAGCGCATCGCCAAGGCCCCGGTGGACAAGTTGGATGATGTGCTGAGCCTCTTCTCCAAAACCGCAGCTGAAGTATGCGAGGGCCAGCAGTACGACATGGAGTTCGAGCGCGTGCCCGAGGTCCCCATGAAAGACTATTGCAAGATGATAGGCCTGAAGACCGCAGTGCTGCTGGCATGCTCCGCCAAGATGGGCGCGCTGATGGCCGGTGCCGGCGAAAAGGAGTGCCAGGCGCTCTACGACTATGGCTACCAGCTGGGGATGGCTTTCCAGGTAGCGGATGACTATCTGGATGCCTTCGGCGACGAGAAGGTGTTCGGCAAGCCCATCGGCGGCGACATCCTCAACTGCAAGAAGAGCTGGCTTACCGTGCGCACCTGCGAAAAGCTGTCCGGCAAGGAGAGGCAGGATTTCCTGACCCGGTTCAACGAGCTGGAGAGCGGAGATGCGGGTGTCCGCAAGATTGCCGATATCAAGAAGATATATGTCGAGTGCGGGGTGGATGCCGATGCGCGCGCAGAGGTGTGCCGCTACACCGAGGAGGCGTTGAAGGCTGCCCGGAAGCTGAAGCTCGGCAACGTGCGTTACGAGGTGCTGAGGCGTTTTGCAGAGAAACTGGTCAGCAGGGCCAAGTAGCTATGGAAGAGAGGATTGCGACGGTGGTAAAGAATGCGGGCAGTCATTATCTGCTTAGCGAGCTTCCGGCGTGGGAGCCGTTCCCCGCAGTGCTGCGCGGGAAGGTCCGTCTGCAGAAATCCTCCGCCACCAATCCCGTTGCGGTCGGCGACCAAGTACGGTACATACCTGCGGCGGCAGAGGCTGCCATCATAACAGAGATTCTGCCGAGGCGGAACTACGTGATCCGCAAATCCACCAATCTGAGCCGGCAGGCGCATATCATTGCGGACAATCTGGACCAGGCAGTGATTGCCGTCAGCCTGTATTTCCCGGAGATCAAGCTGCCGTTCCTGGACCGCATCCTCCTCACCTGCGAGGTCTACAAGATTCCGGCGCTGATAGCGCTGAACAAAGTGGATCTGTACCGCGGGGAGGCGCCAGAGGCGGTGGAGGAGTTCCGGCGCATCTACGAAGGTGCGGGATACAGGGTGATAGAGACCTCCTGCAAGACAGGCGAGGGAATCGACGAACTGCGGAAGGCCTGCAGCGGCAAGTTGAGCCTGTTCTCGGGCGAGTCCGGTGTAGGGAAATCATCCCTCATCAAGGCGATAGATCCTTCGCTGGCTCCGAAGATCGGGCAGATTTCATTGGCCCATCTGCAGGGCAAACATACGACTTCGCTGTATGAGATGTATCCTATCAACGGTGGAGGATACCTGATCGACTCCCCCGGCCTGCGCGGATTCGGATTGATAGATCTTGAGAAGGAGGAGATAGCAAAGTACTTCCCGGAGATGCTGCGCGTGGCGGACGAATGCCGCTTCGTGCCCTGCACCCACACGCACGAGCCCGGGTGTGCCGTCAAGGCGGCCGTCGAGGCCGGCACCATCAGCGCGGAGCGCTATAACTCCTACCTCGGGATGCTGGAGGACGATGGGAAATTCAGAAAAGGATTTTAAAATGGATAAATCTAAAAGACTTGCTTCTTTGGATGCCCTGAGGGGCTTCGACATGATGTTTATTATGGGTGTGGCTGGGCTGGTAGTGGGTATCTGCAGCCTGTTCCCCAACGGAGCCGAATGCTGGCTTGCCCGTCAGATGAGCCATGTGGAATGGAACGGCCTCCGGCACCACGACACCATCTTCCCGCTTTTCCTTTTCCTGGCGGGTGTTTCATGGCCCTTCTCTCTCGCCAAGCAGCGCGAGGCCGGCAAGAGCACGGGCAAGATCGTTTGGAAGATAGTACGCCGCTGCCTCATCCTCATAGGCCTCGGACTCATATATAATGGCCTTTTCAAGCTGGATTTCGCCAATCTCCGGGTAGCTAGCGTCCTCGCACGCATCGGTATTGCATGGGCAGGCGCGGCACTCATCTATCTATTCGTCAAATCCCCCTGGAAACGCGGGATAATCGCCGGCGCCATCCTCATAGGATATTGGCTGCTGATCCGCTTCGTTCCTGCTCCGGACGTGCCGGGAGGGGATCCCCTCTCGATCCAGGGCAATCTGGTGGGATGGGTAGACAGGCAGATCCTCCCCGGAAGGCTCCTTTATGATAGCGGGCGCTTCGACCCCGAAGGCCTGCTGAGCGCTATTCCCGCCATCGTCACCGCCATGCTCGGTATGTTCGCCGGAGAGCTGGTGCGCCTGCCGGAGGAAAAGATCTCCGGAGGACGCAAGGCCCTGTGGATGCTCGCGGCGGCCGTGGTGTGCGGGGTGCTTGCATGGGCCTGGAACTTCGACTTCCCCATCAACAAGAAACTCTGGACCAGTTCCTTTGTGCTGGCAGTGGGGGCATATTCCTTCGCCTGCTTTGCCATCTTCTATTACATCATAGACGTGAAAGGCTGGAAGAAATGGGCCTTCCCCTTCAGGGTAATCGGCATGAATTCAATCACGATTTACATGCTCCAGAGGATAGTTTCCATCCCCTCGATCAATACTTTCTTCTTCGGAGGGCTGGCGGGGCTATGCAGCGCGGCCGTGAGCAGGGTTATCCTCTCCACGGGATATGTGCTCATCTGCTGGCTGATACTGTATTTCTTCTACAAGAAGGACGTTTTCCTGAAAGTGTAAGTGCACTCTACCTCCGGCGGATCCAGGAAGATCCTTTGTTGGTGGAATAATACAGGTGGCCGTCGTTAGAGCTGCCGAGGAGTTCGCGGCCGCCATCCTGAATGGCAATGAGCGTCTTTGCCACACTGCCGGAACTACGGCAAATCCATGAAGAGCCCTTGTTGGTGGAGTAATACAAGCCCTTGTCCGCGCAGGCGATGATCTCATTTCCATATTCGAGAAGGTCGCGGAACTGGCCGCATCCACTTCCGCTGTATCGTGTAATCCAGGAGGAACCGCGGTTAGTGGAGTATTCGATCTTGTTGTTGGAAGGGTTGATCCTGATCAACTCGTTTCCGTAAGTAATCAGCTGAGGCATAGCGATAGTTATATGACAAAGTTATTCATTTTTTGCATCAAACGTCGAATTCAGCTCCTTGAACTCCATAATATCAAGCATTGAAAAGAGAACACCATATATGGTTGAACTCCAGCTCTGATGGAAATGACCATAATACCAATGGGTGAGAGGTTGTCCAGCCTTCTTCAAGGAGTCAAAGATGCGATCAAGTGTTGCTCTTTCGCGATCACAATCCTCCAGCAATGTTTCGTCCCTTTTAGACCAATCCATTAGCCCGTCTTTCTTGAGTAGTTCACAGAATGATGGGGAGGTGTGGGTAACTACAATATCGACCTTGTATTTATCGTTTATTTCAGCCAAGGCATATTCGTCATAGTACGGCATCTCATCCGCCCAGTAACAAGCAGTCTGTGAGGAACGAGGACGCGAATCAACAGTTAGGCGATATGTTCGGTCGATGCTGATGGCTCCACCTATGCAGAGGATAGTATGACTGCATGCAGTAATGATGCTGTAGTCAGGAACACAGCGGAAGCGCTCGTGGTGGATCCGCTGCTCCTGAAAATAGCCAGGATCATCATGATTCCCTCGAATCATCACAACCCAATTGTCCGCTTTAATCAACCGACGGGAAATCTTATTGAAAACCTGCTCATAGTAGCCCGGCTTTTCGAATCCGAATCCACAGTCTCCCGCAACGATAAGCAAGGTATCTTTCATACCATACCGTACGCACAGTTTGTACACCATTTCCTCAAAAGCTCCGTGGATGTCTCCGCAGACAACAATGTTTTTGACATCGGGATAGTCGTATTTCATTATCATTTATTGTCTCCGTTTATCAAGTTTACAACAACTTTAACCATAACGTCCATCTCATATGTCTTGCTTTCTGCAATCATCAAGGTGAGTGCGACCAATGCATTATCCGCTATACGTTTATGCCCATCAGGAGCATATAGGATGCGGTTGTTTTCCATAAACCATAGGAATAGGGTAGCAGCGATACGTTTGTTGCCGTCCGTGAAAGAATGGTTCTTGACAACAAGATATAGCAGCATCGCCGCCTTCTCTTCAACCGAAGGGTACAAGTCTTTGCCATCCCAGGTTTGGTAAATCTGTCCAATTGAACTGTGAAAAGACTGGTCTTTTTCGTTAGCAAAAAGATCGCTTTCGCCGAACTTAGCTTTGAGGCCACGAATGACATCCATCGCGTTTTCATATGTCGCGCGAAAGTATTCTTTGCTCGTCGAACGAATCCCTAAGTTCTGGTAGTCATAACGATCCAGAGTATCGAGGGCGTAAGTATAATCCTTGACGACATCAAAGATGGAACGAACTTGATCGTCGACAGGGGCGTCAAGGTATCCCATCGTTCGCCCCATTACATCCACAAGTGCCTTGAGATCATCATATTTCTGCTGCACTAAGCCATTCTTGATAGCATATCCTTGAATGAGATATTCTTTTAGGATAGAGTTCGCCCAGATACGGAACTGGGTGCCTCGCTTGGACTTGACCCGGTAGCCTACGGAGATGATAACGTCAAGGTTGTATAGTTCTGTAATGTACGTTTGATCCGCGTCAATACCCATATGTGCAAATTTTGCACATGTGATATCTCTGGTCAATTCACCCTCACTATATATGTTTCTAATATGTCGTTGAATAACAGTCCTATCTCTTTCGAAGAGTAAGGCCATTTGTTCTGAACTGAGCCATACGGTTTCGTCTTCAAGTTTAACGTCAATGCTTGTGCTCCCGTCAGCAGTTTGGTATAAGATTATTTGTCCTTTGGAAGGAGTGATTTGCTGCTCTTGATTTGTATGTGTTGCTATATTGTTGTATATTTGAATTGTGGAAAGATTGAGTGTTATAACAGTGCCTGCCATCGATTTGGATGGGTCGTTTCATACTGCTTTCACAGTATACAACGACTCGTCTCTGACATTAAGGTCCTCGGCAGGATGGACCCTTCAAGATGCAATTGAGTACTACGTAAAAGAGTACAGAGTAGAAAAGGCCGCCATAAGACTTATACGTCCGTTCATCCCGCAGATAAAACATCTGCGAGAATCCAAAAAACGGATATGAGGGTACGGGGTTGGAGCAACTATTAATCTCAGGTCCAAGCGCCCGCACCATTGGGTGGGTTGGGTACTTTGTCCACATAACGCGTTATTATGCTCCTTTTGATCGAGGACGGAAAACCTGAGATTTTTCAACCGCAAATGTATATTTATTCCGGCAAATTAACAATACTTCAAAGGTTAGTAGTGCATTGAAGCCAGAATTTGGCAGAAATGAAGGGGCAGGAAGGTACGTCACCTCTTCTCGCACACCATCCTCAGAAAGTCCACCCCGAAAGCATGGCGGTGGCCGTCCGGCACGAACCCCAGCGTCCCGTAGAGGCTGATGAGCCTCGGCATGGATGAGTCCACCACCAGAGCAATCCGCTTGTATCCCATGGAGAAGCCCCTTTGCATCCCGTCGCGCATGAGCGCACGTCCTATCCCCCGTCCGCCTCGGCGACGCGTGTGCGGACATAGCTGTAAAGGAGGTCCTCCCTGAGCTCGCAACCGACCAGGCTTTCATAGATGTCCCGGTCCGCGGGGATGTCCGTCTCGAAGTCGTGGAA
>JAGCUK010000042.1 GCA_017962925.1 Bacteroidales bacterium
ATCTCCTCCACCACCGGCATCAACTATCTCGAGAATCCCGGCCTGCACCGCACCCTCATCGGTGACGGTCTCGCCACTGCGCTGGCATCCCACTTCGGTGCCCCCGCAAACACCACATACGGCGAGAACACCGGCGTGCTCAACCTCACCAAGGTCTATGACCCCCGCGTGATCCGCATCGCAGCAGTGTTCGCCATCATCCTCTCCTTCTGCCCTAAGTTCTCGGCACTCATCGGAGCTATGCCTGCAGCTACCATCGGCGGCGTCTCCCTCGTGCTCTACGGTATGATTTCCGCAGTCGGTGTGCGCAACGTGGTTGAGAATCAGGTGGACTTCAAGTCTTCCCGTAACGTCATCATCATGGCCCTCATCCTCGTGCTCGCAATCGGCATCTCCTACAGCCAGGCCGGCAGCCTCGACCTCGGCTTCACCAAACTCTCCGGTCTTGCTGTCGGTGCCCTCGTGGGTATCATCCTGAATGCAGTACTTCCCGGCAAGGACTATGAGTTCGGAAAGAACGCCCTCGGCGACAAGTCCGTCGATTTCGAAGTAAACAGATTGGAAAAGAATGACTGATAAACAACTGACTGAATCCATCCGGGTCGTGCCGGATTTCCCCGTTAAGGGAATCCAGTTCTTCGATGTGACCACGCTTTTCAAGGATCCAAAGGCCTACAAAGAGGTTCTGGACAGGATATGCGACATCTATAAGGATAAAGGCATAACCAAGGTTGCCGGCATAGAGTCCCGTGGATTCATCAGCGGAGCGGCTATAGCGGACCGGCTTGGCGCGGGCTTCGTTCCCGTGCGCAAGCCGGGCAAGCTGCCGGCCACCGCACTGAGGGAATCCTACCAGAAGGAATATGGCACCGACACCCTTGAGATTCACGCCGATGCCATCTGCCCCGACGACGTAGTGCTCATCCACGACGACATTCTGGCCACGGGAGGAACCGCCCTGGCGACCATACGCCTCGTGAAGCACTTCAATCCCAAGGCAGTTTTCCTCAACTTCATCATCGACATTACCGACGTGCCCCGCACCGCCCCCTTCCCTGAAGACGTGGAAGTGAGCTCGGTGCTTCACCTTTCAGAAAGATAAACCTTATTTATTAACATATTTAGTTCATAAATTACATTTTATGTCCAAAAAAATCATCATCGCGTGTGCTATTGCTGCGCTTGCTTTTGCTCAAGGAGCGAAGGCTCAGACCAACCTTCAAATGTTCTATGACCTCGGACGCGGTTACGCAACCACAACTTTCGAGGGTTTCTACGGTGACAACTGGGGTGACACCTTCTTCTTCATCGATCACTACTATGCCACCTCTGCCGACCGTGAAAACCTCGGCGCAGGAACCGCCTTCAATGGCAGTTACTTCGAAATCGAGCGTAACCTCAACTTCTGGCAGGATTCCAAGCTCAAGGATCTCAGCGTCCGCGTAGAATATGACGGAGCCACCTGGGGTGCAGGTGTCGCCTGCCTGGGTCTAAATTACTTCCTGCATTCAGCCGACTTCAAGAACATCTACACCGTTGCTGTGATGTACGATCATCATATCGGCTACGGCAGCGCTTCCGTTCCGCTCAAGTTCTCCGGCGTATGGGGCATGAACGATTTCCTTGGTGTCGAAGGCCTGCGTTTCAGCGGATTTATCGATATCTGGGGACTTGACAGCCAGTTCGATACCGACAACAATCTTCTCAATGGATATGAGAAAGAGACCAAGCTGAGCATCCTTACCGAACCTCAGATCTGGTACAACGTCGGAAAGCACATCGGTGTTGAGAATCTGCATCTCGGCGGAGAGGTTGAGCTTTCCCTCAACTTCGCCGGCAACTACGGCTTCATGTGCAATCCCTGCATCGGTGCTAAGTGGATTTTCTAATCCCCCTGAACTATGGCAAACTTTCTTGAAAAAGCCTTTGGGTTCAAGAACGGCGTAAACAACGTTCGAACCGAGATTCTGGCTGGCCTGACCACCTTCCTTACGATGGCCTATATTCTGGCTGTCAACCCCGGCATCTTCAGCGCCCTCCCGGGCATGCCTGCCGGATCGGTGTTTACGGCTACCGCACTGGCCGCTATCGTGGGTACCCTCGTGATGGCGCTCTATGCCAAGAAGCCTTTCGCCCTTGCACCTGGCATGGGTCTGAACGCCTTCTTCGTATTCACCGTCTGCCTTGGAATGGGACATACCTGGCAGTTCGCACTGACCGCAGTCCTCATCGAAGGTATCATCTTCGTTATCCTCACGGTAACCAAGGTCCGTACCTGGCTCATCAATGCCATTCCCGGCACGCTTAAGAAGGCTATCGGCGCGGGCATCGGCCTCTTCATCGCCTTCATCGGCATGCAGAACGCCGGCATCATCATCAACAATGACGCAACCCTCGTCGGCCTCGGCCATATCACCGAAGGCAAGGCTCTCGTCGGCATCATAGGTCTCTTCATCACTGCAGGCCTCGTGATGGCAAAGATCCGCGGAGGCATCCTCTGGGGCATCCTCATCACCGCCGTCATCGGCATCTTCATCAAGGATCCCGCAACCGGCGCAGCCATCACCACCCTTCCTACCAAGGTCGTTTCCCTGCCCGACAGCCTCTCCCCCATCTTCTGCAAGTTCGAGTGGAGCAGCATCCTGAGCTGGGATATGCTGGCAGTAGTGTTCACCTTCCTCTTCATCGATATGTTCGACACCATGGGCACCATCATCGGCGTCCATCAGGGTGCAGGCCTCATCAAGAAGGGCGGTGACGAGATCGAGGGTGTGGAGAAGATGTTCCTCGCAGACTCCATCGCAACCATCGCAGGTGCCTGCTTCGGTACTTCCACCACCACTACTTATGTAGAAAGCGCATCCGGCGTTGGCGAAGGCGGCCGCACCGGCCTCACTGCCTTCTCCGTGGCAATCTTCTTCGCACTGGCACTCTTCCTGAGCCCCATCTTCCTGGCGATCCCCGGCGCAGCTACTGCTCCCGCCCTTATCATCGTCGGTGTAATGATGATGCCTTCGATCAAGACCATCCACTGGGAAGACTACTGCAAGGCCATCCCTGCGTTTGTCACCATCATCATGATGCCTCTTGCCTACAGCATTTCCGACGGTATCCTCCTCGGTGTCATTTCCTATGTTCTCTGCCATGCTGTTGCTGGTAAGTTCAAGGAGATTTCGGTCACGATGTGGGTGCTCGCGGCGCTGTTCATCTGCAAATATATCTTCATTTAAGATATCTTCTTACTATTGAAGGCGGCGTCGGCAGATGCCGCCTTTTTTGTATCTTTGCAACATGAAATTCCACCTGAACTCCAACTACCAGCCTTCCGGCGACCAGCCGGAGGCGATCAAGCAGATAACGGAGGCCCTGCAGAATAACGTGCGGGACATCTGCCTGCTGGGCGTGACGGGGTCAGGTAAGACTTTCACGATGGCCAATGTGATCCAGAACCTGCAGCGGCCGGCACTTATTCTCAGCCACAACAAGACTCTGGCGGCGCAGCTCTACGGTGAGTTCAAGGCCTTCTTCCCGGAGAATGCGGTGGAGTATTTCGTCTCCTATTATGATTATTATCAGCCGGAGGCCTATCTCCCCGTCACCGATACCTATATAGAGAAGGACCTCAGCATCAACGATCAGATAGAAAAACTCCGCCTGAGCGCTGCCAGTGCCCTGATGTCCGGGCGCAGGGACGTGGTGGTCATCTCCTCCGTCTCCTGCCTCTACGGCATCGGCAACCCCGAGGACTGGCGCAGCCAGACTATCACCCTCAGGCGCGGGCAGACCTTGAGCGAGACCACCTTCCTCTATCAGCTGGTGGAGTGTCTCTACTCCCGCACCGAGGTGGATTTCCAGCGCGGCACTTTCCGAGTGCGCGGGGATACGGTGGATGTTTTCCTCGGCGGCGCCGACGAGGCGGTGCGCATCGAGTTCTTCGGCAACGAGATAGATGCCATCAGCCTGATAGACCCGGTGACTGGCGCGCGCATAGAGGCTCTGGAGAGCGTAGACGTGTATCCCGCGAACAACTTCGTCACCAACCGCGAGAGGGTGGTATCCGCCGTCTCCCAGATCCAGGACGATCTGGTGAAGCAGATGGCCTACTTCGAAGACATCGGCAAGCCCATAGAGGCCAAGCGCCTGCAGCAGAGGGTGGAGAATGACCTGGAGATGCTCAAGGAGATGGGTTATTGCCCCGGCATAGAGAACTACTCCCGCTATTTCGATGGGCGCAAACCCGGCCAGCGCCCCTTCTGCCTGATAGACTACTTCCCGAAGGACTTCATCACCTTCATCGACGAAAGTCATGTCACTCTCCCGCAGATCCGGGGGATGTACGGGGGCGACCATTCGCGCAAAAGTGTGCTGGTGGAGTACGGATTCCGTCTGCCCGCCGCTGCCGACAACCGTCCCTGCACCTTCGAGGAGTTCGAGGCCATCACCGGACAGAAGGTCTATGTGAGCGCCACCCCGGCGGAGTACGAGCTGGAGAAGTCCGAGGGCCTCGTGGCAGAGCAGGTCGTGCGCCCCACCGGCCTGTTGGATCCTCCCATAGAGGTCCGGCCGATAGAGCATCAGGTGGACGACCTGGTGGAGGAGATACGCAAACGTGCGGAGGTGGATGAGAGGGTTCTGGTGACCACCCTTACCAAGCGGATGGCGGAGGAACTGGACGAGTACCTTCGCAGGATCGGGGTGCGTGTGCGCTACATCCATTCCGACGTGGACACTCAGGAACGGGTGGAAATCATAGAAGACTTCAAGAACGGCCTATTCGACGTGCTGGTGGGAGTAAACCTTCTTCGCGAGGGTCTGGACCTGCCCACGGTGTCGCTGGTGGCCATCCTCGATGCGGATAAGGAAGGATTCCTGCGCACTACAAGGGCGCTGACCCAGACCGCCGGGCGCGCTGCCCGAAACGTGAACGGCCTGGTGATCATGTACGCCGACAAGATTACTCCGTCGATGGAGGAGACCATCCGCGAGACCAACCGCCGCCGCACCAAACAAATGGAATACAACAAATTGCACGGCATCACTCCGAAGCAGATAGAGACCCACGCGAACGTGCTGGCAGCTGAGATGGGGGCGATGAGCGGCAAGCAGATGAACCCGCGCATTGCGAACGGAACCACCGGCCGCGTGAGCGCCCCCAACTCCTACGACGATCCTACCTACATCCCCAACCCCTCCGACCTCGGTTCCGGAGTGGTCAGCGTGGGCTTCGGGCACGATTCCAAGCGCGAGCCCGGTTCAGCCTATGTGGACGGCTATGTTAAAGCGGATCTGGCTGCGGTGCTGCAGGATCCGGTCATCCGCTCCATGAGCCGCGAACAGATAGAAAAGATGATAGAGGAGGACAAGCGGCGGATGCAGCATTCTGCGGCGGAACTGGACTTCGCCGAGGCCGCCCGCTACAGGGACGAGATGTGGGCGCTGCAGCAGTATCTTAAAGTCTGGAAGAGCTGAGAGCCTCCGCCATATAGTCCCGGACATAGGCACGGAGTTCTTCTCCCTCGATTATCTCCACCTCCTGCGCCAGACCGGAGACAAAACGCCCGGCCCCTTCGAGCCCACGGATAGTACCTTCGAAGATCCAGGTTTTCCCTTTTTTATGGACGGACTTTTCTGCCAGAGGATATTCCTCCAGAAGCAGGTTCTTAGCGCGCTGGCTTAGTTGGAGTTTGACATGGATGCCGCTGTTGCCATGGATGCGGAAGGCGTCTACCGGCTGAAGATGGTGCTTCTGCTCCTCAGTCCAGAGCTCAGGAAGGATTTCCACCTCGTTCATGCGGGCGATCTTGAAACACTTGTTGCGGCCGTCCTCCAAGTCATAGCACCATGCATCTATATAATTGGTGGTGAAGCCGAAAGGTTCCACATGGCGGTCCCGCACCTGACCGGAGTTGGAGGATTCGTAGCCGCGGAGAATCACTTTGTTTTTGCCCTTGATGGCTTCCGAAAGTGCATGCACGTTAGCGGTGTTGGAGTGCTTTGCCACGAAATTGGCGATCGAGGTGCTGTCGTAAACCGCGGCCAACTTTCGCTTGAGGCCGGCTTTCAGGGCGTTGGTATTGTCCAGCCCGTCTATCATGTTGTTGACGATGGCAGCCTCTTCGTCCGAGAAATAAACCAGTTTGGAGAGGTCCAGAGTATCGTCGTTCAGACTGGTGAGTCGGTAGATATTGCCATAGAGTTTTTCTACGGCGAAACCCGCGGCCTTGAAGGTGTCTATATAGCGATAGATCGTGCGCTCAGACATCTCCAGCCTGTCTGCAAGTTCATCGATGGAATAAGTGACATTGCCGCTGAGCATGCGCATCAGCCGCAGCATTCTTTCAAATTTCGGTTGATCCATGCACAAATTTATTAAACTTTTTTGAAATTGTCAAAAGTTGACAATTCGGGGACGTACCTTTGCATCGTTGAACAAAAACGATTGTATTATGAACGCCAACGATCTCAAACTCTTCTTCGATAATTCCGAAATCTCTGCCCTTATCGACGATCTCGGTTTGGAAGTAAAATAATTTGCTATATTTGTGTGTTTACATAACACACAGAATATGAAAAGGTTCGCTATCCTGTTACTTACTATCCTTGTTTCTTTTTCAGCAGAGGCACAGGTTTATCTTTCCAAAAACTTCGAACCCGTTGAAAAACGCAAGTATAATCCGACCTACCACGGTGTCCGCAACGAGGAAGACTCCTTTGGTCTTGCCGGTTTTTTGTATACCAATGGATTCAAGCTCAGGAACGGCGTTCTCAACGACGAGGCGAAGGATTGGGCTTATGCCGTTTTTTCGCTGAAGGGGCAATATGAAAAGATCAGTTTTGTCGTCGGATATGTAAGAGGCGGCGGCTGGGGAAGCGAAACCGATAACGAACCCCGCTTTTCCGCAGG
This sequence comes from Bacteroidales bacterium, assembly GCA_017962925.1. Lineage (GTDB taxonomy): Bacteria > Bacteroidota > Bacteroidia > Bacteroidales > UBA932 > Cryptobacteroides. The sequence continues at coordinate 6,905 of JAGCUK010000042.1, forward strand.
CGACGACGGCACCCATATCGTCACGGTAAGGGCCGATGGAAGGAGGATTTTTGACGAAGTAATCCGGGAATGGAATGCACCAAAGGAAGTGGTGCTGGACATCAGCGGCGTGGACGAACTCCGATTCGACCACCTTAAAGGATTGGAAACCGTAGGCTTTGCGGAGGTGAGACTCTGGAAGAAAGGCCAGACTCCCACGCCTGCACCTAACCCGCTTGCAAAAGTAATTACCAAAGACAAAGTAAACCTGGTGGACGATATCATGCCGCACTTTGTCTGCCATCGCGGGTGGTCCGTGCCTGTCACCGTCAAACACAAATGGCAGGGCGTCGGGACCACTGAGTCCGTCAAAATGAACCGCATCGACTATAACTCCGGTTTCATTTTCTCCGCTTCGCAGGAATTCGGCAAAGGCATCAGCCAGGGTTTCGCATATTTCTGGCTGCAGAAGCAATACGACAAAATCTCCTTCCTGATCGGCCCCAGGGATGCCAACAGCAGAAATGCCAAGGGCTGGTTCACCGTGAAGGCAGACGGGAAGATTATCTACGAGAAACTCATAACCCAGGAAGATCTGGTGGAGCAGGTAGTGCTGGACGTGAAGGGGGCAAACGTTGTGTCGATGCACAGTGGAGAACTGGAGCAGAGCGATTTCCTTGGTGGCCTCGACTTCGGCGTGGTGAATATCTACGCCTACAAGCAAGGCTATGCCGGCATTCCCACTCCGGGCATTGCCAATACGGGCAAGGAAAAGATTTCCAAATTCAAAGATGCCACAAGGCTATGCTCCTCCCTGGAGCCTTATTCCGTTCGCGGAAAAGCCAAGTTCGATGACATTTATTTCAATGGTGCATCTTCATACTACCACTTCTCCATGGGCGGAGAGCAGTTCGACGAAGGCTTCGTCCTCGCAACGGGGGAATCTTTCATGAACGGTACCATAAATGCTTATGTGGAATACGACCTGGCTGGAGAGTTCGACTGGCTTTCCTTCACCGTCGGCACGCTTTCGAAGCACCGCGTCCTTGGCGAAGACCGCCTGCAGGTTTATGCCGACGGGGCATTGATTCTGGATATCGACGTTCACTGCCTATGGCCCAATCAGAAGTTCACGATTCCTATCAACAAGTGCCGGCGTCTCAAATTCACCAAGCCCGGAAACGGTGGCAATAAGCAGACCTACATTGGAGTCGGGGATGTTATGGTATTCCGCGGGAATCCTCAGGACACCGATGCCTATTTCTATCATCCAAAACCGGAGAGTCCGGAGGAAGTTGACCTCATCGACTACACCAAGGGTCCCTACTTCCACTATGTGGGCCGCTATCTGAGCTCTCTCACCAACTTCGATTTCAACGACTGCTTCAAGAACGGCAGCAGCATCAAGGAAGCCTTCACCATGAAGGACGGCACCCGCATCAACAAGGGTATAATGCTCGAGACCAACGTGCCTCCGATGCTCGCCTTCGAAGATATCGATCTCAATACCGCCATCTTCATCTTTATCATGGGAGCCGGCAGTTCCATTTCCGCCAGCAATGTGGCTGCGGCAACCGGAATCTCCGCAGGAGCCGGTCTCGCCGGTGCTTTGGCGGCAGGCTACGGTGCGTTGAGTCTGGTTGGAGACAATGGGCATCAGTCTGCATATGCGGCCTTCAATCCTTTCGGACAATACGAATCGCTCAAGTTCACGGTGGCAAACAAGGTGGAATATGTGGATTCTGATTTGTTTGGAGCCAAACTGGATCCGAACAACCCCGTTCAGCTAATGGTGTTTGCCGATATGCGCAAGGTCGGAGAGTTCACCCTGACCAATAAGATGCAGCCCACGACGTACGAGGTTCCCATCAACAAGTGCACCCAGCTGGTGTTCTGGCTGCAGTGCGGCGAGGGTCGTTCCGGGCAGTATGTCCTTTATGATATGACCTTGAGCAAGAAGCCTTGCGCTGCACCTACTCCTTCATCCAGCAATAATGCCGGTGTTTCTTCTGCCAAGAATAATGTTACTCCCGCTCTGGGCAATAAGGATTCCGGCTCCCCGGCCGGCAAGAATGCCAAGGGCAAGAACTCCAAGGGCAAGAAGGAAGCCGCTCCGGTGGATTGGGATTTCGACGGCAGCAGGAGCCGCAACGATGCTATCGACACTTATCTTTCGGATATCGATAACATCTGGAAAGAGGTGAAGGCTCTGGAAGGGAGTATCGGTGGCGGATACCAGGTGCAGCAGACCTTTGTTCGCACCATGGCCGGAGATGTCTATAAGTGCGTGTCGTTCGTCGATAAGGGCGGCAATCGACTGAGTACCACTGACATACAGAAAAAGATCATCGAGGATATCAACGCGGCCAAGGCCATCCCCAACAAGGTTACCCTTGCCCGCATCGGGCAGCCTTCAGCAGCCCTCGGCCTGCTGAATCTTCAGACTACCGAAGCGATGTCCAAGTATGGCAAGCTTGTCAAGACTGGCAAGGATGCACTTACCCAGTGTACCAACAAGTCCAAGGAAATCGTGGAACTGAAGAATATGGAACTGGAAGCCGTCCAGAGCTACATCAAGAAAGCAATCAACGTCGGCGACAAGAAGAGCACCGCCCACGTCATGATACTTCCCCTCGAACCCGGCGAAGCACCCCCCGCCGGCACCAACATGCAAATGCTGGAATACTACCGCTTCTGATCCCAGCCGGTATCCCAGCCCCGCACATGTTCTTGGCGTCCCAAGCTCTAGGAATACCGTGTTCTAGTCACCCCAAAAGTTCCCAATAACCTCCAAAGTGGGCAAGGTCGAATTCCAGATGGCAGACCTTGCCCGCTTTTCTTTATTTCAGGTGGTTCTAATGGGCAAGGTCCCCGCCCTAAAATTCGACCTTGCCCACTTCGCCTCATGGTTTCAGTATTTTTTCCACCTCTTCTCTAGTAAGCTCGAATGTTCTGGCCAACTGGGAAACCGTGGTTTTGCTGGTTCGGAACACATAAGGGAGCAATCTCGTTTTCTTTTCCCTGGTCAATTGCGGGGTATCCGAGCCGAACCATCTGTTGCTAATATCATTTACATTCTTGTTGAATTCGGAATCCGGCAACATCTTCCGTGGCAGATCCACGAGCTTTTGTTTTAATTCTGCGGAGTTCTGTCCTCCAACTGTTCTGATGAAATAGGTTTGATCATTCTCAAATACCTGTTCAAGGTATGCCCGATCGCAGATGCTTCCGGGTATTAAATGTCCGCGGGCATCTATCAGCCACGGCACTTTGGAGAGGTCGTCCCCCGTATGCATTACCATCCTTTTCTCCCTTTTGGAAAGTTGTGCGACTCTGCGGCATCCTGAATATACCTTTTGCTTGTTGAACATAGCTCCATAACCGGACCATTCATACTCATTTACATTGCAACCATTATCCAAGGCGTTTCTGGGGATATATGCCAGTGCGTTTCGGGTATACCATGAACTGTCCAGATACAAGGCTTTCACATCGACATCCTTCATGACTCCATGTTCAGAGTACTTCTTACTGAACCACATGGAGTAAACTCTTTTTATTTCTTTCCCAAATTCATCCGCCTCCTCCTGCGTGGCGGCCAGAACAGCTATATGACAATGGTTGGAAACAACTGTATAGATGACAATTATTACGTTTTTCCTTCTTGCGGCTACTGCAATTATCTTCACCATAGCGTCATAATCTTCATCATCACGACATAGAATACAACTTTCCAATCCCTCGAGACTTACATGGAAAGGATAAACATACATGATGCTGCCATCCGGCAGCATCCGTTGCACTACTCTATTCATGGTAAATAGCCAAGCAATCAGCTTTTCGTGGAACCTGGCATCACCCCCGGGCCAAAGGTCATCACCTTGGTCCCGCGTTTCTCCAGCTCCCTTTTAGCCTCCTCCAAGGTCTTTGCCATCATTTTTGACGCCCTGTCCAGATACTGAATCATTTCTTTCCGGTTGACACTCACAGAAAGATCAGCGATAGAAAGCGCCCTGATCATCGCCAGAACAGCCTGTTCGTTCCCGCCCCACAGTCTGGTCGTCATGGCAAACGCCACCCTGGCGATTACGTCCGGGATTATGTCCATGTTTTTGGTCGGATCGATATCCGTGTTGAACCTGATGTCTGTTTCTCCGTATTGGAGTACTTCTAAGATCTTCTTCATTATTCTTTAGTTTTTCGTTGGCGACAAGTTTAATCCGTCACTATTGAAAAACCAAAGATTTTTGGCAAACGTATACTTACTTTTGCTGTTTATTATGACGATTTTACGTTTGCGCATATTAATACGCAAACATATATTGGGTTTTCAGATGTAGAGTGGCCAGACTCAGTTGGAGCGAAGGGCGTCCAGGAGCTGGTAGGTGGGGCGAAGGGAGGAGAGGTCGGAAAGGGCGTCGGCGCCTTTGGGGCCATGTTCTACCCTGAGGGCAAAGGAGCGGATCTCGTCGAAATAGCCTTGGAGATAGACCTGATTCTCGGTGAGGATCGGAGAGAAGGGGTTGTGGGCGAAGAGGACGCGATGGACGGTTTTGCCCAGGCCGGTTTTCTCCAGAGGGATTCCGGCGAGCACCCCGGCGCGAAGATCCACCGTCAGTTCTTCCATCTGGTTCAGGGTATAGAGCCCGGAACCGGTGTTCACCTTCAGCACCTCGCAAGCATCCTTCCAGGAATAAGCCGTGGAGAGTTCCAGGGTGCCGGTGACATCCTTATGCTTCAGCATCAGCACATATGAATCCTTCCCGGCAGGGCTGCAGGCCAGGACCTCCGCCTGCCCGAAAAGATGGCAGACAAGGTCCAGAGGATGTATATAAAGATCCAGTACTGCATTCCCCTCGGGATATGCACCGGTGCAGTAATGCAAGTCGTAACTCAATAACTTCTCCTTGGCAAGCTTGCTCTTAAGCATCTTCACCGCCGGAGCATAGCGCTTCTGCAGGCCCGCGACGGCAATCCCCTTATTCAGACCCACCAGGGTCTCGAGTTCCGTCGAATCAGAGCACGGCGGCTTCTCCACAAACAGGGCTTTTCCGCTCTCCAGAACCTTCCTGGCAATGCTGAAATGGGCCTTGGGGCTGGCGGCAACGAACACGCCCTTCACCTCGGGATCCGCCAGCACGATATCCAGATCTGTCACGGCCTTCACGCCCGGGAACTTCTTCCCTATCAGCTCAGCTTTCGTGGGAGAAGTCACGCAAATATACTTCAGGGGAATCTGAAGATAGTGGATAACCGGATAGAGGTTGGCAAGGCTGTGCCCGCCCATTCCCACGAATGCATATGGGCCGGCGTAGGTCTCCTTGAGGTAGGCCTCGCTGCGAAGGCGCTTATATCTGCTTATCAAGTCCATCGAAGTACTTTTTATATGTCATCTTTTTATCCGAGGTCCACTGGTAAGGCCCGTAGAACCACTCTATCACCCGCTTCGGCAGCAACTTCTCGAAGTTGCGCAGCAGGATTATATCGTATTTGCGGTGGAAGTTGATCCAGCACGCATTACAATTCTTGGAATAGTCGCACTGCATCTTGTGCGCCACGCGGCCATTGAAAATCTCGTCCAGACTGTTCTGCCTGATATTCCCAAGATTCACACCGAGGTTCTGGCAGATGGGCACGTCGCCGTTGCTGTGGATCACCAGACTGCCGAAAATACTTTGGCAGCGGAGCTTCAGCCGCCCATTCCTCCACTCATCGTAAAGCGCCACAAAATCATAGTTTTCTTCGGTGCCGTGGATGCTCGTGGGGATGCGGGTGCGGAAATTCTCCGCCTCCAGCAGCTCAGCCTTGGTGTCGAAGAAATCCATGGTGCCGTAGATGCCGATGCGGACGTCGATCCCATAGCGTTTCGCCACTCCTATCACGTATTCCATGTCCTTGAAGGAGTTCCAGGGGGTGAGGCAGAACATCAGGGAGATGGGAATCTCATCCTTCAGGGTCTCTATCACCTCTATCACCTTGTCGTGGCCGTCCAGCCCGCGGACTTCCGGATAAGACTGCTTGTCGCCGTCCAAAGAAAGATAGAGCCGCACCGGCCTGTACTGACGCACCGCATCTATCACCTTCGCAGGCGCTAGCCCGTTGGAAAGCAGAGTATAGTAAGGATGATTGTCCCTGAGCCAGGCCATGATCTCGCGATACTGCGGATGCAGCACGAACTCTCCCCCCTCCAGACCCACCACGGTCTTCTTGGTGACGCAGCGGCTCCCGACTATGGCTTTTATCTCTTCCAAGGTCAGATGCTCATGCGGCTTCTGCCAGATGGAGCAGTGCCGGCACTTGGACTGGCACACCGTCGTGGCATAAATCATCAACTGACTCAGCTTCTTATGCCTCGGCAGCAGCATGTTGTTCACATAAAGCAGACCGTTGTGTATGTAATCTCCAAACTTATACATATCTATACACGCTTCACACGCAGCACGTTCTTGAGCGCACTGATTTGAGAGATAATCTTGTCAAGCTCCATATTGGAAGGCACGAACAGGCGCACCGAGATATCGTAGGTTCCCGTGCGGCTGTTCTCATTCACCTGGAAAGAACGCATCGAAGCCTTGAATTGCCCGATAATCTCCATGATGGATGCCAGCGCCGCCTGCTCCCTGTCCGCAGAAATATTCAGAGTGCACTGGAAGTCGCTGGAAGAGGCACTGTCCTGCCAGACGACCTTCTGGATGCGATAAGGATATTTCTCCATCAATTGAGCGGCATTGGGGCAGCTCATACGGTGTATCTTAATTCCATCGGTGCGGGTGACGAAGCCGAAGACATCGTCCCCGAAAACCGGGTTGCAGCACTTCGCAAGCTTATAATCCAGCCCGCGGACGTTCTTGGCGTTGATGACCAGGATCTCGTCCGAACCGGAGCTGAAATTGATCCCCTTTTCCTTCGGGGTCTGCTCCACTTCACGCTCAGTCTCCTCCCCTTTCTTCAGGATATAGGACTTGATATCATTCACATCCACCACCTCGCGGCCGATATCCGCCATGAAAGCGATAACGGAGGAGTAGTGGTGAGCCTTCATGTACTCCTGCTGCATATCGTCCGGCCATTCCAGTTTCCAGTTCTTGAGCCGGCGTTCCAGCAGCTCGCGACCGTCCGCAGCCAGTTTGCGCTCCTCCGCATCAAGCTCCTGCTTGATCTTGGTGCGCGCCTTGGAGGATACCACATAATTCAGCCAGTCCCGGTTCGGGCGCTGATTCTTGCTGGTGATGATCTCCACCGTATCCCCGGTATGCAGTTTTTCGCGGATGGAAACTGCCTTCCCGCCGATGCGTCCTCCGGTGCAGCGGATGCCTACGTTAGTGTGGATATTGAATGCGAAATCCAGCACCGAGGCACCTGACTGCAGTATCCGAAGTTCGCCAGTAGGAGTGAAGACGAATATCTCTTTGCTCGGCGGCTGCGGCAGATCCTCCGGTTTGGCTTCGGAAGGATGCTCCAGTGCGTAGCGCACGGACTTGAGCCAGCGATCCATGTTCGCCTCGTGCTGCACGCCCTTGTAGGCCCAGTGGGCAGCCTGCCCGTTCTCGGCCTCGTAGTCCATCCGCTTGGTGCGGATCTGCACTTCCAGAGCGTTCCCACGCTTGTTCTTCACGGTAATATGGAGGCTCTCGTAGCCATTGGGGCGAGGCGTGGTGAGCCAGTCCCTGAGGCGCTTGGTGTCTGGCTCGTATTCCTCCGTAACATAGGAATAAACCTTCCAACAGAGCTCCTTCTCCAACTTAGGATCCTGATCGCAATCGATTATGAAGCGGATGGCGAAAACGTCATACACGCCCTCAAACGGCACCTTCTGGACCTGCATCTTGCGGTAGATGGAATAGGCCGTCTTGGTGCGGATCTTCAGTTTATAAACTATCCCGGCATCGTGGAGTTTCTGCTTGAGAGGTTCGATGAACTCCTCCATCAGCAACTCGCGGTCCCGCTCGGTAGCTTTCAGTTTGTTGGTAATGGTCCTGTACTCCTCCGGATCGGCATAACGGAAATATATATTCTCCAGCTCGCTCTTGATATTGTACAGCCCCAGCTGATGCGCCAGTGGAATATATAGCATCAGGGTTTCCAGTATCTTCTGGTCCCTGGAGCTCTTCGGGAAGATAGCGAGTTTCCGCATCACCTCCAGACGATCCGCAATCTTAAGCACGGTCACGCGCGGATCGGTGGAATACTGGACTATCAGTTTCTTATAGTTCTCCGCCTCCAGCCGGGTATCTTTGGGCTTGATGGTAGAGATCTTGTTGAGCCCGTCCACCATGGTCAGGATATCCTGAGGGAAGTCGCTGATATCCACATCCTTATGGGTGCGGGTGGCTTCATGGAGATATACCGCAGCGCTGCACTCGGCCGGCAGGCCGAGTTCGTCGCGGGCGATGGCCGCGACGGCGTCGGGATGCCCTATGAAGGGCGTCCCGTCGAAGCGCTGCTCATCCGCGAGCACCTTCAGGGCAAGTTCCCTGGCTCTGGCGACGATTTCTTCCATATACCTCCTGCAAAAGTAATAAATTCTCCGTCAAAATCACTTCCCGCGGGTGGCCAGGGCAGCCTGGTAGTCCCGGGAGTTCTTCATATGCTCGGCATAAGTGCGCGCGAAGCGATGCGAGCCATCGAAGGACGGGTCTGCACAGAAGAAGAGATATCCGGATGCGGTATCCGGGTTCAGCACGGCGTTCAGATATTCCTTCCCGGGCACGGCGATGGGCCCCGGAGGCAGACCGGCATACTTATAAGTGTTGTAAGGAGAATCGATCTGAAGATCCTTATTCAGGATGCGGGTGGTTTCGTAGTTGAGCAGGAAGGCAACCGTAGGGCAGGCCTGCAGTTTCATCCCCTTGCGCAGCCTGTTCAGATAAACCCCGGCCAGTTTGGGATAGTCTTTGGGAAGATTGCTCTCCCCCTTCACTATAGAAGCGAGTATGGATACCTGCAGCGGACTGAGCCCTACCGCCTTGGCCTTAGCCTTGTTCTCGGGCGTCCAGAAGGCATCCCAGGCCTTTTTCTGGCGCGAAAGAATCTCTTCCATGGAATCCGTCCAGTACATCTCGTAGGTGTCCGGTATGAAGAGCGCAAAGGCGGTGGCCGGCTTGAAGCCGTATTTGCCCAGCAGCGCAGCATCTTCCAGCGCATCTGCCACGGTGACGGAATCTACCATCATCTGGGAGGATATTGCCCTGGCGAGGGAACTCTTCAGACGCACTGCCGGGATGCGGAGCTTGACGGGCGTCTGCCAGCCATTGTTAAGCATGCGGGCGATGTACACACTCGTCCGTCCTTTCTCCACCGTATAATGCCCGGGGGTGATGTATTCGTCCACTTTGTGTTCGGCGAAGCTTCTCTTCAGGCTTCCGGGGCGGGACACCACCGTATCCAGTGCCGCCAGCACATCCTCCGGAGTAGTATCCGGATAGACGTACAGTTCCATCGCCTTGTTCACGTTCGGCAGTTTGTTATCCGCCAGCCAGCACCATGCCTTGCTGCCGCCAATGACGGCAACCGCTACCAGCACTCCTGCCAGCAGCCTCCACATCCAGGTATTCTTTTTCTTACTCATTTGATCTTCCTAAGATAGATTACATCCCCCTCCACCGGCACATAGTCCGCCGGCATGCCGGGATTCCACTTGAGAATAGCCTTCATCTTCACCCCGAAACGCTGGGAGATCTCCCAAAGGGTGAGAGGCTTGTCGTCTGCCACATACATCGGCAGGCCGAAAGGCGCCTGACGCTTCTTCGGCTTCAGGTAAACCACCTCCCCAATCTTGAGCGGACGCATAGCGGAGACATCGTTGAAGCGGAGGATTTCCTTCTGGAACAGATTGAACTCCAGTGCGATGCTCTCGTAGGTATCCTCATGCTCCGCATATACGCAGAGAATGCCGTTCTTCTTGTATACCTTGCGGTCCAGGCGGAAACTGTAGGTCTCCTTGGCCTGGGAACGGCGAACCGGGTTCTGCACCTCCACCTGCGCCTTCTCCTCTATCTTGAGAGGGCTCTCCGGCACCGCCACGGGGGCGGGAGCGGAGGAAGTCACGGAACCGGTGCTGCCGGTGTCATACTTATATAATTGGTAATCCTCGATGATCTTTATCAATTTCTCGGCATACTTCGGGTCGGTGGCGTATCCGGCCTTCTTCAGACCGCGCGCCCAACCCTTGTAATCCGTGGGCTTCAGTTCGAAAAGCTCCTTGTATCTGTCCTGATAGCGCAGGAAGTCGCTGTGGTCCTTGAAGGACTCCTCCGCACTCCCATAAACCCGGAAGCACTCATTGGGAGCATCGTCGTTCACCCTCATGCTCTTCCCCTTCCAGTTGCGGTGGCATTTGATGCCGAAGTGATTGTTGCCATCCGCCGCAAGGCTGGAGAGGCCGTAGCGGGACTCCAGCATACCCTGGGCAAGAGTGATACTCGCCGGCACACCGGAACGATGCATCTCGCTCACGGCCACGGGCGCGTACTTCTTTATATATTCGTTCTGTGGAGTATCAGACAAGGCTATCAGCCCCGTCAACATCGCAACTAGAATCAGGAGAGCTCTCTTCATATTCGCGAATATACGGAATTTCGAAGACATCTCCATCATTTACGGTATAGCTTTCAGGGAAAATTCCCCTGCTTTCCTCGCCCAGGGTGGCGATGTCCTTCACCCGGGAAGAATAATGGCCGATGACCAGCTTGCCAACACCGGCTTCTTTGGCGCAGGCGGCCGCCTGCAAAGTCGTGGAATGGAAATACTGCTCCGCCTTGTCGGCCATATCGGCAGGATAGGTGGCCTCGTGATAGAGGATATCCACTCCCTTCACGTTCTCCACCAGTTCCGGGAACGGCGCAGTATCCGACACATAAGCGTAGCTCCTCGGCTTCCACGGATTGCTCCGGGGCCCCACTATCTCATCGAACCGGAACCCATAGCACTCAATCTTGTGATTCAGCGGGAATGCCGTTACCTTCAAATGCTTGCTCCCATGAGGCAAGGCTTCAGTCGGCATACTGCCGGGCTCGGAGCTTTTCTCCCCGAAGCCTTTTTTTAGCGAGGGGAGGAATGACTCCGGCCCGGCTATTACCGTAGGAACATTGAAAGAAAGGTCATGAAAGATAATCTCGTAACTGAGATCGGCGCCGAAATAGGAGCGATAGAAATTAACGATGGGACCAAGATTTCCCGGGCCAAAAATATGAAGCGGCGCCACACGATGATACAGACTCATTGTGCTGAGAATGCCGAACAGCCCGAACACATGATCCCCGTGAATATGCGAAATGAAAATCGCCTCGATCTTCACGAACGACATGTGCTCCTGACGGATACGCTGCTGGGTTCCCTCTCCGCAATCAATCAGAAACAAGCGCCCGTGCACGGACAGTGCCTGGGCGCTTGGATTTCTGTCGGAAAAGGGCAGGGCCGAAGCCGAACCCAATATCGTCAGCGTGAAGTTCATCAGTGATTACTCACCCTTCTCAAGCTTCTCCTTGAGAGCAGCAAGGGCATCGATATCACCGAGGGTGGTCTTCTCGACAGCCTTGTTGATGTTCTTCACAGCCTTGCTGGTGGTAGCGGCCTCGGTAGCGGCAGCCTTCTCTTTAACCTCCTGATAAGTGCGGAGGTGGCTGAGGAGGATGCGGCTGGTGCTGCGGCGGAGCTCAACAACCTTGAAGGGGAGCTTGTCGCCGACAACGGCCTGCTTGCCATCTTCCTTCACGAGCTCGCGGTTGAACGCGAAGCCCTCTGCACCGTCGAGGGTGATGTTTGCACCCTTATCGGTGGTGGAAGCCACGGTGCCTTCAACGGTGGAACCCACAGGGAACTTAGCCTCAATCTCATCCCAAGGGTTGGGAGTGAGCTGCTTGTGGCCAAGGCTCAGTTTGTGGTTCGCCTCGTCGAAGTCGAGGATCTGAACGTCGATGGTATCGCCGGGAGCAACAACCTCTGAAGGATGCTTAATCTTATTCCAGCTGAGGTCGCTGATGTGAACGAGACCTTCCACGCCATCTTCCAGCTCAGCGAATACGCCGAAGTTGGTGACGTTGCGGACGGTTGCGGTCTGCTTGCTGCCGACGGGATACTTCTCGCGGATGCTCTCCCAAGGATTGGTGGTGAGCTGCTTCAGACCAAGGCTCATCTTGCGAGCCTCACGGTCGATGCTGAGAACCTGTGCCTCAACCTCGTCGCCAACCTTCAGGAATTCCTGTGCGCTGTGCAGACGGGGGCTCCAGGACATCTCGGAAACGTGAACGAGGCCTTCTACGCCGGGTTCGATCTCGATGAATGCGCCATAGTCGGCGATGAGAACGACCGTGCCGCTGACCTTGTCACCGACCTTGAGGTCCGGATTGAGCTTGTCCCAAGGATGAGCGCTAAGCTGCTTGAGACCGAGGGCGATACGCTTCTGCTGCTCGTTGAAGTCGAGAACCACGACCTTGATCTTCTCGTCGAGAGTGACGATTTCTTCGGGGTGGTTGACACGGCCCCAGCTGAGATCGGTGATGTGGATGAGTCCGTCCACGCCGCCGAGGTCCACGAATACACCGTAGTTGGTAATGTTCTTGACCACGCCTTCGAGCACCTGGCCCTTCTCGAGTTTGCCGATGAGTTCGGCACGCTTGGCTTCCTGCTCAGCCTCGAGGAGAACTTTGTGGGAAACGACCACATTGCGGCCTTCCTGGTTGATCTTGACGATCTTGAAGTCGATGGTCTGATCCACGAACTGATCATAGTCGCGGATGGGCTTGATGTCAATCTGACTGCCGGGGAGGAATGCCTCGATACCGAACACGTCTACGATCATGCCGCCCTTGGTGCGGGTCTTGACATATCCCTTGACGATTTCGTCCTTTTCAAATACCTCATTGACCCTATCCCAGGATTTGAGAGTGCGTGCCTTCTTGTGGGAAAGCACCAGCTGACACTTCTTGTCTTCTGCGTTTTCTACATAGACTTCCACTTTGTCGCCGACTTTGAGGTCGGGGTTGTAGCGGAATTCAGGGGCAGCGATAACGCCCTCGCTCTTGCCACCGATGGTGACAACAACTTCGCGCTTGTTGATTGCTGTTACTTCTCCTTCGACAACTTCACCTTCCACGATCTTGGAAAGGGTCTGGTCATAGGCCTTGCGGATTTCGTCCTTGTCGGCGGAATCGTAAACGCCTGAGCCCTCAAAGGCTTCCCAGTCGAAGTTCTCGGGAGCTACCGATGCGTTGAGCATCCCGGTTTCTTTTTTAAGTTCTTCTGACATAATAAGTTAACTTGAACAAATTAGTTGTTTGACATTATGTTTTGTCCTTACCGCAGGGCGCACCCGCGCGTAAGGGACTGCAAAGATAGAAAATAATTTTCATATATTTGCACCTGTAAAACAAGAAGTTATGCCTGAAGTCAATCATCTTTTCTTAACACCCCAGATTGCAAGTATTCTGGATATAACCGCCACCGTTCTGTTCGTAGCTTATCTGGTGCTCCAGATCTACCACAGCAAGTACATGTGGTATCTCTATATCCCCAGCTGCATAGCAGCGGCCATCACGTTCTTCGACAGCGCCACATGGGCTTTCGCCGCCCTCAACATCTATTATATAACCATGGGATTCATAGGCATTTACAGATGGCGCAAAGATGCATCCGTAGCCGCAGCGCACAAGGGCTACGTGCTGAACCATCTGACCAGGAAAACCCTGATTATAAGCATCGTGATAACCGTGATCGGAATCCCTGTTTTGTACTTCGTGCTGAAGGCTCTGGACGATCCCAATCCCTTCCTCGATTCCATCACCACGGTGCTCAGCGTAATAGGTACCTGGTGGCTCACCAAGTCCATCATCTATCAATGGTGGATATGGATCATTGCGGATGTGTTCGCGATATGGATGAATGTCAACCTCGAAAAGGATGCATTCGTGGTTCAGTTCATCATCTGCATTCTGTCTTCCTTCCTCGGCCTGTATAACTGGAGCCGGAAGGGGCATTATCTGGATGGAGCCAAATGATGTAGGCTTTCCAGCATTACGGGGCCCATCAGACCTGAAGGAATCAGGGGATCATCTCCCTTATAGAACTTGAAACTGGTGTAGGTGTATTTTTCGCCTGCGCCCGGCCTGGCATCGCCAATCAGGCGGTTTACCCAGAGGTTGGTTACGTGTATCTCAAGTTCATTCTTTCCTCCTCGCAGTTCTCCGGTAACATCCAGAATGTAGGGCGCCTTCCAGGCCAGCCCGACATCCTTTCCGTTGAGAAACACGCGGGCGATGCATCCCACTTCACCGAGGTTCAGGAAATCGCTTCCTCCCAGAGAATGGAATTCAAAAGTCTTGCGATAGATTGCGGTTCCGGAGAAGTACTTCACTCCATCGATGTTGCAATCCGTCCATGATTTGAGTTCGGGGAACTCCATGGATGCGGGCGCGCCGCGGCCTGCCTGGAATTCCACCGTCCAGGGCCCTTTGAGAGATACCGTGTGTTTCAGTTCTTCCCGGGTCAGTTCGAAACTATCCACCTTCGTCTTCTCTCCAAACACCACGAAATAAGCCTCATCTCCTTCGAATTCAAGAGGAATAACC
>JAGCUK010000043.1 GCA_017962925.1 Bacteroidales bacterium
TACTCCTCCCCCCTCTCCACCACATCCTCCGGATTCACCTCTATGGTAAATTCGGCGTAGCGATGGCTTTGCGGACGGGCAATGCCGGGACTGGCCGCCCCTTTTTCTTGGGGCGCCAGCCCGGCCCTTTGCCCGTCGCGGAGGGTATTGATTTGGTCGAGGATACGACGGAGAACGGAAAGAGGAAGCACGCTAGGCGTACCTCCTCCTATATATAACGTATCAAGATCCAACGTCTCCCCAATCTCGGCTTGGCGGGCCACAACCTCCTCGCAAACCCCATCCGCCCAAGCAGCGATCGCCGCCTTATCCCTCCCCTTACACGCAACCTCCGAATAGAAATCGCAGTAGGTGCAGAAACTCCTGCAGAAAGGGACGTGGATGTAAATCATTACCTCAGCATAGTCTCAGCCTTGCCCAGACGGCCGCTTGCGGTATAGACCTCAGCGCTGTAGATACCCTTCGTGAACTCGCCGGTATTGTTGATATAGATGCTCACATCCACATCCTTGCCGTTGTAGTCGATTTCACGGGAAGCGGTGGCAGGCAGAGCCTCGCCATCGAGGGTGAAGCTGGCGCCGGTGCCATCCATCAGGAGAATTCCCTCAGGATCCTTAACGCGGACATAAATGCGCACGGGGCCGGTAGGAGCCAGGTCGTTCTCTGCCAGGGTGAGGTTGACCACCATCTGCGTGACGCGGCTGCTGCGGTCCATGACCTTGCCGGACGCACCATAGGCGACGAGCGACAGGCTGTGGGCCTTGATGATGGATCCGACTGCCACTTTGTTGGTAAGATCGCTGACCTGCGAGGCAAGCTCGGCATTCTTGCTCTGAGCCTCTGCAACCTCGCGGCGGGCGTTGGACACCTGGACGGTAAGTTTCTTATTGAGGGTATTCAGAGAGTCGATCTGCTTCACATAACTACGCATGATGCTGCGCAGGGTGCCGAGTTCCTTCTCGTATTGGCGCATCTTGGCGCGGTTGGTCGCCTCGGTCTTTTTGATACGCTCCACAAGCTGGGCAACCTCCTCCTTGGAGGAATCCAGCTGGGCATTCACAGAGTCGTAATCACTGGAGAGGGACTCGTAATCGCCCTGCAGGCTGATAATCTGCTCGGTCAGCTGCTGCTTATCGATCTCAAGGTCCTTCACCAGATTGCTCTTGCTGGACCACACATATGCCAGGACTGCACCGAGGGCCACGGCGATAACCGCCAGCACCCACATGACAGGCTTCAGATTCTTGTTTCTTTCCTTGCGTTCGCGCTCTTCGCGCTCGATTCTCATCAACGGATCTTCTTTTTCCATATTGTAAAATGTTCGTTAATCTTGGATTCGCTGCAAAAGTAATGAAAAATCAGTAAATTCGCAGTATGAAATACCTGGTTCGTTCTATCAAATATTTTGCCTACCTGGCAATAATCCTTTGCATATTCATAGTTTTGCTGTCGGTTTTCGGGCTGATCGGCAATTCCGTCGACGAAATCTTCAAGAATGGAGCGCAATCTTTGTGGAGAATCGGCTTGATCCTGTTGGTATTTGCGATTATCTACCCGAGGATGGGGTTTACCACCCGAAAAGTCTATATTCCCGGGGCCTACGGCGAGATCCGCGAGGGAGTGGTGGATGTGATGCACGACCGAAGCTATGTACTTGAGGCAGAGGAAGGAGAGAATCTGAAGTTCCGCATTCAGTCCCCGGTGATCCGGGCTTTCCGTATGTTCGAGGATCGCATCACCTTCACCCGTACCGCCACCGGTTTCGAGCTGGAAGGCCCTACCAAGGACCTTGTACGCATAGTATCATCCCTGGAATACAAGTTCCGCCAGGAATAGTTATGGCGAACGTTTACGCAGATAGAATAGCCCAGCTGCGCGCTATGATGCGCAGCCGCGGATGGGATGCGGTGCTGCTGACCGGATCCGACCCTCACGGGAGCGAATATCCGGCGGAGCGCTGGAAATGCGTGGAGTGGCTGACGGGATTCACCGGCGAGGCGGGCGATGTGGTCGTAACTCTGGATCACGCCGGCCTCTGGACCGACACCCGTTACTTCATCCAGGCCGTGCAGCAGCTCGAAGGTACTGGCGTCGAACTCCATAAGATGAGGGTGCCGGAGCAAGTGCCCATTCCTGAGTGGATGGCACAGAGATTCGATGGGGAGAGCGAGGTTTACCTGGCTCTCGACGGGTTATGCGTGGGATTCGGGCAGGCCCGCGAAATCAAGGCTGCCATCAATGCGAAGAATGCCGCCTGCCATATGGTCAGTATTCCGGACCTGATGGACGCCATCTGGCAGGACCGCCCTTCCATCCCCCAGACCCCCATTTTCGCGGTGGATCCGGGGGAAAGCCGCGTCGAGCGTCTGGGACGGCTGAGGGATTTCATAGCGGAAAAAGGGGTGGACTACATCCTCCTGAGTGCCCTGGACGACATCGCCTGGACGCTGAACGTGCGTGCGTCCGACATCGAATACAACCCGCTGGTGATATCTTTCCTGCTGGTTGGCCCTGAGACTGCAGACTGGTTCGTGCAAAGGGGGGAGATAGAGGATGCGGGGACGGAGAAAACCCTTGCGGAACTGGAGGAAGACGGGGTTTTCATACGCTATTACGAAGAGGCGGAAATCGCCTTGAGCGAGGTTGACGGCAGCGTTGCGGCAGATACCGGCACCCTGAATTACCATCTCTGCTCGCTTATCGGCACCGCCCGCCTGGTGGACACTCCGTCCCCCGTGCAGGCGTGGAAAGCGGTCAAGAACCCCATAGAAATTGGCGGCTTCCGGGAATGTCATCTCCAGGACGGGCTTGCGATGGTGCGCTTTCTCCACTGGCTGGAGCGATGCATCGAAAATGATCACAGCGTAAGCGAATGGGATGCCGCGGTCAAGCTGGGCCAGCTGCGTGCAGAACTTCCCGGCTACCAGGGGGACAGCTTTGAAACCATATCGGCTTACGGCCCTTCGGCGGCCCTGCCCCACTACATCACCCCGCATTCCGGAGCTCCAATGCTCGAAGCGCACGGGCTTTACCTCTGCGATTCCGGAGGGCAGTACCTGAACGGCACCACTGACATTACCCGAACCTGGGCTCTGGGCCCCTGCACGCCTCTGGAAATGGAAGACTACACCCTGGTTCTGAAAGGCCACATCGCCCTGGCGCGTGCGGTCTTCCCCGCAGGCACCCCCGGTTGCAGGCTGGATGTGCTGGCCCGGGAGCCATTGTGGAGCCATCAGCGGAATTTCGGCCACGGCACGGGCCACGGTGTGGGCTGGTTTCTGGGAGTGCACGAAGGTCCGCAGGATTTACGGCAGAATCTGAATTCCACCGCTTTTCAGGCGGGGATGGTGACATCCGACGAGCCGGGAATCTACCGGGAAGGGATGCACGGAGTACGGCACGAAAATCTGCTGCTATGCGTGGATGCAGGCACCAACGATTTCGGAGGATGGCTGCGTTTCGAGCCTCTTACCATCTGCCCCTTCGATACCTCAATACTGGTGCCGAGGCTGCTTACGGTCGACGAAATCGACTGGCTTAACGACTATCACTCAATGGTTTACACACGCCTCCGTCCGCATCTGAACGATGCCGATGCCGCCTGGCTGCGGAAGCGCTGCACCGCAATTTAAGATTCAAAAGATGAAAAAACTCCTTTCCCTTTGCACCCTGCTTCTGGCCTTGCCGCTGGCTTCGCAGATTACCCCGGAGCGTCTTGCTGCGGACCCCTCGCTGGCGACGGATGTCTACCATATTTATGAGTTTTCTCCGTCAGCCCTGACCAGGCCGCCTCAGGGCTATAAACCCGTGTATATCAGCCACTACGGGCGCCACGGCGAGAGGTATATCAACCGGGAATCCTATTTCTTCCCGGGTCTGGAGGTGCTGGATCGGGAGTCGCTGACACCCCTCGGAGAGCGTGCGAAGAAGGAGATAAGCGAAATGGTGGACCGCACCGAAGGGAATCTGGGCTATCTTTCTCCGCTTGGAGGAAGAAACCACAGGGCCATCGCCAACCGCCTGTTCCACAGGTTCAAGCGTGTCTTCCGGCGTGGTCGCACGGTCCGCTGCGCATCCACCGAGGTGCCCAGATGCATCGTGAGTATGGCAAATGCTGGCAGCGCCCTTTCCGCGGCACGCCCGGGAATGAATATCGAGTATGGAATTAACGAGAAACTGCGGAGCTATCTTCAGGAGCCCTGGTTAAGGGATTATCTGATGGCGCGCCGCGATTCACTTTTCGCCGCTCATCCCGATGCGCTGGAGTGCATCAAAGCCTGCTTTGCCGAGCCTTCCGGCCTTTCCCGAAAAGACCTTACCGCCGTTGCGGATGCCGTGTTCTATACCTGGAAAGACCTGCCGTGCCTCGGCCTGAAGGCTTTCGACATCAAAGATTTCTTCTCCGATGAGTTGTTCCTGCTCTTCGCCCGTCACGGATCGTCCTGGGATTACTGCCTGCTCTCGCGTTCCCCTTGGTGGAACAAGGAACTGCTGAGGCCGGTTCTGGACGATATCGTCTGCCGTGCCGATGAGGCCCTCGGGCGCAAGGACATCGCCGCAGACCTCCGCTTCGGGCACGATTCCCAGATGATACCCCTCTATACTGTCCTCGGCCTGACCGGGAACGGCCCTGTGCTGGGCTACGATGAGGCTCCGGATGTCTGGGATCCGGCAACGGTCTGCCCAATGGCATCCAACCTCCAGATAGTTTTCTACAAGAACAAAAAGGGCTCGGTTTTGGTTAAGGTTCTGAAGGACGAGTGCGAAGTTTCCCTCCCCACCCTCACCCCCGTCAAGGGCCCCTATTACCACTGGCAGGACCTCGCCGAATTATTGAATAACGTGGAAATATGAAGATAGGTAGCATTGAGCTCGAGCGATTGTAATGTTTGTAGTTTTGAACAAATTGTTTTATATTTGCGCAAAATTGATAACATTATAGCGAATGAAGCGTCAACTTCTTCCTTCTCATCAGCGCCTGTTGGAGACCCTTGGCGAGCAGATTAAACTTGCCCGCTTAAGGCGTGACCTGTCATCGTCCCAAATAGCGGAACGCGCCGGCATCGCACGCGGTACTCTTATTAAGGTAGAGCGTGGAGATGAAGGTGTTGCTATCGGGATTTATTTACGGGTCCTTATTGCCTTAGGGCTAGGGCAGGATATATTGCTGTTGGCAAAGGACGATGAACTGGGACGTAAACTGCAAGATGCAAAGTTGGTTGTAAAGGAAAGAGCGTCAAAGAAATAAATGGAAACGGAAAAGCATATCTACGTCTATTTCGACGGCGAACAGGTGACTGCCCCTATGCCCATGGGGGTGCTCAATGCTATCCCGTCTCGAGGCAAAGAGGTTTTTTCGTTTCAGTTTACCGATGAATGGTTCCAAAGCAAGATATCCCGCTCCTTTGACCCCGACCTGCAATTGTTCCGGGGCCGTCAGTTCGTTCCGGAAGGGAAGTCGCATTTCGGAATGTTCACGGATTCATCTCCGGATCGTTGGGGAAGGCGTCTGCTGGACAGACGCGAGGTCATTCTGGCTCGCGAAGAGAATCGCCCGGTGCGGGGATTGAAGGAGTCGGATTATTTGTTAGGCGTTTTTGACGAAAGTCGCATGGGGGCCCTGCGTTTCAAGACGCTCCCTGAAGGAGATTTTCTGGACAACGATTCCAGCCTTGCTACACCTCCCTGGGCTTCTGTCCGGGATTTGGAATACGCTTCACTTCAATTGGAAAAAGAGGATCCCGCGGATAAACGGTGGTTGAACATGCTTATTCGTCCGGGCAGTTCTTTGGGTGGAGCAAGGCCGAAAGCAAATGTAAAAGATGAATCCGGGAATCTCTGGATAGCCAAGTTTCCAAGTCGGAACGACCGAAAAGATGCAGGTGCCTGGGAGGCAGTGTGCATGCACCTGGCCCGTCTGTCCGGAATCAACGTAAGTAATTGGAAAATAGAGAAATACAATAACGAATACCATACTTTTTTCACCAAGCGCTTTGACAGGAAGGCAGACGGTGCAAGAATCCATTACACATCTGCGATGACATTGCTGGGCTACAGTGATGGCGCCGATGCGGAAATGGGTGTCAGTTACCTTGAACTCGCTGAATGGATTTCACAGAATTGTTTTGATGTCGAAAAGAATCTGGCGGAATTGTTCCGGCGTATAGTTTTCAATATTGCCATATCCAATTGTGATGACCATCTGCGTAACCACGGCTTTCTCTATACGGCTAAAGGGTGGACACTCGCTCCTGCCTTTGACCTGAATCCGGATGAATATGGTTCGGGTCTGTCGTTGTGTATCAACGAAAGCGATAACTCGCTTGATTATAAACTTGCCCGGGAAGTCGCTCCCTTCTTTGGAATCAGCGGGCAGCAAGCTGATAGTATGATCTCCACCGTTCATCAGGCTGTCTCACAGTGGAGCGCCCTGGCCTCATCCTACGGCATCCCGCATCATGAGCAGAATGCCATAAAAACGTGTTTCCGGATATGAAGATAGGTAGTGTCGATCTTGGCGAGAGGCCGGTTTTGCTGGCGCCGATGGAGGATGTGACGGACGTAAGCTTCCGCATCCTCTGCCGTGAGCAGGGGGCGGATATGGTCTACACCGAATTCATCCCCTCCGACGGTCTCATTCGGGACGCTTCCAAGGCGCTGGCGAAGATGCGCACGCTGGAAGAGGAGGCGCCGGTGGGCATCCAGATCTACGGGCATATCCCCGAATCCATGGTAGAAGCGGCGAAGATGGCAGATAAGGCGGTGGAGCTGGTAGGAGGCCACGGAGCGGATGTGATAGACATCAACTTCGGCTGCCCTGTCACCAAAATCGCCGGGCGCGGAGCCGGTTCCGGCATGATGCGTTATCCCGACAAGATGGTGGCCATCACCAAGGCAGTGGTGGAGGCGGTGGAAAAGCCCGTCACCGTGAAAACGCGCCTCGGCTGGGACAACGACAGCAAGATAATAGTGGAGCTTGCCGAGCGCCTGCAGGACGTTGGAATTCAGGCACTTACCATCCATGGACGCACCCGCTGCCAGATGTATAAGGGGGAGGCGGACTGGACGCTGATCGGCGAGGTGAAGAACAATCCGCGCATGCACATCCCCATCATAGGCAACGGCGACATCACATCCCCGCAGAAGGCACGCGAAGCCTTCGAACGCTATGGAGTGGACGGCATTATGGTAGGCCGCGCCACTTTCGGGCACCCTTGGCTCTTCCGGGAGATAAAGCATTTCCTTGCCACCGGCGAAGAACTGCCGCCTCTGCCGGTTCCGGAAAAGGTCGCCCTCGCCAAGCGGCAGCTGGAACTTTCGCTTAAGTCCAAGGGTGAGCCGCGCGGAATCTACGAGATGCGCCGGCACCTCTCCTGCTACTTCAAAGGCCTGCCGGACTTCAAGGAAACGCGGATGAAGATGGTCACGACCCTGGATTCTGCCGAACTTTTCGGGATTCTTGATTATATTTGCGAGCGATATGCTGATACAACGCCTGATTCTTAAGCGCGCCGCCAAGGCCTGGCGGAAGGCCCCCGGAGCCGAAGTGCCCACCATCTGCGTGGGGAACATCACCGTCGGCGGCACCGGCAAAACCCCGCATACGGAGATGATACTCCGCCTCCTGCAGGACGGCGACCGTTGGGGGAATGCCAATCTGGCTGTGCTCTCCCGCGGCTACAAACGCAAGAGCAAGGGGTTCCAGATGGTGCAGACGGACAGCACCGCCGCTTTTGCGGGAGATGAGCCCCTGCAGATCAAGCGCAAGTTCCCTGCTGTGGCTGTTGCGGTGGATAAGAACAGGGTGGAAGGATGCGCCCGCCTGGTTCAGGACGGCGTCGATATCATAGTGCTCGACGATGCCTTCCAATATAAGAAGCTTCATGCCTCCCTCAATATCGTTCTGGTGAACTGGAACCGCCCGTATTTCGAGGACAGCCTGCTGCCTTTCGGCCGCCTGAGGGATCTGCCTTCCAGGATGGCGGATGCAGACGTGGTGATAGTGACCAAATGCCCTCATGAACTCGATCCGGAGGATAGGGAGAGATGGGGGGAGAAAATGGGCCTGCGGCCCGATCAGCCGCTGTTTTTTACTACGGAGGAATATGAGGCTCCCGTGCCTGTTTTCGAGGCCGATGCCGACACTCGCTACAATTACTCCAAGACCGTGATTCTCTTCTCTGGAATCGCCGATGATACGCCTCTGCGGGCGCAGTTGAGCGACACCTATAAGATTGTTGAGGCCCTGAAGTTCCCGGACCATCACGCTTACTCCAGGGCGGATATCAGGCAGATCGCCGCCGCGGTGCGCAAGTACCCCACCGCCGCCCTCCTGACAACAGAAAAGGACGCTGGGCGCGTCCTCGACTGTAAAGATGTTCCGGCGGCAATACGCCAGCGTTTGTTCGCGGTGCCCGTGAGGGCCGGCTTCGTGGAAGAAGCCGACCGCGAGGCGTTCGCACAAAGGCTTTCTACACTGTAAGGATTTCCTTTTCCTTGGCCGCTACGATATCATCGACGTTCTTCACGAACTTGTCGGTGATCTTCTGCACCTCGCCTTCGCCTTCTTTTTCGGTATCCTCGCTCATGCCCTCGTTCTTCTGGGCTTTCTTGAGGAGGTCCATGGCATCGCGGCGGGCATTGCGCACCACCACCTTAGCCTGTTCGCCGGTGGCCTTGGCCTTCTTCACCAGTTCCTTGCGGCGCTCCTCGGTGAGGGCGGGCACCACGCAGCGGATAATCTCTCCGTTGTTCTGGGGGGTGAAGCCAAGGTTGGCATCCAGGATGGCTTTCTCGATTACGGGAATCATGTTGCGCTCCCAGGGCTGAATTGCCAGGGTGCGGGCGTCAGGGGTAGTGACGGATGCCACCTGCATCAGGGGAGTGGGGGTGCCGTAATAGCTGACCGTGACTCCGTTGAATATGGCGGGGCTGGCCTTGCCAACGCGGTAGGTCTTGAGGTCTTCTTCGAGGAAGAGAACGGCTTCCTGCATTTTTTCTTCAGCGCCGTTCAGGATTTCTTTTGCTCTGTCGGTTAACATATATCGTATTGTTTTATGCGTGAACCAAAGTGCCGACTTTTTCGCCGTTCAGCACTGCAAGAAGTGCGCCGGGGGCGTTGATATCGAACACCACGATGGGAACGGGACCTTGCTCGCAAAGGGCGAAAGCGGTCTGGTCCATTACCTTCAGATGCTTGGTCAGGGCCTCCTGGAAGGTGAGTTCGTCGTACTTGACTGCGGTGGGATCTTTCTCTGGATCGGCGGTGTAGACGCCATCCACGCGGGTGCCCTTCAGCACTGCATCCGCCCCGATTTCCAGGGCCCTGAGGGCTGCTCCGGAGTCGGTGGAGAAGAAGGGATTGCCGGTGCCGCCGGAAATCAGGGCGACTCCGCCCGCCTTCATGGTCTCTACTGCATTGTCCCTGGTGTAGAGTTCTGCAAGAGGTGCCATGTTCGTTGCGGTAAACACCTTTGCTTCAATACCTTCCGAACGAAGGGCGCAGGAGAGCGCCATGGAATTGATGACCGTGGCAAGCATGCCCATGCGGTCTCCGGTGACGCGGTCGTAACCCTTACCTATCCCCTGTATGCCGCGGAAGATATTGCCTCCGCCGTTCACTATGGCAATCTGGTATCCGGCTTTAACGGCCGTGGCTATCTCTTTAGCGAATTTGGAGAGGCTCGCTTCGTCCAGGCCTTTCCCGGCAGGGCCGCCGAGGCTCTCGCCGCTGAGTTTAAGGAGAACTCTTTTGTACATTAGTTTTAATTGTTTACTTGCGGGAAACAAAAATATTGGAAAATTCGCAAACTTGCAAGAAATGACGTATATTTGCAGACCAAAAGTATTTACGAAATGTTCATTTTCAACTCATCCATCGGAAAGAAATTCATACAGTCCATCAGCGGCGCTTTCCTCATCATCTTCCTGCTTTTGCACGGCACCATCAACTTCTTCTCGGTGATCGATACCTTCACCGGCAAGTTCGGGGCGCCCGACGGCCTCTTCCAGAAGGGATGTGACTTCATGGCTCTGCCCATAGTCGACATTATGGTTCCCGTCCTCGCCCTTGGTTTCTTCGTGCATATCCTTTATGGCTGCTGGCTCACTTGGCAGAACATGAAGGCCCGCGGAGGTGTCAAGCGTTATGAGGTTTCAAGCAAGGCTGCCACCGACAGCTGGAGTGCCCGCAATATGTTCGTTCTCGGCATCATCGTCCTTGGCCTCCTCCTCTTCCATCTGAGCCACTTCTGGGCAAAGATGCAGTTGCAGGACTTCCTCGGAAACGAGGCCGAGAATCCCTACCTGCTTCTTATTGCAACCTTCAAGTCCTGGTGGATGGTTGCCCTGTACCTTATTTGGTTCGTGGCTATATTCTTCCACCTCTCGCACGGATTCTGGAGCATGTTCCAGACCATCGGCTGGAACAGCCAGACCTGGTTCAAGCGCGTCAAGGTGATAGGAATCATAGTGGCAGCCCTCATATTCCTGATATTTGCAGCTGTCGCAGTCAACGCATTCATCCAGGCTAATTTCCTGATGGCGTAGCGCCCTATTTTGTTATTAACAAATATTTGCTTATCTTTGCGGCCCCTTATTTTTAAGGGATCGCAATTTTTTAAGTATAACTATTAAAGATCAAGACAGTGGACACACTCAGTTACAAGACAGTTTCGCTTAACAAAGCAACTGTAGACAAGCAGTGGGTAGTCATTGACGCAACGGATCTCGCTCTTGGTCGTCTGGCCTCCAGGGTTGCTCTTGTCCTCCGCGGCAAGAACAAGCCCGGCTTCACGCCCAACGTGGATTGCGGTGACAATGTCATCGTCATCAACGCCGAGAAGGTGGCCCTCAAAGGCAACAAGATGACCGATCGCGTTTATACCCGCTACACGGGTTATCCGGGTGGACAGCGTTTCACCACTCCTAAGGAGATTCTCGCGTCCAGCCATCCCGAAAGGCTTGTAGAGAGAGCAGTCAGGGGTATGCTCCCCAAGACCCGTCTTGGTGATAAGATCCTCCACAACCTGCACGTTTACGCAGGTCCCGAGCATCCGCACCAGGCACAGAACCCCAAAACTATCAAGTTGAACGAAATTTAAAAGTCGCAAATGGAACAGACACACGCCCTTGGAAGACGTAAAGCAGCAGTCGCTCGCGTTTATCTGGCAGCAGGTGCTGGCAATGTAACCATCAACGACCGTCCCGTGGAGAATTTCTTCCCCCAGGAGGATCTGCGTTACATCGTCAATCAGCCGTTTGCAGTGACCGAAACCGAAGGTAAATTCGACGTTAAGGTTAACGTCGTCGGCGGTGGCACCAAAGGCCAGGCCGAAGCCATCCGTCTCGGCATTGCACGCGCCCTCTGCGAGGTAGACAAGGAAGCATATCGTCCGGCTCTCAAGGCAGCAGGTTTCCTCACTCGCGATGCTCGCGAGGTAGAGCGTAAGAAACCCGGCCAGCCCGGAGCACGTCGCCGCTTCCAGTTCAGCAAGCGTTAATATCGCGCTGTTTTACTTTCGCACAGTTGCTGTTTAAACCCTCCCGAGGATAGTTGCAGCACTGCGGAAAAGGCCGGGGACCGGCAAGGCCGCTACCCTGTCCTTGAAGAAAAGAGACCCGCACAGCGGGACAAAAACAAAGAATTAACAAACAAAAAGAAATGTCACGTACAAATTTCCAAGAATTGCTTGATGCAGGTGTTCACTTCGGACATCTCGCCCGCAAGTGGAATCCCAAAATGGCTCCGTACATCTTCGATCAGAAGAACGGGATCCACATCATCGACCTGCACAAGACTGTCGTCAAGATAGACGAGGCGGCAGAGGAGATGAAGATTCTTGCCAAATCAGGCCGCAAGATCCTCTTCGTCGCCACCAAGAAACAGGCCAAGGATATCGTATCCGAGAAGGCCGCAGCCGTCGGCATGCCCTCAGTCACTGAGCGCTGGGCAGGCGGTATGCTTACCAACTTCCCCACCATCCGCAAAGCCGTCAAGAAGATGAGCACCATCGATAAGATGAAAGAGGATGGGACCTTCGAGAAGCTCGCAAAGCGTGAGCGTCTCCAGATCGACCGCCAGCGCGCGAAGCTCGAGAAGAACCTCGGCTCCATCCGCGACATGAGCCGCCTTCCCGCCGCCCTGTTCGTGGTCGACATCCAGAAAGAGGCCAACGCCGTCAAGGAAGCCAATCGTCTGAACATCCCGGTATTCGCAATGGTTGATACTTGTTGCGATCCCACCCCCGTTGATTTTGTGATTCCGGCGAATGACGATGCCGCAAAGAGTGTAGAATGCGTTCTCACCGCACTTTGCGCAGCTATCCAGGAAGGCCTTGAGGAGCGTAAGCTCGAGAAGGACAAGGAAACTGCAGAGGCTCCCGTCGAAGAGGCCGCAAAGCCCGTCGAGAAGACTCTCCGCAGCCGCCGTACCAAGAAGGCCGAGGCTCCCGTAGAGGAAGCCCCCACCGCTGAGGCAGCTCCCGCAGAGGCCGCTCCTAGCGAAGAGAAGGAACCCGAAGTTGAATCCAAGTAAAAACAAGAAGTTATGGCAAACATTACAGCAGCAGACGTAATGAAATTACGTAAGATGACCTCCGCAGGTATGATGGATTGCAAGAAGGCTCTCGAAGAGGCTGAAGGCGATTTCCAGAAGGCTGCCGACATCATCCGTGAAAAGGGTAAGCTCGTTGCCGCCAAGCGTGCGGACCGCGAGACTTCCGAAGGTGCAGTAAAGGCCCGCGTGCAGGCTGGCAAGGGTATCCTTGTATGCCTCGGCTGCGAGACCGACTTCGTTTCCCGTAACTCCGATTTCCAGGCTCTCGCCGATGCGATCGCCGATGTGGCAATCGCCAAGTTCCCCGCTGACACCGAGGCCCTCCTCGCATGCGAACTGCCCGACGGCACCACCGTGCAGAAGGCCATCGAGGTTCAGACCGGCAAGTCCGGCGAGAAGACCGTCATCGCTTTCTACGCACCCGTAGAGGCTCCTTTCGTGGCTCAGTACATCCACACTCTCACCGGCAAGCTCGGTGCGATCGTGGGTTTCAACAAGGAAGTTCCCGCCGACCTTGCAAAGGGTATCGTGATGCAGGTTGCTTCCATGAGCCCTGTGGCCATTTCCGAGGCTGACTGCCCCAAAGAGGTCGTGGAGAACGAGCTCAAGGTCGCTGTCGAGAAGACCAAGGAAGAGCAGGTGCAGAAGGCTATCGAGGCCGCTCTGAAGAAGGCTGGCATCAACCCCGCACACGTCGACTCCGAAGATCATATCGAGTCTAACACCGCTAAGGGATGGATTACTCCCGAGCAGGCTGCACAGGCCCGTGAGATTATCAAGACCGTCGGTGCCGAGAAGGCTGCCAACCTGAACGAGCAGATGATCCAGAACATTGCGAAGGGTCGTCTTGCCAAGTTCTTCAAGGAGAACACCCTCGAGGCTCAGGAATACCAGATGGGCGACGGCAAGATCTCCGTCAAGGATGCTATCGCAGCTGTCGACAAGGAAGCCAAGGTGGTTGTCTTCAAGAAGTTCAACCTGAACGACTAAGGCTCACCCCTGTTCCGATAAATCAGCCGACCCGTCCGGGCCGGCTTTTTTATTGCCTGTCCTTCAATTGATAATACAGCCAGCCCAGGACCTGGCGGGCGGCGCTCATCTGGCCGTAGTAGCCGGTGTGAACGTCGTTGATGCTGCAGTCGAGAACGCCGTCGCGGAACTTTTCCTGGTGCTGGGACACGGGGGATTGGCAGTGCCACACATCCAGCAGGCTGATGTCGTCCCTGCCCTCCAGGCGCCCGGAGAGGTTGGCCATTATTGCCATCACCCTGGCATTATTGCCATTGACCGAGTACTGCCGCGGCAGATAGCTCGGCGCCCATGCCTCAGGAAAACAGGCCCCCGGCCAGCGCATCACGAAATGGGCCGTGGGTATGCCGGGGAAACAGCTGAGAAGGCTTTGCAGGGAGCCTGCGGTGGCCTCCACGGACGAGGCGCTGTCGCCATCGTTGATTCCCACATTCACCACGACATAGTCCGGCCGGCAGACGGAAACCTTTTTCAGAAGGGCCTGGGACACTATCCTTGTGCCTATCCTGTAGTATTTCCCGTCCTTTCCGCGAACCCTCTCCCCGGCTGGATTCTCGCTGGCGCACTGAAGCCTCCTGCCGCTGTCGTCGAGCGTGCGATAACGCTCAAGATAGGCATCGAGGGAAAAGGCGCAAGTGCCCTCCCTGGCCGCAGACAGGCTGTAGAACTCGTTAATGGGGTTTTTCGCAAGGGCATATGCCCACTCCTGGACGGACCCCGACAGCACGGGATAGCCATAGCGCCCGCTCACGGACTTGGCGAACTCCAGGAGGCTTGGATGCTCATCCACGGGATACTTGCCGAAGGGCGTGCGGACCATAAGGTCGTGCTGCCAGGCTTCCTTCGCAAAGTCCTTCCCGGTTACGCCCTGAAGCCCAAGGGCATACCACATCGCCTCGGAATTGAAAAAGTGCCAGGGCGCGCCCGGATCCATCTTGGCGGCACAGGGCCAGTTGAGGTAGGTGTAAGAACTCCAGCCTCCGTGGGCGGTATAGCAGGCCTGCAGATCGGCATCTTTCATAGTATTTGTACCGAGGCAGGATATCTTAATCCCGTGCCCGAGGGAGATGGCCTTCATCATCGAAACCCAGTTCCAGCCGTCGTCGAAGCTCCCGGTTTTCGGGTCGGGATTGATGGTTTCGGTAGTGCTTTCCCCGATGCAGAGAACCAGGGCCCTGCGCCCTTTGGGAAAATCCCCGGGCCTTGTGCAGATAATCTTGACCGTCTCTTTGGCGGAGGCTCCGTCGATGTTGGTGAGTAGCACTTTCGCGCTGTCCTGGTCTGCAGGAAGCGAGGTTTCCGCCTTTCCGTCTATCGTCAGGGCCTGGCCCCTCTTCAGCACAAAGCCCTCCGGATACAACTGCACGGCGTTGCCATAAGAATAAAGAGTGGCGGCATGATACAACGGCAATTCGCTCTGGGCCTGAGCCAGAACGCATATCGCTGAAACAAAAATACTTACTATCTGCTTCCTCAAAGTTGCCATAATTGCGGTCAAATATAGGATATTTCCCGGAATAAAGCTATATTAGCAAATTGTAAGCCTGGGGCAATGATAAAAAGAGCGGCCTTATTCCTCCTGTTCCTGTTTTGTGCGGCAAGCGCCGGCGCAAAGCTGCAGGACGGCATCGTGTTCCGCTCATACAATGTCCTTTCGGAAGAACGGACATCCCTGAACGTTCCCGCCGGCACTAACAGTTGGATTTCTTTCTCCGATTCCCTGACCCTGTCTTTTTCCGTCCGCTTCGACCTCAGCATCGGTCATTTCGGCTATGTCTGCCGTATGCTGCTGGATGATAACCAGCCTGTGGATATTGTCCTTTCTCCGAAGGGGAACGAGACGGTAGTCTTCGCGACCGCAAACCACCATAACGCGGTCTGTGTCTTCGACCACGATCACGACCTGAAGCAGTGGAGGGAGATTTATGTCCGCGCCTTCGAGGATGGCGGAGAGATTGTCCTTACCGCCAACGACCGGGAGGTCCTGCGGATGGAGAATACCCAGAAGAAACACCGTCTGCGCGTAGTATTCGGCAAGGTGGATATCCCCGGATTCGTGACCTCCGACGTGGCTCCGATGGTGGTGGCGGACCTT
Source organism: Bacteroidales bacterium (assembly GCA_017962925.1). GTDB lineage: Bacteria > Bacteroidota > Bacteroidia > Bacteroidales > UBA932 > Cryptobacteroides. The sequence goes on from JAGCUK010000043.1 coordinate 15,681, forward strand.
CAGATCAGGAGAGATTCCGGCAAGATAGCCTCGTGGATGCTGTCTGATCAGGACGATCTCAAGACCAGTCGCGGCATTAGCATACAGGCGGTCAATCACATCTTCGCCAGGGACCTGAACCGCCACTGGACCGGAATTCTGTCTGCCGATGTGCCTTCGGTCACCTATTCCTGCTTCTCGAAAGACTTTAACAAGGTTTATTTCATATCCCAGGGACAGATCCTCATCTTCGATATTCCCTCGATGACTTCGCGGCAGATTCCATACTCTGCTGAAATCAACGCCGGCCAGGTCCTGGATATGTATGAGACTCTTGAGGATGGCACTTTGGTTCTGGCGGATGCCCAGATCGGCGAGTTCATCCGCTTCAATACGGCGGCCGGAGACTGGGAAAAACCCGGCAGCCGGGAGCGCACCTCCGTCCTTCTCCATCATAACAGCATCTATGCAGGTGGAAAGTTCTTCCAGATGTTCGGGTATGGGCAGCACCGGTATTCAAACAATGTTTGGATTTGGGATCCATCGACATATAAAACCGAAGCCAGGACCCTGCAGGGTGTCGATCCCCGCTATCTTGCCGGAGCCGCAGAGCACGACGGAAAGATATACGTCCTGGGCGGAAAGGGGAATGACTCAGGCCAGCAGGAGCTGGGTGTATATCTTTTCGACACCTTTCAGGAAATCGATCCGAACACACTGTCCGTCATTACCAAATGGTCCAACCCTATCCTGAAGAAATATACTCCTGCCCAGGATCTGCTGTTTTTGGAAGACGGCGTTTACACACTTCTGTTCAACCCGGAAATCCACGAATCCTCTTTGCAGTTGACCCGTTTCGATACGGAAAGCGGGAAAGCCGAGGCCCTGTCGGAAGCCATTCCATATCCTTTCCTGGATATCAAGTCCCAGGCAAGACTCTGCTTCAATAAAGAATCGGACAGTTTCATATCTGCGCTTTGCTATCAGGACAATGCGGGAAACCATAAAGTTGAGATCTTTCTCCTGTCGCATCCTGTCGTTCCTGCAAACGATGATAAATCTTCGTCCGGGTTGCCTGCATGGCTCTACATCCTCATAGGATTGCTGCTCGCGGCCGCACTGCTGCCCGTAATCTTCCGTAAGCGTTCGCGCAAGCCGGCCGTGGCCGAAGAACTCCCCGTAGAGCCCCCTCAGCCGAACATTCCGGGCGTCTATCTTCTCGGAGGATTCCACGTGCGGGACCGCGAAGGCAAAGACATCGCATCGTCGTTATCTCCCACCCTGACGCAGTTCCTGGCCCTACTGGTGCTGTATACTATAGAAAAGGGCGGAGTTTCCAACGCCAAGCTGAAATCCATACTCTGGCCGGACAAATCCGACGAGAGCTTCAACAACAATAAGGGCGTTTACCTCAAGAAACTCAGGGATGCCCTGGAGCAGGTCGGTCCCATCTCCATCCTTCAGGAAGGCGGAGTCTGGAGAATTGAGGACGAGGCAGATCTCTGCGACTGCCTTATCGCCAAGAGGGCTTTGCTTGGGGGAGATAATGCGGAAATCCTCCGTGTTGCATCCTGGGGCGCCCTCCTTCCGGAGTACCAGTTCGAGTGGCTGGATCCCTTCAAGGCAAGGTACACCGAGGCCGTCCTGAGGAGGCTCTCCGGCATAGTGGACGAGGGCGCTTCTCCCGAAACCTGCCTGCGGGTTGCGAACTGCCGACTGCTGTTCGACTCCCTCGACGAGGACGCCATCGCCCTCAAGTGCCAGGCTCTGATAAGTCTTGGCCGGTCGGGCACTGCAAGTGCTGTGTTTCAGCGCTTTACGAGTGATTATCTGCGGGTTATGGGCGAAGAATTCCCCAAAGATTTCACAACTTTTGTAAAAAATTAATCCCATTAACTCCTTTATTAATCCCTTTGTTAAACGGGGGCGCGTACATTTGTCGCAAAACCATATGATTGAATGGCGACAAATGCTTCGACACTGAAACTTTTCCTGCTGGCAGGCTTGATGGCCGCCGGCGTCCTGCTGTCCTGCGATAAGGTCGAGGAGAGGCTGGACGACCTGGAACACAGGGTTTCCAATCTGGAGACCGTATCGGACTGGATCCAGCAGGTCATCCGCGAAAACAAGATCATCAGCGAAGTCCGGGAAGAGAGCGACTCCTACATCCTTTCCTTCACCGACGGCACATCGCTTACCATCGACAATTCCGGAGGCGAGCTTGTCTCCATTCAGATTAACCAGAACACAGTTGTTATCACCCTTGCCGATGGCCAGTCCTATACCTTGCCCCTGGTGAACACGAGTCTCACCGGGATAGTACTGGCCACCACGCGTCCGGCCAAACTCGGCCTCGGCGCCACGACCGTGGTTTCCTTCCGCATCAACCCTTCGAACGCCGGCTTCGACGTCAAGGACCTCACCCTCGAGACAGACTGCAGCTACTTCGCTCTAGAAGAAGTCCGCCAGACAGAGGCCGAGGGAGAGTATGAGGCGGTCCTCAGGGACCTGTCGGTTTCTTCGGATTATGACGAAGACGCATATTTTGCCGCCAAGGGCATACGCTCCAACGCATTCAGGGTGATGAGCAACAGCATATACGGGCTCAACACGGGGCTTCCCGTAGTGGTCCTGGACACCCCTGACGCCGCCCCCATCGTATCGAAAGAGGTCTGGCTCGAGGGAGCCACCGTCACCATCTACAATCCGGACGGCAGCATCGACTACGAGGGCAGCCTGAGCGTGAAAGGCCGCGGCAACAGCACCTGGACCCAGTTCCCCAAAAAGCCTTATGCGATGAAGCTGGATTCCAAGGGCGAGATTCTCGGGATGAAGAAGCACAAGAGATGGTGCCTGCTCGCCAACTGGATGGACCGCACCCTCATCCGCAACGCCGTCGCATTCGAGATTTCCCGAAAGACCGAGCTTGCCTGGACCCCTTCCGGCAAGTTCGTGGAGTTGATACTCAACGGCGAGCACAAAGGCAATTACTACCTCTGCGAGCAGGTGAAGGTGGATGAGAACCGCGTGAATATCACCGAGCTCAAGAAGACCTCCGTCGAGGGCGGATACCTGATGGAGGTGGATGCCTGGTTCGACGAGGCCTACAAGTTCCGTTCTCCCGTACACGACGTGCCCTGGCAGTTCAAGGACCCGGATGAGGTCAACCAGGCGCAGTTCGATTATATGTATGCCTACGTCGAAGCTTTCGAGAGGTCCCTCTACGACGATGCCCTTTTCAAGGCCCGCGACTACACCAACTACATCGACTGCGATTCCTGGGTGGACTGGTGGCTGGTGAACGAGCTTGCCCAGAACGGGGATGTGAACCAGCCCAAGAGCATCTACATTTCCAAGGACGTGGGCGGCAAGCTGGTGGCTGGCCCGGTATGGGACTTCGACTGGGGCACTTTCATCCCGGTGGAATTCAATCCTTCGATGGATAAGATCAACTATTCCTGCCGCGGCCCCAAGTTCTACCTGAACCGTATCTGCATCGAAGACCCCCAGTTCCGTGCCCTTGCCAAGGAGCACTGGATGAGGTTCAGGTCGGCCCTTGCGGAAATCCCCGCCTATATCGACTCCCTGGCCGCCACCCTGGTGGCATCCGATGCCATCAACATAGCGATGTGGCCCATCGACCGCACCACCAACCAGGACGTTACCCTGAGTTATATGGATGCTGTGGCGAGGCTGAAGCAGGCCTATACGGAGAAATTCCAGTGGTTGGACAATATTATTATCAACACATATTAAATTCTTATGATCAACAAACTGACCTTGTCCGGCAGAATCGCGGCCGTGCTGCTTGCGATGGCATTCCTGATGCCGTCCTTCAGTTCGGAGGCTTCTGCCCAGACCAAGCAAAGCGATGCTAAAGTCGTGCGCACCGTTGTTGGTACGGTAAATGCCGGCGGCGCCTTCCCGGGACCTCTCCCGGGCGCTTCCGTCTATAATACCAAGACCAAGCAGGGTACGGTGACCGACAATGAAGGAAACTACTCAATTGGTGTAACGGGTCCCGAGGACATCATCCAGTTCCGTTTTATGGGCTACAAGGACCTCGACCGCATCGCCGGTGTAGACCGCCGGCTCGATGTCACCCTTGAAGACGCAGCCGACGTGCTCGAAGAAACCGTCGTCATCGGTTACGGTACCACCAAGAAAAGGGACATCACCGGTTCCATCGTCTCCGTAACCAAGGACGATATCGAGAACAAGATGCCCACCAACGTGTTCGACGTGCTGCAGGGAACTGCGGCCGGCGTGCAGGTTACTTCCGGATCCGGCCAGCCCGGTGAAGGTTCGAACGTCATCATCCGCGGTACCTCCACCATGAACGATGCCGGCGTCGGCCCCCTCTGGGTCGTGGATGGTGTTCCCAGCGCCGATATCGACCAGATCAACCCCTACGACATCGAGTCCATCGAAGTCCTGAAGGATGCCGCTTCCGCGGCGATCTACGGCGCCCGTTCCGCAAACGGCGTCATCCTGGTCACCACCAAGCGCGGTAACGAAAGCAACCCGGTGCTCGAGGTCCGCTACCAGCACTCCCTCGCCAACCTCACCCACAAGCTCCCTCAGATCAATGCAAACCAGTACAGGGATATGCAGAAGAATTATCTGACCTATGCCATGGACGAGGGCAACGGGCTTGTGTCCCAGGCGGTCATCAACATCCTGAACTCCCAGCTGGGCGACCCGTACAACGCGCTGCTCAACAACGACAACGACTATCAGGACATCGCCTACCGCGTGGCCAACAAGGATCAGGTCGACCTCAGCTTCGGCGGCGCCAGCAGGCAGCTCAAGTACATGCTGATGGGTGGCTACTACAACGAGCAGGGTATTATCAACAATACCAATTTCCGCAGGGCATCCGCCCGTCTGAATGCGGACTACAAGGCCAACAACATCCTCTCCGTCGGCACCAAGATCAATGTCAGCTATGCCAAGAAAGACGGTGTGGACGAGGCCGGCTACCTGAACAGCATCCTCTCCAGGAAGCCTACGCTGAGCCTTTACTATCCGGACGGCACCCTCATCGGTACCCTCTGGGGAATCAGCCCCCTGTCCGCCGACCTGCAGACCAACTTCAACGAGTACTACAGGGCATCTATCTTCCAGTATGCCGACATCACCTTCAACGACCACCTCAAGTGGACGTCGAACCTGAATGCCAACTTCGGCCTGGTACGCTACACCTATATGCGCCCCACCGCACTCAGCGACCAGTACCTGCACAACAATGGCCAGCACCGCAGCACCATGACCTTCGACGTCATGAACGAGAACTACCTGAACTACACCAACACCTTCGCGGACGTGCACACCATCTCTGCGATGGCAGGTTTCTCCGTCCAGTCCTGGGACAGCGCGGTCGAGTACTTCAAGGGTAAGGATTCCGCCACCGACGCGGTCTGGACGATGAACGCCTTCGCGGCGAACTTCGACCTCACCGCCACCGGCAGCACCGAGACAAGGCACACTATGGCTTCTGCCTTCGCGCGCTTTACCTATAATTACAAGTCGAAGTACATCCTTTCCGCCAACATGCGTGCGGACGGATCCTCACGTTTCGCCACCGACAAGAAAGTGGGTATCTTCCCTTCCGTGTCCGGTGCCTGGCGCATATCCGACGAGAAGTTTATGCGCCGCCTGAAGAAGCAGATCAACCTCACCGATGCCAAGCTGCGCGTCAGCTACGGTGTCACCGGTAACGAGGCCATCGGCGACTTCGACTCCCAGCTCAGCTATGCCATCGGCGGCATCTACGACGGAGTGGCAGGCGTGACGCCTTCCCGCATCGCGGTCAACGACCTCGGATGGGAGCGCACCCGCCAGTTCAACGTCGGCACCGACCTCAGTTTCCGCCAGGGCCGCTACCAGTTCACCCTCGACTACTTCGACAAGGTGACCGACAACCTCCTCGCCAACTACGAGATCCCCAAGGAGTGGGGTTTCAACACGGTCAGGAAGAACATCGGCTCCATCGACAACAAGGGTGTCGAGCTCGCATTCAAGGGAACCTTCCTCAACAAGAAGAACTACTACCTGCACTTCGACGCCAACGTCACCTACAGCCGCAACAAAGTGGTGGAACTCGCAAACCACACCGACTACATCTACAGCGACAACTGGTACATCTCCGAAGGCCGCCCGCTCGGCGACTTCTATGGCTACAAGTACCTCGGAGTCTTCGCCTACGATGAGTCCAACGCGTTCACCAAGGACTGGAAGCAGCTCACCCCCGTGTTCTCGGGCGGCACTTTCAGCCACTACACCCTCGACGGCATTCGTTACGACGGTCCCGTGCAGCAGAAGACCCTCCCGAGCGGAGTGCCTTTCCGCGGCGGCGACATCAACTGGGATGAGGATCCCGATCATCGCGACGGTATCATCAACGACCAGGACCGTATGATCCTCGGCAACGCCCAGCCTTTCATCAACGGTGGTATCACCATGACCTTCCGCTACAAGCAGGTCACTATGACTGCGGCTTCGTACTTCTCCTTCGGAGGAAAGATCTACAACTTCGCCCGCTACAACCAGGATCAGGCCAGCATGGCCGCCTGGTCCACCACCCCCACCATCAACTGGGTGGATAATTTCTGGGTGAAGCAGGGCGACCAGGTGGATTATCCCCGTCCTTTCGCCGACAGCTTCCAGAACGACAGGCACGTCAACTCGATGTACATCGAAGACGGATCCTTCTTCAAGATCAAGAACATGAGGATAGCCTACAGGTTCAAGCAGACCTCTCTCCAGAAGATGAACATCAAGGGGCTGAACATCTATGCCTATGTCACCAACCCCTTCACCTTCACTGCCTACAGCGGGTACGATCCCGAATTCTCCAACTACAGTGCACTCTCCATCGGTATGGATACCAACCGCTTCCCCCGCAACAGGGAGTTCGGCCTCGGAGTCACTCTTAACTTATAATCAGGAAGGGATATGAAAAATAAA
>JAGCUK010000044.1 GCA_017962925.1 Bacteroidales bacterium
AAATAGGTAATAACATATTATAGGGGATTGATTAATATCTCTAACTTAACATAATATAAATTGTATAACAAAACGGCATATGGGGGCTGATAACGACCCTTCACCTACAAATTTAAGAAATTCCTATTATATTTGTAATTATGAAACGATTGCATCTTTTCTTTTTTTCCGTTCTATTGTTAGCATGCTCGGGCTCCGGTGGGAACGACAATCCCGAGTCTGATGTTCCTGCAGTTCCGTCTGGTGTCTCCATCAGTTCCCAGACATCTCACTCAGTGATTATAACGTGGGATAATGTGAGCGATGCTGATTCTTACGAATGGAAGCTGGATGAAGGTTCTACAACAATCAAAAACGGGACGACAAAAAACACAAATGTTATAATCGACGGCCTGTCCCAAGGGCATACCTTCCTATTTTATGTTCTTGCGGTTTCAGGAAGTGCAAAATCGGCCTTCTGCGCCCCTCTGACGGTGGATTTTGGCGGTGGAAACCCGGGTGGCGGAGGCGAAAATCCCCCTGTGGCAGGTGCCATTTGCACCGACTCTCCCCTGCTGCTCAAACTGGATTCCAAGCCTGTTCTGGGCACTTCTGGCTATATCAGAGTATTCGATTCCTCTGATAATCAGGTAGATGCAATCAATCTTGAGGATTTAGCCACGGTTTTTGTGCGGGATGATGGGCAGATGATACCCAAAGAGCAGATAAGCACCGCATCGGTCCTGAATACGACCATGGATGTCGTAAAATGCGGAAGTCGCTGGCGCATAATACATTACACTCCCCTGCGCGTGAAAGATAAGGCCCTTGAGATCAAGTTGCACAGCGGAGTTCTGGATTTCGGAAAGGATTATTATGTGACGGTTGATGCAGGTGTTGTGAGCGGGCATAAAGGTATAGCCAAGGGAGAATGGACTTTCAGCACCAAGGCCAAGCCATCCTCTTCCAGTTCGTTGAGTGTCAATGCCGATGGCAGCGCTGATTTCTGCACCGTTCAGGGTGCGGTCAGTCACTCGCAGACTATCGGTAAGGACAATGCAGTTGTAATCAACATTGCGTCAGGTACTTACAACGAAACAGTATTTATCCGGGACAAGAATAACCTCACCCTCAAAGGTGCATCCCGCGATGCCACGCTGATCGCATACGCCAATAACGAAAGCTATGAAGGTGGCAGTGGTGCCAGCAGCACTTCCAAGCCCGCTCTCGGCAGCAAAGTGCCTGCTTCCGGAGGCCGCGGAATGATACTGGCAGAGAGCTGCGACAATCTTGTTTTCGAGAATCTGACCATGCATAATACCTTCGGCCAGGAAAAAGGTCAGGCAGAGGTCATCTATTTCAATAGCAACTATAAGATGACCATCGAGAATTGCGCTCTATATTCCCTGCAGGACACCTTCCTTTGCAAAGGTATCGTATGGGTGCATAATTCGCTCATAGCGGGCCATTGCGACTTTATCTGGGGGTACCCCAAAGCTTGCCTCTTCGAGGACTGTGAGATTCGCTCTGAGGCCGCAGGATACATTGTCCAGGCCAGGGTGCAGAATGCATCTGACAAAGGGTTCGTTTTCTTGAACTGCAAACTCACGGCAAAATCCGGTGTCGGAGATGGCAAAATGTACCTTGCCAGGTCCGGCGGCAGCAGCGATTACTACGACAACGTCACCTATATCAATTGCTCGATGTCACCGGTGATCTCCCCTACCGGCTGGTATACTAATCCCTCCCCCAACCCGACCGCCCCTACCGCCACTTCCGGATGGAAGGAATATGGAAGCAAGGATGCCTCCGGGAACGCGCTGGATATGGGTTCCCGCTCTCGCATGGGTAAGGTTCTGACTGCAGAGGAGGCGGCCGCATATTCTACAAGGGCTGCCGTGCTTGGTTTTTGATTTGAGCTATGTCGAGAAAGAAAATTGACTTACTACTGGAAAACGTCACCATCGAGGCGGTAGCCGCAGAAGGCAAGGCAATCGCCCACAGCCCGGACGGGCAGGTGATATTCGTGCCCTTCGCCGTTCCCGGCGATGTGGTCGACATCCGCATACTAAAGAAGAAAAAGAACTACCTTGAAGGGGTGATCAGCGCCATCAAACAGCCTTCGAAAGAGCGCCTGGAGCCCTTCTGCAGGCATTTTGGCGTTTGCGGAGGATGCAAGTGGCAGCCTCTCCCCTACTCCCTCCAGCTGGAGGCCAAGCGCCAGCAGGTATATGACCAGTTGGTGCGCATAGGGCATCTGGATGTGCCGGAGATACTCCCCACTCTCCCTTCGGAACGCACCCAGTTCTACCGTAACAAGCTGGAATTCACGGCATCCGAGCGCCGTTGGATACTCCCTGAGGAGGATCCTGAAGGGCTTACTCCCGAGCAGCGCTGCGGCCTGGGATTCCATGTGGGCAAGTTCTTCGACAAGGTCCTGGACCTGGAGAAATGCTGGCTTCAGCCCGAACCCTCCAACGCCATCCGCCTTTTTGTGAAGAAGTACGCCCTGGAGCACGGCATCCCCTTCTATAACCTCAGGGAGAACCGCGGCACCCTCCGTTCTGTATTCGTGCGCACTACCGAGTCCGGAGCGGTTATGGCGATAGTGTGCCTGGCGCAGGAGTTTCCCGGCAGAAAAGCCTTCCTGGATGCCCTGGCGGCAGAATTCCCGCAGATCAGTTCGCTCTACTACATCATCAACTCCAAGCTCAACGACAGCATCTCGGACCAGACCTGCATCCTCTACAAGGGCGATGAAGCCATCTACGAAGAGATGGAGGGACTGCGTTTCAAGATAGGCCCTAAATCCTTCTATCAGACCAATACCCTGCAGGCATACAATCTTTATAAGGTGGCGAGGGAATTCGCGGGCCTGACCGGCAGCGAGGTGGTATATGACCTCTATACCGGCACCGGCACCATCGCCCAGTTCGTCAGCCGTAAGGCTTCCAAGGTTGTGGGCATAGAATACGTGCCTGAGGCTATCGAGGATGCAAAAGCCAACGCCCTGGCGAACGGGATAGACAATTGCTCTTTCTTTGCCGGAGACATGCGCTTCGTGCTCACCCGGGATTTCATAGAGAAGCATGGCAGGCCTGATGTGATGATAGTGGATCCCCCGCGCGCAGGCATGCACCCGGATGTGGTAAAAGTTATCATGGAAGCGGCTCCGGAGCGTATAGTGTATGTCAGCTGCAATCCTGCGTCGCAGGCCAGGGACCTTGCCATGATGGCGGAACGCTACGAAATAGTGGCGGTGCAGCCCGTAGACATGTTCCCGCATACTCAACACGTGGAGAATGTTTGTAAATTGCAATTAAAGAAGTAACTTTACACGATGTTTTTGCAGATTCTAATACTGTTGGGAGGCCTGCTGCTGGTTATCGGCGGGGCCAATTATCTGGTGGACGGTGCTTCTTCAGTGGCCAGGAAGACTGGGATCAGTGAATTCGTGATAGGCCTGGCGATAGTTGGCTTCGGCACTTCCCTGCCGGAACTTGTGGTGAGCGTGATGGGAGCCATCTCCCATAACTCTGAGATAGCCGTGGGCAACGTCATCGGCTCCAACATCTTCAATACGAGCCTGATACTGGCCTTCTCGGCAATGATAGCGCCGGTGGCCATCTCCCGGCAGAACTGGTTCAGGGATATCCCTCTGACCATACTGGTGACCTTCCTGGTAGCCTTCATGGGCAAGTACGGCGGCCTGAGCAGGGTGGATGGCATCATCCTTCTGGTGCTCTTCGCTCTCTATATCTTCTATTGCTTCCGCACGGATGCGGTGGAGCCTGAGACTGAAGCCGAGACTAAGGTGGTCTCTCCCTTCCTTTCCTGGGTGATGATAGTCGGCGGCCTGGCATGCCTGATACTCGGCGGGCGCCTGTTCGTGCATTCCGCGGAAACCATCGCCCGCATGCTGGGAGTGAGCGACAAGTTCATAGCCATCACGGTGCTTGCCATGGGCACTTCCCTGCCGGAATTCATCACCTCCATAGTGGCCCTCGTGAAGAAACGCAGTCAACTGGCGCTGGGTAATATCCTCGGCTCCAACGTGTTCAATCTGCTGCTGATTCTGGGCGTTTCGGCTACCATCTCCCCTACCAGTTTCGCCCGCATCGACATTTACGACTACAGCGCTCTGCTGCTCAGCATAATCCTGGTCTGGACCAGCGTCTATACCGGCAAGAAGAACATTCTGGACCGTTTCGACGCCAGCCTGATGCTGTTGCTTTTCGTAGCATATATGACAAAGCTTTTCATTACGTTATAAACCTGAACCGAAATGAAATTCCAAGGAACCAAGTACAAACTGATGAATGTCGGCACCGGCCGCATTTTCGAGGACCGCGGATGGACTCTGGCAGATCCTGAGGCAACATCCCCTTCTCTGGTCCGTGCAGTTTATGAGAATAAGAAATTCACTCCCCGGGACGATCTGAACGGTCTTTACCGCTATGCCGAGTGGATGCCTATCAAGCGCACCCTGAAGCATTCCTGCGCCCCTGTAACTTATCATAGCAAGGGCCTGGGCAAGTTCCTGGGGCTGGATAACCTCTATATCACCTTCTCCGGCTACAATCCCAAGATTGGCGCCAAGTTCCAGACCTGCTCCTTCAAGGAGACGGAGGCCTTCAGCGTATGCGCAAGGCTGGATAAGAAAGAGAATCGCACCCTCGTCGTGCAGTCCGCCGGCAATACTGCACGCGCCTTCGCACAGGTTTGCTCCGACAACGACATTCCCATAGTGATTTGTGTGCCCTACGACAACAGGCACGACCTCTGGTTCCGCAAGAAACTGAATTCCTGCGTCAAGTTGATTGCCTCCCCTGCCGGCAGCGACTATTACGATGCCATTGCCCTGGGCGACAAACTCTGCCAGGATTCCCGCTATTTCGCCGAAGGAGGCGCCAAGAACGTCGCCAGAAGGGATGGAATGGGTACAACCCTTCTTTCGGCCGTAGAGGCGATAGGACGCATTCCTGACGCATATTTCCAGGCGGTCGGCTCCGGCACTGGCGCAATTGCCGCATGGGAGAACAATCTCCGCCTAATCGAAGACGGCAGTTATGGCCGCACCAAGATGAAGATTTTCGTCGCCCAGAACAAGCCCTTCACCCTCCTCTATGACTCCTGGAAGGCTGGTGGAAGGGATCTTGTGCCCCTGGAAGCCGAGACCGGACGCCATCAGGCAGAATGCATCCTCGCAAAGGTGCTGAGCAACCGCAAACCCCCGTACGGGCTTGCCGGCGGCCTCTTCGATGCTATGAAGGATTCGCGCGGAGACGCTTTCCTTGCCAGCAACGACGATATCATCTACTGGATCATGCAGTTCCGCAATCTGGAAGGATACGACATCTTCCCTGCCCCTGCATGCGCGGTTCACGCCCTTGCCCAGGCCGTTCGTGACGGTCATGTCGGGAAGGATGACGTGATAATGCTGAATATCACCGGTGGCGGTTCCCTGGCAGCCATGGGTAAGGGATATCAGCTTCTCGAGCCGTCCCTGGTGCTCAGCCCGGAACTCCCTGCAGATGAGATAATAGCTAAGGTGGATTCCCTGTTCTAGAACTTCAGGGTTATACCTATATTCAGAGCACAATACCAGGCGTCGTTACGCTTGATATTGTGTTTTGGTATATACTCTTCCTCGATCGGGTCCCAGATGTCGGGACGGTCATAAATGACCCTTGCACCCATAAACATGGCGACGGAAGTATGTGGAGCAAGATAGAGAGAATAGCCGGAGCCGATCTGGCAGTGATTGCCCATGGTGTTCGGCCGGCGGAGATTGACGCCAAGGTCGGTGAATAGGTAGAATCCATCCGAATCCATCCCGGAAAGATAATAGTTCGCGCGGCAGATTACGGGCACTGTGCGGCAGCCGTCCGCAATCCCCTCATACCCGGATAAAAGGCTGATGCTCAGTTTGTTGGTGGCGTCGAAGGAGAGGGATCCGTGGATGAAGGCATTGGATTTGGCAGGGCCCATCCATCCTTCTTCATTGATGCGGAAGCCTATGGAAGGATCCAGATAATTGAAGTGCCGATGGGTGGTGGCGGTAAGAGTGTATCCCCATTCGATTCCAGGATGCAGACGACGCAGGAACTCCCTCCCTCCGGCATTTGCGGAGAGGCACAGCAACAAGGCTGATAGGAGTATGAGCGCGCGTTTCATCAGAATCGGAACATCAATTTAAGGGATGGAATCAGGGCCTGTGTCAGGCCGTTGTTGTAGATGCGAAGCTGGGTATGCCCGCCCTCTTCCCCTACCAGGAAGCCGAGCTCTGCGACATTGGCAAGTTCTATATCGAAATTGCGTTTGAAACATGCCCGGATGGCGAAAGAGACATCTGCCGTCAGCATGAATCCGAAACGGTCGTGGTTGTAGTCCCGCACGTAGCCGGTGCTGCCGCCTGGCCCGAGAAACACATCGAATCTGGCATTATCCGTTTCGAACCAGGTGAGCCTGTTATAGTGCAGATAAACGAATTTGACGCCGGCGCCCTTGTACTTGCCGGACATCATGCCGTAGATGTCTGCGTAAACGGTATAGGAATTCAGGATCTCCGAATTGGCGTAGTAATCCAGGCTCATCCCGAAACCTTTGGGAGAATTGTAAAGCCCGGCGGAAACCGTGCCGTCCTCCACTCCCCCTGCGAATGCACTCAGGTGCACGGCAAGGCATGCCAGGGCAAGCGTTATCAACTTTCGGGCTTTCATTCAGGTTCGGTTTAGTTCACGAAGTTAACAATTATTATTGGTTTTTAGCTCAAAATACTCTAAATTCGCATCTCAGCTGTACCATAAAACCAAACCAAGAATGAGCATTGAGATTAGAGTCATAGATCCTTCCGTGCGCAAGCAACTGAAGCAGTTCGTGCTTTTCCCCGAGAAACTATATCGGCATAATCCATACTATGTCCCCAACCTCGTGTTCGACGAGATGGACACCTTGAATCCTGCCAAAAATCCTGCCTCGGATTTCTGCGATCAGGAGCTTTATATGGCATATAAGGACGGTGAACCTGTGGGGCGTGTGGCGGCTATCATAAACCGCTGGGCCAATGAGCATTGGAAACATGATGAGGTGCGTTTCGGCTGGTTCGACACCATCGACGACAAAGAGGTTTCCGCCGCTCTCATCAAGAGGGTCGAAGAGTTTGGCAAGGCCCACGGCATGACTCATATAGTGGGTCCGTTGGGTTATACCGATTTCGACCCTGAGGGCATGCTGATAGAGGGTTTCGACCAGCAGAGTACCATGCCTCTCATATATAATCATCCTTACTATCCGGAGCATATCGAGGCTCTTGGTTTCAAGAAGGATGCGGACTGGCTTGAATACCGCATATTCATGCCGGAGGAAATGCCTGAGAAGTTCTCCCGCGTGGCTGCGATAGTGGCGCAGAAATACAATTTCAAGGTGCGTCCCGTCACTCGCAAGATCATCCGGAAGGAGAACTATGCACAGAAACTCTTTGCCGTCATAACCGACACATACAAAGAGCTTTACGAGTATACCATGCTGCCCGAGAATCTGGCGGACAAGTATATCGGTTTCTACCTCAAGATACTGGATCTCCGTTACATCACCTCGGTCGAGAATGAGCAGGGAGAGATAGTGGCCTTCGGCATCACCATGCCTTCGCTTGCAGACGCTCTCATCAAGTCCCGCGGGCGCATCTTCCCCTTTGGCTGGTGGCATCTGCTGAAAGCCCTCTTCATCAAGCACAGCGAGGGCGCAGAGTTGCTTCTGATGGGTGCGAGGAGCGATGTCCGCAAGACCGGCGTCACCGCCTTGGTGGTATGCGACATGGTGGAGAAATACAAGAAACTTGGTGTCAAGTGGGCGGAAAGCAACGCCGAACTTGAAGATAACCATAGCATACGCAATCATTTCGAAGCATTCGAACGGGTGCAGCACAAGCGCCGCCGTTGTTATAAAAAAGAGATCGACTGATGAACGGATTACTCCCTCCCCTTCCCGAACGCCTTCGCCCGCATACTCTGGAAGATTATGTAGGGCAGCAGCACCTCGTTGGCCAGGGGTGCATCCTCCGCAACATGATAGAGAGCGGAAACCTCAGCTCTTTCATACTCTGGGGCCCTCCCGGAGTAGGAAAGACTACCCTGGCGCGAATCATTGCGGACAGCTGCAAGCGTGAGTTCTTCACCCTGAGTGCCATAAGCGCAGGGGTTAAGGATGTAAGGGATGTGATAGATGCCGCCAAGGCCGGTGGAATCTTCTCTCAGTCGGCGGCCCCGGTGCTCTTCATCGACGAGATTCACCGCTTCAACAAGGCCCAGCAGGATGCTCTTCTGGGGGCGGTAGAGGCCGGTATCGTGGTGCTGATAGGCGCCACCACCGAGAACCCTTCCTTCGAGGTCATCACTCCCCTCCTTTCCCGTTGCCAGGTATATGTGCTCAAGAGCTTGGAAGTGAGCGACTTGCAGCAGCTCCTGAACCGTGCCCTGAAGCAGGACGAAGTGCTCAAGGAGCGCAAGATAGAGGTCAAGGAGACGGATGCCCTCTTCCGCCAGTCCGGAGGCGACGGGCGCAAACTGCTGAATATCCTCGAGTTGGTGGTGGATTCCCAGTCCGGTGCTAAGAAGATAATTATCGACAATAAGAAGGTCACCGAGTGCCTGAACGACAGCGTGGCCATATATGATAAGGATGGAGAGATGCACTACGACATTATCTCCGCCTTCATCAAGAGCATTCGCGGTTCCGATCCGAATGCAGCCATCTACTATCTTGCGCGTATGCTGGACGGTGGCGAAGATCCCCTATTCATCGCCCGCCGCCTCTGCCTGAGCGCTTCGGAGGATGTGGGGCTGGCTAACCCCAACGCCTTGCTGCTGGCGAACGCTACGTTCCAGGTGGTGAATCAGATAGGTCTGCCGGAAGGGCGCATCCCGCTTGCCGAGTGCACCGTCTATCTGGCTTCATCTCCCAAGAGTAATGCCTCTTATTTGGCGCTGGAAGAGGCCTTGGGCGTCGTTAAAGAAGATAGGACACGTGCGGTGCCTCTGCACCTTCGCAACGCTCCTACGAAGCTTATGGCGGATCTGGGCTATTCCGATGGCTACAAGTATGCCCATGATTATCCCGGGCACTTCGTGGATCAGGAATTCATGCCTGCCGGGCTGGAAGGCCGGGTGTTCTATCATCCCGCCCCCAACAAGCACGAAGATGCCCTGAAGGCATACCTCCAGGCCTGCTGGCCTAAATACTACACTAAATAATCAGAACGGATAACCGATTCCGAAGTGGAATGCGTTGTTCGAGCCCTTGAGCCACTCACGGGGCGAGACAAAGTGCTGTCCCTTGCCTCTGGAAGGCTCCAGCACCTGCATACCGAAATCGACTCGCAGCAGGATGAATTCCAGATTCACGCGGAGTCCCGGGCCCCAGTCGGCAGCAATGCTGTTGATGAAATCATCCATTTTGAAAGCACCCAGGAGGCCTTCAGGCGTGTTCTGGTACTGCAGATTCCACACGTTACCGAAGTCGGCGAACACGGCGCCTTCCAGCTTCCAGAACATCTTGAACCTGTATTCGAGGTTCATTTCCAGTTTCAGGTCACCGGTCTGGCTGGGGATTATGAAGGCGTCGTCCTGAGGAGAATAACCCGGACCGAGGGCCCTTGCCTGCCATCCTCGCATGCTGCTGGCGCCACCTGCGTAGAACTGCTTTTCGAAGGGCAGTGCAGAGGAGTTTCCATAGGCATAACCTGCTCCAGCAAGAATTCTGGTAGATATAGCCTGCATGTCCTTGCGGCCGAAGCGCCAGGTGTGCCCGAATGAATACTCTCCTCTGATATACTGCGCATACGGTGAACCGCCGATACAGTATGAGCCATCGGCATTGACTGTCATGAACTTCTTGAACAGCCCCAGCACATTACCTGAGACATCCATGCTGAAGCGGTGGAAATGATAATTCCCCTTGGGTACGATCTCGGTGCTGGAGTTATAATACAGCATCATCCCCAAACCTGCGTCCAAGTGATCCTGATAGGAATAACGCATGTAGGGGTTGCTGGCAAGGGTTTTACTGAAGGCCGCGTCCAGGCCGAACAGTTTCACGAAGTTCACTCTCAGGGGGTACAGCTGATAGCTTACGTTGTGCTTGGTGATGCCGGAATAACCATAGTTCACAGACACCAGGTTGCGGGTATATTCAGGCCTGTTCTGATGGTTGAATGCCAGGTTCAGTTCCGTTCTGGGAACGGATGAACGGCGGAAATACTTGTAGGGCAGCCCCAGGAACCGGGGGAAGCTGATACCGGCGTTGATACCGTACTCGGTGGCTTTGGTGTCATCATCCAGCTTGAACTGGAAATCCCCGTTGAAGCCCAGGTTCAACCACTCTCCCCCATGAAAAATGTTCTTGTGGAAGAAACTGATCTGGGGGGATATACCCATCAGACCGGAGGAGTTGCTGGAACCCTCCAGATTGATTTTGAAACCCTGCACAGGAGAGCGGGAAAGGTTGATGTTGCAGTCCACCGTGTTGGCATCCGCCTGGATCATTTCCACTGCTACGCCGCTAAAAACCTTCAAGGCAGAAAGGCGGCTGTAGGTGGTTGCAACGGTGCTTTCGCTGTAGACATCTCCCGGTTTGACGGTGTTCAGCCCCTGCAGCACCGACTTCCGGAAACTGAGATCCTGAGGCAGGCTGATAGAGACTTTGCCTATGGTGAATTTATTGAGCGGGAGAGAATTGTTTTCGTTCTGCCCGCGTTCGAACTCCTTCACGCGGTACTTCAGCACTGTATGGCCGCCGAGGGTATCCGCCTCGAAGGAGTAATTGTTCTTATTGAGGGAGTAATAGCCGATGTTCCTGAGCCGGGTGGATGAGCGGACGGTTTCCCCTTCCAGCAGCTGCTCGGAGAGGAAGTTGCCCCGCAGAAGCGACGCGACCACTGAGGTATCGGCATTGAAATCACTTGCAAATGGCTCATACTGAGGCACTTCGAACGCAATTTCATCGATAGTGTAGCGTTCGCCCAAGGAGACAATGTAATGGACGGTGATCTTCTTATTGTAACGCACGGTAGCCGTATCCACCTTGGCCGAATAATAGCCGAGATAGCGCAGGTGATTGCCGATGTTGTTCAGGGAGGTTCCAACGGCACCTTCGTCATAGATTATCGGAGCGGTGCCCAGTTTGTGGAAAAGCCCGTCCCTTTTGGACCAGTTGTACACATATACGAATGGGTTGAAGTTCAGGACTCCCCCTCCGATATCGTTCTGACGTATGTAATTGCGTATTTCGTTGGTGTTGAACTGATCGTCGTCGGTGACCGTGATGACATTGTCTTCCAGCTTGTACTGCCCTTCTTTCAGCACCCGGGTGGTGCTGCAGGAAAGGAGCAGTGCACAAAGTGAGGCAAGCAGGAGGACGCGTTTCATATCTCACAAAGATAACAATTATTTGCTTTTGTCTATCCTTGAATGTATTTTTGCAATGATGGATACACTCAGCAATAATGAAATGCGCATGATACGCTCGCTTTGCGAAAAGAAATTCCGCGACGAGCTGGGTCTATTTACGGTAGAAGGCGAAAAGATGGTCGCCGAACTGGCCGATTCCGGCCTGGAAACCGTAATGATAGTGCGCCGGGAAGATGTTGGTGAAAAGGTGATGGAGCGCATCAGCTCCTGCAATACACCCTCCCCCGTTCTGGCGGTGGTGCGCAAGCCTGCTCCGGCGTCTCACAGCGCATCCGGGCTCTGCCTGGCGCTGGATTCCGTAAGGGACCCTGGGAATATGGGCACCATACTTCGCCTGGCGGACTGGTTCGGGTTGGATTGCGTGTTTGCATCTCCCGACAGTGTGGAGGTCTTCAACCCCAAGGTGGTGCAGGCATCGATGGGTGCAATCTTCCGTAAGAAGCTGATTTATTGCGATATAGCGGCAAAGTGCAAGGAGTTCCGTGCCGCCGGTCTGGAGGTCTTCGGTACCTTCCTCAATGGGGATAATATCTACGAGGCTTCCCTTCCTGCCGAGGGCTTGATAGTGCTCGGGAATGAATCCAACGGCATAAGCAATGCCGTCGCTTCCGAGTGCAGCAGGCGCCTTACCATTCCCACATTCGGGGGCGGAGCTGAGTCTCTGAACGTATCCGTCGCAGCCGCCATCACTGTATCTGAATTCAAAGGTCACGGCGGATGGAAGTGATTTATCAGGTGCTCCCCCGCATCTGGGGAAAGGGCAAGTTCTCGGACTGGGATGCCAAGGCGTTCGGCTATCTTAAATCGCTGAATGTCAGCGTGGTATGGTATACCGGAGTGATCCGGCACGCCAGCGGCCGGCCCTATGTGAAGGGCGATCCCGGCTCCCCCTACTCCATAGAGGATTACCATGATGTGAATCCCTATCTTGCAGATGTTCCGGAGAAGCGTATGGATGAGTTCTGCAGGCTGGTGCGCCGCACGCATCAGGCGGGCCTGAAGGTGATTATCGACTATATTCCCAACCATGTGAGCCCGGACTGCAACGATGTGCCCAAGTGCGGCTATTGCGATTATGACTGGACAGACACCCGAAAGGTGGATTATTCCACGCGCGAAGCCTGGCGGAAGATGCTGGAGATAGTGCTTTTCTGGGCCGGGAAAGGGGTGGATGGCTTCCGCTGCGACATGGTGGAACTGGTGCCACCGGAGTTCCTTAAATGGCTCATCAAAGAGGTTCGGAAGCAGTATCAGAAGATGCTTTTCATCGGCGAAGTATACGACAAAGGCAACTACAGGCGATATATAAAGGAACTTGGTTTCGATCTGCTCTACGACAAGTCCGGCCTCTATGATTATATGCGGGCGATTATCTGCAACGGGGCTTCTGTGCGCAATATTACCCGCAACTGGCAGTCGCTTCAGGAACTGCAGCCTAACATGCTGAATTTCCTGGAAAACCACGATGAGCAGCGCTTCGCCTCTCCATGGTTCGCAAGGGATGCGGAAAAGGCCTTCCCCGCCCTTGCAGCAGGTGCTCTTTTCAACGGTGCATCCTATATGATTTATGCCGGTCAGGAAGTGGGAGAAGCCGCCCCGGAAGGAGCCGAAGGAAGGACCTCGATTTTCAATTGGACAGAACCTGAAGCACTGAAAATGCTGTGGAGATATGTGCGTACAGGAAAAGGACTTACACAGGAGTGCCTAAAGTTGCTCTCGAAGTATCGTGAGTTGCTTTCAAAGCTCTCGGATCCAGTGTTTTCGGAGGGCTTCAACTATGATTTGTGCTGGTGTAATTCAGTGGTCCTGGGCTTCGATCCCGAGAAGCATTTCGCCTTCCTCCGCTACAAGCGCATGCCCCGCAAACGCAAGGCAGAAGCGGAGCTCGTGGTATGCAATTTCTCTGATTCCCCCGCCGAGATGAAAATTAATCTCCCCGAGGACTTGAGGGCGAAGAAGGAACTCGCCTGGCTGCCTTCAAAAGTGGATGTCAGCGTGAGCGCCTGGAACTATAGCTCCTTGCACTTGTAGACAAATCCCTTCACATCTACGCAGTATAGCGTTTTCCCGCTGAAAAAGAGGGATTCAGGCTCGTTGGGTATGCCGGCGGCGCTGAGGTCCTTCGCCCACTGCTCTACTCCACTTTCGAGGTCGTAGCAGACAAAAGCGGAATCCCCCGCCATACCGTACACCTGATACATCTTCCCGTCCTTAATCACAGCGCCCTGGGTGGCAAGCCGGAAGGAATAATTACGGCGGCTAAGGATCTCATCCGCGCTGAGCGAAACTTCCCCATAGGAAACCGCAGGAAGCTTGAATTTAAGCAGCTGCAGGCCGTTCCCGCCTCGCACATCCTTCCAACTCTCGCGGCTGTATCCGGTGATATAAAGCTCCCCCTTGTCGCTATCCAGCACCAGGTTGGGATACCATACTCCCATCACTGCAGGTTCCGGCAGATTGATCTTCTGCACCAGTTCCGCCTTCAGCGAACCCTTCTTCCCGGTAATCCTGAATACGCAGATGCAGTGCTCGGCCCGATTCTCCTGACTCACGTAGATCAGAGGGTATTTGTCCCCCTTCTGGAGATAGGTGTCGGACACGCAAGCGTTGTTGCAGTGCCAGGTTTTGCGGCCTTCCAGAGGGATGCGCTGCAGATGCTCCCCTTTCTTAATGGAAAAGACGTCGATTGCAGGGGCGCCGTCCATGAACTGGAAAATGCAGTCATCCATGGCTACTCCGCCCTGCCTGGAGCCGGGGGTTGCACTGGATGGATTCTGCTGGAAAACTGCCTCGAAAACCTGGGCATTTACGGGGACTGCCATAAATATGGCAAGGGTCAATGTGAGAAATATGTTTTTCATACTTTGGCAAAGATACATTTTTTCTTAAATTTGCAAGATATAAGAAACTTCACTTTTTGTTATGAAAGATTCAATAATCATCCTCTGTGGCGGCGGCCCGGCCCCGGGCATGAACACCGTCGTTTGCTCTGTAGCAAAAACATTCCTTTCCAATGGTTATCGCGTAATCGGCCTTCATGGTGGCTATTCCGGGCTCTTCAGCAAGACCCCCCGCACCGAAGACATCGACTTCTTCAAGGCTG
>JAGCUK010000045.1 GCA_017962925.1 Bacteroidales bacterium
AAGTTCAATACGAAGTACTGTGTATGGCTGCCTCTGGTGCTCGCCATCACAATATTCCTGTGGGCCGTGCCCGTGTCTTTCTTCGGCATCGACGCTCTCACTGGTACCCAGCAGCGCGTGATTGCACTCTTCGTGTTCGCCGCCCTGATGTGGATCTTCGAGATTATCCCCAACTGGACCACGTCCCTGCTGGTTATCGTCATCGCCCTGCTCACAGTTTCCGACAAAGGACTTGGCTTCCTTTGCAAGCCTGAATTCGGCCAGTTGGTCGGCTTCAAAAGCATCATGGCTTCGTTTGCAGACCCTGTGGTCATGCTCTTCCTAGGCGGCTTCGTGCTTGCCATAATGGCAGAGAAATATGGACTCGACGTCACTATGGGCCGCGCCCTCCTCGGCCTCTTCGGCACCAAACCCAAATGGGTCCTGCTGGGCTTCCTGGTGGTGATTTCCGTCTTCTCTATGTTTATGAGCAACACCGCCACCGCCGCCATGATGCTGGCATTCCTGGCTCCCGTGCTCGGCACTCTTCCCGCAGACGATAAAGGAAAGATCGGCCTGGCTCTGTCTATCCCTGTGGCAGCCAACATCGGCGGCATCGGCACCCCCATCGGCACCCCTCCCAATGCTACTGCTGTCAAGTTTCTTGCAGAGTCCGGCGTAGAGGTTCCCTTCATGGAGTGGATGGTTCACATGATTCCCTATGTGGCCATCATGATTCTCCTTGCCTGGTTGCTCCTTCAGTTCTTCTTCCCCTTCAAGGCAAAGAAACTGGTCCTGGAGATCCCCGAGAACAAGAAACCTCATACCTGGAAGACGACTGTCGTATGGATTACCTTCATTGGCACCATTCTCCTGTGGATGACCGAAAGCATCACCAAGATCAACTCGAATATAGTTGCTTTGATTCCTCTGGGCGTTCTTACAGCCTGCGGCATATTCACAAAGGATGATATCAAGGAAATCAACTGGAGCGTGCTCTGGCTCGTTGCCGGAGGATTCGCCCTGGGCACCTGCCTGCAGGGTACCGGGCTCGCTAAAGTTCTCATCCAGGCTATTCCTTTCGGCAGCATGAGCGTCGTGCTGGTGCTGGTTATTGCCGGTCTGGTATGCTACTTCCTCAGCAACTTCATCTCCAACTCCGCCACTGCGGCGCTGCTGATTCCTATCCTGATCGTCGTTGCCGAGGGTATGGCAGATCCTGCCGCAGCCAACAATGCCGAGTTTATCGCTCTGGGTGGAAAGCAGGCAATGATCGTGTTCATCGCGGCTTGCGCCTCCATAGCAATGCTCTTCCCGATCTCGACTCCTCCGAATGCCATTGCTGCTTCCACCGGGCTGGTGGAAACCAAAGATATGGCAAAGGTGGGCCTCATCATCGGTATCGTCGGTTTCGTCTTCGGGTTCTTATGGCTTACCAAGATATTCCCTTTCGCATAATCGTTTGAATATGAAAAAGATATTTGTTGCAATAGCGTTCGCGGTCCTTTCCCTTTCTGCATTTGCACAGGAGAGCAAGCCCAGCGTAGAGATCCACGGATTCATCCGCAATTTCTATGCTTTCGACTCCCGCAAGATGATCGGCCTGACCGAGGACTTCTTCACCTATGTCCCTTACGATGAGCAGCTTGCTGCCAATGGGGACGACATCTACGGATATCCTAATTTCCGCTTCGCCTCTCTTACTTCCCGCCTCTGGGTTGAGGTCAAGGGTTATGAGGTGCAGGGTTGGAAGGTTGGAGCCCGCGTAGAAGGAGACTTCTACAATGGACTCGGCAACGACAAGGTGACCGGCACCGCCAATTTCCGTCTGCGCCAGGCATTCGTTACCTTGGCAAAGAAGGATTGGACCTTCAAGGCCGGGCAGAGTTGGCATCCTATGGCTGCCGATATGCCCGACGTGTTCTCACTGAATACCGGTGCTCCTTTCGGCCCCTTCAGCCGTACTCCTCTTGCACAGGCGGATTATAAACTTACGGATGAGATTTCCTTCACCGGTGCCGCCCTGTGGCAGATGCAGTACTGCTCCAACGGCCCTGAGGGAAAGAGCGCGAGTTATATCAAGTATGGCAACACCCCTGAGATTTACCTGGGTGCCAACTATAAGTCCGGTGGGCTGATCGTGCGTGCGGGTATCAATATGCTCAGCATCAAGCCTGTGTACTATGATGCCCTGGGTTATCGTACCGACCGCATCACCACCTTCACTCCTTTCTTCTACACTCAGTATGCGAAGAATCTGTTCAGCATCAAGTTCAAGACCGTGTTCGCCGAGGCAGGCGACCATCTTAACCTGAACGGCGGTTACGGCGTGAAGAAAGTTCTGGACGATGGCAATATGCAGTATACTCCTACCCGCAACTCTTCAAGTTGGGTGAGCCTCTGCTACGGTAAGAAGGTCCAGGCCATCCTCTTTGCTGGTTATGTGAAGAATTTCGGCACCAAGGAGGCTCTTGCTGCAAACGCTGCAGGCAAGCCCGAGGGATTCTGGTTCAGCGGCAACAGCTACGACAATATGAACCAGATGGCACGTGTGACGCCTACCCTCATCTACAACCTCGGCAAGGTCGCATTCGGCCTCGAGTATGAGATGACCACCGTGCAGTATGGCGACAAGGCCCAGGGCATCAACCTGGCTAACGGTTTGTACGAGAAGGGACTGCACTGGGTGACCAACCACCGCGTGCAGGGTTTGGTGAAGTATACGTTTTGACGTATACTTCACCAAACCGGTTTTTTAGGGGCGCTGCCCCTAAAGTACCCCGGAAGAAACTCTAGCCAACGATAGTGGAGAGGCCTTCGGCGATTCGCCGGAGGCCTTCTTTCATTGTAGCTTCGGGGCAGGCAAGGTTGAGGCGGATGCCGCTGGGGCCACCGTAGATCGCTCCGTCGCTGACCCGGACTCCATGTCGCAACAGACGTTCAGAAACCTCTTTCCCGGCATCGGCGCGGTTGAAATCCAACCACAGCAGATAGGTGGCTTCGAGTTCAGGAACACGTACGGAAGGGAATCGGCTGTCGAAAAGCTCGCGCAGCAGCCGGTAGTTGTTGTGAACCACGGCGTTCATCTGCTCCAGCCATGCTGCGCCCTCATCGGAATAAGCGGCCTCAAGGGCCACTATGCCGAGTTGGTTCACGTCGCAGTGCTCCCAGATATTGATAACGCGGTCCATCCGTGCGCGGAAATCGGCATTTGCCGAAATGATATTGGCTATCTGGATGCCGGCGATATTGAAGTTCTTGGTAGGGGAGACGAAAGAAACACTGTTCTGTGCAAACTCTTCCGAGATTGAAGCAAAAGGCACGTAGGAGGTGCCCGGAGCGGTGATCTCGCAGTGAATCTCGTCGCTGATAACAGCCAGTCCGTACTTCAGGCAGATCTCTCCCAGACGGACCAGTTCCTCGCGGCTCCAGAGGCGCCCGCAGGGATTATGGGGGTTGCATAGCAGGAATGCCTTGGCGGCAGGATCCGCGCAGCGGCGCTCGATATCATCGAAATCTATCTCGTAGCGGCGCGATTGGGGATTCCACACGAGCCTGCTCTCGCTGGTCTCGCAGCCCTGATTGGTGATGTTATGGAAGAAGCAGTTGTATGCCGGCACCAGCAGCACCACCTTGTCGCCGGGGTTCGTGAGAGCCTTTACGGCGATGGATGTCGCCGGCACGATGCCCTGCACGGGGATAATCTGTTCGCGGGTGATGCTCCATCCGTGCCTGCCGCCGAACCAGCGGATGACGGACTCATAGTAACTGTCCGGCACCAGTGTATACCCGAAAACAGCCTTTGCAACCCTTTCCTGCACGGCCTTGACTATGCATGGAGCTGCGGGGAAATCCATCTCTGCCACCCACATGGGGATGACGTCCGAGGCGCAGGAATCCCATTTTACGGAATTGGTGCCTCTGGGGGCGCCTTCGGTGGTGAAATCAAACATCATAAGCCAAATCTTTTTTCATCCATCGCTTGCCTTTGATGCGCAGGAAGAAGATGATTCCGCGCACATTTAGCTCGATGCACATCGCAATCCAGTATCCGGCAAGACCGAACTTGGGAGTTAGGATGAAGGCCAGGCCGATACGGACAATCCACATGCTTCCGAAGTTGAGGAGCATGGGCACCATGGTGTCGCCTGCGCCCACGCAGGAGCCGTAGCCTATGATGGAGACGGCATATAAAGTCTCGGCGAAAGCCTCGATGCGCAACACCTTGACTCCCAGTGCGATAACTTCGGGATCGTGGGTGAGAACTCCCATCATCTGCGGAGCAAATATGAACATCAGTATGCCGGCAACCGTCATCATGAAGGCGGCCAGGCCGGTGGTGATATAGGCGAACTGGCGGGCCAGATCTTTGCGCCTGGCTCCTATGCTCTGCCCCACCAGGGAAGTGGCCGCATCGCTCAGGCCATAGCCGGGCATATAGCAGAAACTTTCTGCGGTGATGGCGAAGGAGTTGGCTGCGATTGCGATGGTGCCCAGGGGAGCGACTATCACCGTGCTCATCACATAGGCGCCGCGGGTAATCAAGTTCTGCAGCCACATCGGGCCGGAAATGCCGAAAGCGGCTTTAAGATGCGCTTTGTCCGGAATCCAGGAGCTGCTGTCCTGAAAGATATTCAGTTCCGGACTCTTGGTGAAGAGATACCAGATAGCGAAGGCGTGTGTTATCAGCGTAGCCAGTCCGGTGCCTATCGCAGCGCCCTTGACTCCCATGCCCAGCACATATATGAAAAGGTAGTTCAGCAGCACATCCAGCACGCAGGAGGAGACTTCCACTATGCTCGGAATTTTCATGTTGCCGCTGGCTTGCAGCATGGCACAGGCAGTGACGGCTATCTGCATCACCGGAAGGAAGGCGCAGAAGATGGCAAAATACGCGCTGGCATCCGCACAGATGGCATCCTCCCCTCCAAGCCAATGGGGGAGGAAGGGGCTGATGGCAAGGCCGATGGCGGCCAGGATCAAGCTGAATATCAGCACACTGGAGAAACCTTTGCGCATCACCTCGCGGGCCTTGGCGTAGTTGCGGGAGCCTATGAGCTGGGAAACCTGCACGGAGAAGCCGGAGGCGTTGGCAAAGCAGAATCCTGCGAAAATCCAGGTACTGGTGGCAACCAGGCCTATGCTGGCGGCCTGTGCGGAACCCAGGCGCCCCACCATGCCGGCATCTATATACTCCATTATGATGGTGCCAAGCTGCGCCAGCATAGCCGGCAGGCCCAGCAACCATGCGAGTTTCAACTGCTCGCGCCGCAGCAGGGGTTCGCCCCCGCGCAACTTCTCCAACAATAAATCTTTGCTCAATGTCGACATAGGGCGCAAAGATAAGAATTATCCTCTAAATTCGCTCGGCGTCATACCGGTATGTGCCCTAAAAAACTTGAAGAAGGTGGACGGGTTGTCGAAGTGCAGAGCGGCAACTATCTGCTTGATAGGCATATCCGTGTATTTGAGCATGTTCTTGGCTTCGAGGAGCACGTAGGAATCTATCCATTCCGGGCCGGATCTGCCGCTGACACTTCTGATAATGGAGGAGAGATATTTGGGGGTGATACAGAGTTTGCTGGCGTAAAAAGCCATTCCGCGCTCGCGGTCGTGGTATTCCACAACCAGGTCCAGAAAGCGCTCGAGAATAACCTTGTGATGACCTGGTTTGCGTGGCATAACGACTTTGGATATTTTTTCTGCCCAAATGCCGCCAAAGTAATACAGACAGGACGAAAC
>JAGCUK010000046.1 GCA_017962925.1 Bacteroidales bacterium
GATGGCACGGACGTTCACAATAGCATCCTGCAGAAGGGCGAACTTGCCGAGGAATTCGGTGCTGAACGGCCCAGCCACGGGAGTGCGCTGGAACATGATGGTCTCGCCCGGATTGCGCTCTTCCATCGCCTGCCAGAGTTCCTCCGTGATGAAGGGCATGACAGGATGAATGAGCTTGATGAGCTTGTCGAAGAAGCTCACGGTGGCCTCGTAGGTCTGGCCGTCCACGGCGCCTCCGAAGGCGGGCTTCACCAGCTCGAGATACCAGCTGCAGAAGTCGTCCCAGAAGAGCTTATAAATGGCCATGAGGGCATCCGAGATGCGGAATTTGCTATAATGATCCTCCACTTCCACTATAGTGCGGCTAAGGAGGTTGTCGAACCATTTGACTGCCACGAGAGCGGAGTTCGGCTGCTCGGCCTTGGTGTCCACGCTCCAGCCGTTGATCAGCCTCCAGGCGTTCCAGATCTTGGCGCAGAAGTTACGTCCCTGCTCCACCTGGCTCTCGTCGTAGAAGATGTCATTACCGGCGCTGGAGCAAAGCAGCATGCCGATACGCACTGCGTCTGCACCGTATTTGGCGATGAGGTCCAGCGGATCGGGGCTGTTGCCCAGGGTCTTGCTCATCTTGCGGCCGAGCTTGTCGCGCACGATACCGGTCAGATAGACATTGCCGAAGGGCTTGTCCCCCATGAATTCGTTGCCTGCCATAATCATTCGGGCCACCCAGAAGAAGAGGATGTCCGGGCCGGTTACGAGGTCGTTTGTGGGATAGTAGTAGCCAAGGTCCCTGTTGGGCTTGTGCTCGGGATGCCCGGGGCGTTCGGCGTCGAACACGCTGATGGGCCAGAGCCAGCTGCTGAACCAGGTATCCAGCACATCGCCATCCTGACGGAGATCTTCCATCTTGACGGCGGGATCCAGAGCCTGAGCGGCCTTCAGAGCCTCTTCAGGGGTGGATTCTACCACGTACCTGCCATCCGGCAGATAGTATGCGGGGATCTGCTGACCCCACCAGAGCTGGCGGGAGATGCACCAATCATGCACGTTCTCCATCCAGTGGCGATACGTGTTGCGATATTTGTCCGGGATGAGTTTCACGGCACCGCTTTCCACAGATTCCAGGGCCTTGGCGGCCATCTCATCCATCTTCAGGAACCACTGGGCGCTGAGTTTGGGCTCGATGACGGCGTCGGTGCGCTCGCTGTAGCCAACGGGGCTGGTGTAATCTTCTATCTTGAGGAGATTGCCGGATTCTTCCAGCATCTTCACTATCTTCTTGCGGGCCACGAAGCGGTCTTCGCCGATCAGGATCTGTGCCTTCTCGTTCAGGCGGCCGTGGTCGTCGATGATCTCCAGCACGGGCAGGTTGTGGCGCAGGCCGATCTCGTAGTCGTGCACGTCGTGCGCGGGGGTGACCTTCAGGCAGCCGGTGCCGAAGTCCATCTCTACATAATCATCCTCGATGACGGGTATCTCTCTGTTAATCAGAGGGATAAGCACCTTTTTACCATGCAGGTGGAAGTGCCTTTCGTCCTTGGGGTTGACGCAGATGGCGGCATCCGCCATGATGGTTTCCGGACGGATGGTGGCGATCACCAGATAATCCTGAGTAGGATTGCCGGCGCCGTCGGAGATGTAATACTTCAGATGGTAGAAGTGGCTCTTGGTGTCTTTGTGGATGACCTCGTCGTCGGAGACGGCGGTGAGAGCCTCGGGATCCCAGTTGACCATACGCACACCCTTGTAGATCCATCCCTTCTTGTAGAAATAGACAAAGGTGTTGATAACGGCCTTGGAGAGGTCAGGATCCATGGTGAACTTGGTGCGGTCCCAGTCGCAGGAGGCACCGAGCTTGCGGAGCTGCTGCAGAATGATGCCGCCGTGCTCCTCCTTCCACTCCCACGCATACTTCAGGAACTCCTCGCGGGTGATATCCTCCTTGGAGATACCCATCCCCTTGAGCTTGGCCACAACCTTGCTCTCGGTAGCGATGGATGCATGGTCGGTGCCGGGCACCCAGCAGGCATTCTTGCCGTCCATACGCGCCTTGCGCACCAGCACGTCGTTGAGCGTGTTGTTGAGTACATGACCCATATGCAGGATGCCGGTCACATTTGGCGGCGGAATCACCACGGTGTAAGGCTCGCGGGAATCCGGCTCCTAGTGGAAACACCGGTTGTTGATCCAATAAGAATACCACTTATCCTCGACTTCTGCGGGATTGTATTTCGCGTTCAGTTCCATCTTAATAAATGTTAACCTGCAAATTTAATCAATTCCTCGTAAACTTTATGTACGGGGAAGCCCATCACGTTGTAAAAAGAGCCCTCTATGCCTGTGATGGCGGCATATCCTATCCATTCCTGGATTCCGTAGGCACCCGCCTTGTCGTAGGGGCGGTATTTGTCTACGTAATAATCTATTTCATCGTCTGTCAGCTCACGGAAATGCACCAGGGTGGAGTCTGTGACAGTTTCGCAGCGGGAGATGTCCCGGACCGTGACGGCGGTGATTACCTCGTGAGTGCGGCCAGAGAGGGTGCGGAGCATCTGCACGGCCTCTTCCCTATCGTGCGGCTTGCCCATGATGATGCCGTCCAGAAGCACCATAGTGTCGGATGTGATGAGGATTTCATCCTCTTTCAGCGGGCGGTGGAAGCCGCGCGATTTGCCTTCCGACATCAGCGCAGGCACCTCGGAATGGGGCGTGTCCGGGCTGAAGGATTCCTCGAAGCTGTTGCGCGTATCCACCTCAAAGGCTATATCCAGGCCCGAGAGCAGTTCGCGCCTCCGGGGTGATCCGCTTGCAAGGATGACTTTCTTTCCCTTTAGATCCATCTTCTAGAATAAAATATCGTAGTCCCCTTCCTCGAAGTACCAGAGTTTCTGGGCGCGGAGCACCTTCTCGATCACTTCACGCACGCATCCCTTGCCGCCGGAAAGCTCGCACATATAGTCTGCCGCTTCCTGGGCAGTCTGGGACGCATCTGCCGGCACGGCTCCGATGCCTGCCGCTTTGAGCACAGGCACGTCGGGCACGTCATCACCTATAAAAAGCACCTCGGAGGGGTCCAGGCCGTATTTCTTGCAGAAGGCCCTGAAGTGGCTCAGCTTGCCCCTGCAGCCCATGTGGATATCATCCGGATCCAGATTGCAGGTAGAGAAGCGGTTGCGCACACCCTCGGTATTCCCGCCGGTGAAGACTCCCACGTGGAGGCCGCGCATCAGGGCCACGCGGATGCCGAAGCTGTCTTTGGCATTGAATACACGCACCATCTCGTGGCTGTCGTAGGCCAGGAGGCTGCCGTCAGTCAAAACGCCATCCACGTCCATCGTGATGGCCTTGATCTTCTTCCAGTTCATTCCTTATGACTTGGTGTTTCCGTTGGGCATCATGTCCGCCAGGTTGAAGGTATTGCCTTTTGCGGCACCTTCGAGGAGGATGGGGCCGAACTGGGACTCGTACTTGCCGACATTCTCCATCAGAGCGTTCAGGAGGCGTTTGGTGTGCTCCGGGCTCATGATGATGCGGTTGTTGATCTTGGGGCCGGGCATTCCCGGAAGGGTGCTGGCAAAGTCGATCACAAACTCGCTACGAGAGTGGGAAATGATGGCCAGATTGGCGTAGGAGCCGCTTGCAATGGAGTTATCCAGATTGAGATTCAACTTCTTTTCGTTATTCTCGTCCATAGTACTTTTTATTTACAGCGCGAATATACACAAAAAAAATGAGCTGTGACCCTCACGGGCAACAACTCATCTAACCACATAATTAATAACACTAAAACTAATAACCAATAGGTTGAAGGATCAGAACGACCACTTACTCAACCCGAGTACAAAGGTAGTGATTATTTTTTTAAATGCAAATATTTTTTAAGAAATTTTTAAAATTTTTAAGAATCGGTATGTAACTACTGGTATTCCAGGCCTTTGACTGAGATGCCGATGTTGAAGGGAATGCTGTCGAGTTTGCCCAGAGATGCGGAGCGGTAATAACTGCTTTTAAAGTAGACGGGAGTGTATAAATGCAGTCCCAGGGGGTTTCGTTCAGATTCGGGAGTATCCCAGTATTCACGGATTGCATTCGCATCGCAGTCGACCAGCGCGAAGGAAATGTAATACTTTCCCGGCTCCAGCAGGAGGGTCTCTTCCGGCCGGATATCGAAATACTGGCGCTCACTGGACATCGCAACATTGACGTATATTGGTTTATGCAGAACGTTGATAAACTGTTCGGGCTCTCCTTCGATGCGATAGATATTGACTGACACTACGCATCCGGGGATATAATTATCCGTGACCGTGAACAGTATATCCCTGACTAAGAACGGTTTACGTGCAGTGGCGACCGACCCGAGTTCCACACCCTTTTTGATGCCATCCCGGACGTCGAAGCCACCCAAAGCACCAACAAACCGGGTTCCCGGACGGAGGAGGAACTTCTCTTTGGTATCTCCGCCTATAGCGACTGCTGCCGGCAGCTCCATTTCCTTCAGAACGATTACCAGCCCTTCCGCCGGCCCGGATACGGGAAGATACGCCGTTTCGTAGGATACATGATGGAATTCCAGGGTTTCCGCAGGCACTTCTATCTCAAAGCGTCCGTCCACGGAAGAGATGGCACCTATGCCGCGTTCGGGGATGCCCACCTGCACATATTCGACGGCCTCTCCTCTGTCGTTCACTATGCGTCCGGAGATGGTGAAGAGATCCTCTGCTCCAGCACAGAGCGGAAGCAACAAAAATGAAAGTAACAGATTGATTCTCATGGCAGCGGGGGGTTAATCTGAGTAGATATCTTCTTCGTATTCCACTCCTTCCGGATCCGGCTGATATGCCAGGATATCGCCCGGGGTGCACTCCAGCACCTTGCAGATCTTATTGAGCGTGGAGAATCGTATGGCGCGGCCTTTCCCGGTTTTGAGCAGCGAGAGATTAGTCATGGAGATGCCTATCTTTTCAGAGAGTTCCGAGAGCTTCATATGGCGCTCCCAGAGCATATTGTCGAGGTTGACTGTAATCATATCGCGAGGCTGCTGTCTTTTGCTGTGAGATATGCCATTTTGTAGAGTCCTGCAAAGAGGAGGATTGCCAGAGGCACGAATAAAGTGTTCCCGTCCAGCACTGCGCAGGTGGCTCCCTGAAGGACATCGTCGTAGTTGGACTGGACGAATGTTGTGAGCACAGTGACGAGGGCTGTCCAGCGGATCAGAGCGATGTTGGATTTAGGGAAGATGACTCCGTTCTTAAGAGCCCTGTAAGTGCGGACCAGAAATATCCAGCAGAATAAATAAAGGAGGGCAAAACCTACGAACCTGCCGGCGATTATGAATATCTGCCAGGCGAGTTTATCCTGATTCCAGACCATGGAATCCTGGAGCCAGACTTTACTGATAGTTACAGCGTAGATAAATACGATATTTACTGTTGCGATTAACAGTATGGCTATCGACAGCCATTTGATGTTTTTTTGAGTTGAGTTGTTCATCTCTTTGTCTGTTTAGTTCTGCACTTTCAAAAGACAAAGATAATGCCAATTTTACGAATATCATAAAATTTTTACACGAATTTCGTAAAAATAGTTACCCATAGCTACAAGACAATCGCACAAAAAAAGCCTTTGGCTGACCAAAGGCTTTTTGGAGGTGCGAAGCGGAATCGAACCGCTGTACCAGGTTTTGCAGACCTGTGCCTAACCGCTCGGCCATCGCACAGAAAGGACTGCAAAGATAGAAAATATTTCTTAAACGAAAAATATCTGCATCATTTCTTTGCCCTTTTGCATCTTATATATAAAATTATAACGCACGAAATAAATAAAATCATACTACTATGAAAATCAAATTCATGTACCTGATCGCAATCGCAGCAATGTTATTTGCCGCAGGTTGCAAAAAGAACCAGCCTCTCACAGAGACTGAACAGAAAGACAAACTGGAAGACGTCGGCATCGAACTCCTCGAGTACGCCGATGTATCAAAATGGGGTGATGCCTACGCAGCATTCACCAAATTCGAAAAGATTGTCACCGACGAAACCTACGATCAATCAGTTCTGGAGAACATCGAAGTCGAAACCAAGGAAGAAAGCGGAGTCGAAGACGATTATGTGAACTATGGATGGTACTGCAGCTACCAGGCACCCGGCACCTTCACATTCGAAAGGGCCTACACCATCCAACTCGCCGACGTTAAAGGCTCCTACTCCCTGGATGCCACCAAGAAGGCCTGGGTCAAGGAAGATGCCGCCACGCTCACCATCAAGGCAGATGTTGACGGTGTCCCGAATGAAGCCCATATCGCCATCACCACCAACAGCACCAAGTCCCTCCTGAGCGAAAGTACAGACATGTCCTACAATGAATGGCCCGCCTACACCACCGGCCCCGCAATGTATTACCAGAAGAACCATCACGAAGAGAATGGCGGCTGGGACTCCTACGATCCCGTTACCCGCACCGAGGGCAACGTCACCCAGTACCACATCTACAACCCTGTCACGAATGCAGATCTCGGCTGGTTCTCCGACAGCGATTACTACAACAACTACAGCACGTATTGCAACATGGTTTCCGTTCCCGCCGGCAGGCATGAGAGGGTGCGCAAGTACTTGAACTACATCCACATGCCCAAGAACATCAAGGCCGACTTCAAGAAGGGCAACGAGAAGATCGCCGACGTCAACGTCAACATCGACTATAAGGCCGCTGATGCCGCCAAGATCGACATCGCAAAAGATCAGGTGAACGTCGATTTCTCTTTCGCCGCATCCGGCTACACCCTCAAGAGCACGAAGACCAACTACCTCACCGACGGTGCTGAAACCTACATCACCTTCGACTGCGGCAAGAAGAGAATCTTCTCTCTGAGCGCTCAGGAAAAGGGATTCAAACTCGAATCCAAACTTCACGAAAACAAGTACGACAACGACAGCGGCAACGGCTACAAGAACGGATCCTGCAATTCCAGCACCACTTATAAGATCTCCACGATGCCCAAGAGCGCCGAGTTCATCTTCAACCTCCTCGGCGAGGTCAAGGTAACAGGCTCCGCAGATATCGCAACCGCTTCTGAACTATCCGAAAAACTCGATACCATCAGGGCTAACGAGGCTGAATTCAAGGCCACCCTTGCACAGGCCGAGAAGACCATCAAGATCAAGGCCTTCTACAACGGCAGCAAGAAATGCTCCGCCCACTTCGGCCTTGAGCCCGTGAAAGACGAAAACAGCGGCCTTTGGGAAGCAGTTCCCGTCATCCGTTTCGACGAAGGCGGCAACTTTGCACTGTTCGAAGAATTCTTCGACGAAACCGACTTCCCGAGACTCATCAAGGCTATCGAAGACTGGCAGAAGAGTGTAGACAACTACATCGCCAGCATCTTCCCCAAAGAAAACTAGCATAAGCCCAAATAATTGAAGGCCAGGCGCTTATACAGTCTAATAATCCGGTCTGCGTTGTTGCTTCCAGGGTTGGTCCCTACGAAGATATCGGCGCAGACCGATTCTTCTTTGGTGCGCACTATCGACAGCACCGTCGTGGCCGCGCAAAGGCGCAGCTCTCCCCTATCCGCGGGCGCAGAAACCAAGGTGGACATAGCCGGCATAGCCAAACTCCCGAGCATACTCGGTGGCGCCGATCCCCTGAGGTTCATAAGGCTGCTGCCGAGCGTGCAGACGGGCAATGAGATCGACGCAGGCATCCACATCCAGGGATGCGACCACGGGCACAACCTCATCAGCATCGACGGCACCCCCATCTACGGCGCCAGCCATCTCCTGGGCATATTCTCCGTCTTCAACCCCACCCACTTCGGCACCATGCACTACGGCACCGACGCGGGCATCAGAGGGCGCCTGGGAGGATATGTGGATATGCTGCCGGACCGCAGCATCCCCCGGAACACCACCGCAGGAGACTTCTCCCTGGGCCTTATCGCCGCGCAGGGCAACCTCAAACTGCGCACGGGAGAGAACTCTGCACTGAGCATCTCCGGCCGCAAAAGCTTCCTGAATCAGCTCTACAGGCCATTCCTGATGGTGGATGAGGATCCATTCAACTACGGATTCGGGGATATCAACCTGGGATGGGTGCTACAGGCATCCTCCAGAGACCGCATCTACGCCGATGCTTTCTACTCTGCCGATGCCGGAGCGTATGCCTCGCTGGAGAATCACCTCAAGCTGGATATGGGCTGGAGCAATGCCTCCGCCGCCATGCACTGGGAGCACCGTGGCGCAAGCACTATGCTGAAACAGAGCATCTTCGCCACCCAATACACCGCCCGCACAGACATCTCCCGGGAGCCTGAGAGCGGATATGTCCCCTTCCACACCCGCAACCTCGGCTACAAGGCGGCCTTCGCCTGGCAAGACCTCACACTCAACGCCGAGGCACTCTACTACGACGTGCTGCCTCCGAGCCCCATCCACGAAAGTGGATCCATGACCACAAGCGCTCCAGAGGAGGTTCAGAACGCCCTGGAAACCCATATCAGCGCCGGCTGGAGCAAATATCTGTCCCTGGCATGGAAGCTGGACGCCGAACTCGCCGGAGGCTGGTACCTATCCCCCGAAAAAGAATCCTACTGGCAGCTGGATCCGACGGTGAAACTCAGCTACAACATGTTCCACGCAGGAATGCTGGAACTCCGGGCAGGTAGCGCCACCCAGAACATCTTCCTCACCGGAGTCAGCAGCATGGGCTTCCCCATCGAATTCAACCTGATGGCTGGCAAATATAGCGATCCGCAGCGCTCCATATGGGCTGCGCTGGCCTACAACCTCAAATTCGCGCACGAAGCCTGGGCGTTCGATACCGAACTCTACTGGCGCCGCCTCTACAATCAGCTGGAATACACCGGCACCCTGCTGGACTATCTCCGCGCCGGCACATCCCTCGAAAACATGCTCACGGCGGCAGACGGGTGGAACTACGGCATCAACCTCATCCTCCACAAACAGTCCGGCAAACTCACGGGATGGCTCAGCGGCTCGCTGGGAAGGTCCCTGCGCCGCGGGGAGGACGGCAGCATATGGCCATCCAACTTCGAACGCATCTACGAAGTGAACGCCGTGGCCACCTGGACCGAACGCAAATGGGACGCCGGCGGCACCTTCACCGCAGCATCCGGCACCCCCTACACCGCACCGGACTCCTTCTACCTGCTGGATTCCAAGCTGATCTGCCTCTACGGGCCCCGCAATGCCGCCCGTCTGGCACCATACATCCGCCTGGACCTCAATTTCAATTGGTATTTCCGCAAGGACGAGCGCCTCACCCACGGGGTGAATTTCTCGCTCTACAACGCCCTGGCGCGCAATAACGAACTCTCCTACCACTTCAACTACCGCGACGACGGCACCTTCGCATACGTCCCGTTCAGCATCTCTCTCCGCCTCATGCCCGGAATAGGCTGGTTCTGCAAGTTTTGACCATGAAAAAACTCCTCCTCATAAGCGCCATCGCACTCCTCTGCTCCTGCGGGCAGTGGGAGAAGCAGGACATTCCATCAGAGATTGTGGTGGAAGGATGGATAGAGGCTGGAGAAGCGCCAGTGGTGATGCTCACCTCCACCCTCACGCCCAGCGCCGAATATACCTGCCTGGATTCCCTCAGCAACTATATCATCAAGCGTGCGAAGGTTACTCTCAGCGACGGGGACACCACCGTGGTGATGTACAGCAAGCGGGATAAGCGCTATATGCCGCCCTACATATACACCACCGGATGGATCAGCGGCAAAGCGGGAAAGACCTACAAACTGAAAGTAGAATACAACGGCACCACCATCAAGGCAAGCACAAGCATTCCAGAAGCGGAACCCATCGCAGGAGTGCGCGCAGTGCCGGTGGAAGGCTCCGACAGCCTCTTCACCATAGTAGTAGGCCTGAACAACAAGGCGGGCGCAGACAAGTTCTACCGCATATTCACCATGGTAGAAGGGGAAGACAGCCGCTACATCTCCTCCTTCCCCGGAGCCATCGAAGGGGCCGGACTGAAGCCCGGAGCCGAGATCACCATTACCCGTGGCAAAAGCCTGAACCGGCACAAATTCGCCACCCAGTTCAAGAAGGGCAGCACAGTACGGGTGAAAGTATGCACCTGCGAAGAGGCCACCTGCCGCTTCTGGATGGCCATTGACGACATCACCACTGTCGGGAATACTCCCTTCTTCCCCATGTACGACAATCCGGCCTCGAATATCAAAGGAGGACTCGGATATTGGGCCGGATACGGTGCCAGTGTGAGCACCCTTGTCGTGAAGTAAAATTAAGCTTCGCGCACGCGCCTGATCAGCCAGAGCATATAGATCCAAACTACCGCGATGGCGGCCACTGCAGCCACCTGGGAGCCTGAAATGTCCCTGATCCAACCCAGCACGGGCGGAAGAATTGCTCCGCCAATGAGGCCGACTATCAGCAGTGCGGACACCTCGTTAGCCTTCTCGGGCACGCGCCTCATTGCAAAGGAGAAGATGATCCCAAAAAGATTGGCATAGCCCACTCCGAAGATGCAGACTGCCACCAGCACTGGCACGAGGCCCAGTTTGCCCAGCGCCGCGAACAGCACCAGTCCTGCCATGGCAATCCAGCAGCCCCAGGAATAGAATTTCTTGTCAGAGACCTTCAGCAGCAGGGCTCCCCCGGCGAAGGCCGCTATCGTACGGGCCAGGAAATAGAGGCTGTTGCAGAGATTCGCCTTCTCGGTGCTGAGGCCGAACTCATCCACCATCAGACGCGGCAGAGTCATATTCACTGCCACATCGGCCGCCACGAGCACTATGATGCCGATAAAGCAGGCCAGGATGAACTTGTCTTCCAGCAGCACCAGGGTGTCTTTAACGCCCACTTTCTTGGCTTCGCGGGGCTGTTCCTCGATGGGAGTGAGCCAGAGCCAGATGAGGCCCAGCAGCGAAAGCCCGGCGTAGATGGGGAACAGCAATTGCCAGTGCCCCAGCGCCACCGCAGTCCACATGGCGATAAACGGCGCCACGATGCTCCCGAAGGCCTTTGTGGCCTGCCCGAAGGTGATGGTAGAGGTCACCCTGTCTGCGTTCACCACGTCCGTCACGAGCGGATTCATGGCCACCTGGAGGATGGTATTGCCTATGCCTATCAGCGAGAATGCCACCAGCACGCTGACGAAGCTATAGGCCACGTAAGGCAGCAACAGGGCCACCACGTGGATTGCAAGGCTCAGAAGAACCATTTTCTTGCGCCCCCAGCGCGTGAGAGCCATTCCCACCGGAATGGATAGCAGCAGGAACCAGAGGTAGCAGGAAAGGGAAATGGTGTTCACGAGGCCGTCGGACATATTGAAGTCCGCACGCACGTTGCTCGTTACCAGGCCTATCATGTCGATGAATCCCATTGCGAGGAAGCCGAACATGACCGGCAGGATTATGGCTATGGAGTTCTTTTTCATTTTTCAGCGTTATTATAGCCCCAGACCCGCCTCTATGGCATGGATGAGGATGTGGATAACTTTGATATGGATTTCCTGGATGCGGTCGGAATGAGGCGCAAAGGGTGTGCAGACGCTAACATCGGCCATTTCGGCCAAAGGATTTCCGGCAGGGCCGGTCAGGGCCACAACCTTCATCCCCATCATTTCCGCAGCCTCTGCAGCCTTGAGCACGTTTGCAGATTTGCCACTGGTGCTGATAGCGAGGAGCACATCCCCCTTGCAACCAACCCCCTGCACGAAGCGCGAAAAGGCGACATCGTAGCTATAGTCGTTGGCGGTGCAGGTGAGGTATCCAGGGTCGTTTATGGCGATCGCGGGCAGAGGCCTGCGGTTGCCCCGGAAGCGGCCGGTAAGTTCTTCGGCAAAGTGGGTGGCATCGCAGAGGGAGCCGCCGTTGCCGCAGCTGATTATCTTGTTGCCGTTGCGAAGTGCCTCTATGCAGATAGTGGCAGCGGCCGCAATGGAATCGAGGGTCGAGTGGTCGGCAATGAATTTTTCAAGAGTATTCCTTGCCTCCAGTAAGTCTTTGAGTATCAGTTCTTTCATAGTGCAGATGCGATTGAGAGTGCGGCAATATCACCTATGGCCTCGCCGAGTTCGGCGGGTTTGACTTTGCAGACGGCAGCGGCTCCCGGAAGGGCGTCGCGGTCTATGGCTGCCTGCATGAAGGGGCGTATGAGTTCCTCAGCCCGCACGAATATGCTGCCGATGGTTATGACCTCCGGATTGAGCATGTCTATCACCATTGCCAGGGCCTTGCCGAGGTATGTGGCAGAGGTACGGAAGATGCTGATTGCCAGTTCATCCCCCGCCTTGGCGGCATCAGCGACGGTTTTTGCGGTGATGGCGGAGAGATTGCCGTCCAGGCACCACTCCACCTTCTGGCCCATCATGAGTTTCTCTTTTACGGCGGATGCGGCTAGTTGGGCGATGCCTCCCCCGCTGGCGAATCCTTCCACCGAACCGGCCTTGCCGTAGCCTACGGGGCCGAATTCGCTCAGGCGGATGTGCCCGAGTTCACCGGCGTTGTCGTTGGTGCCGGAGTAGAGTTTGCCGTCCAGCACAAGGCCGGCGCCGAGGCCCGTGCCGAAGGTGAGGAAGACCATATTCCGAGTGCCGCGGCCGGCACCATACTTCCATTCCGCGAGAGCACAGGCGTTAGCGTCATTCTGCAGGCCTGCAGGGATGCCGGTGGCCTCTTCTACCAGTTTCACGATGGGGATGTTATCCCACCCGGGAAGGTTCGGCGGCGACATCACAACGCCGGTTTTGCTGTCCAGAGGGCCGCCGCAGGATATGCCTATGCCCTTGGTGTTCTGAGCGTTCAGGCCATGCTTGGCGCAGATGCCCTTGAGTTCCTCGAGGATCCTGGCGATGGTGGACTGCACGTCTGTGGTGTCGAAACGCACCTTATCCGCAATCTCGATGGCGCCATCGGTGTCGATCCCGTAGATCACCGCGCACTTGGTGCCGCCTATATCTATGCCTAAAAGATTGGTTTTCATGGTGTTATAATTATGCATCGGCGAAGACTTTGCCGTCTTCGAGGGTTATCTGGAGTTTGGTGTATTCACAGTGGAAATCGTTCTGGAGGCGGTCCAGGTAGCGGGCGCTCTCCCACTTGCACATGGGAAGATCGTGCATCAGGTAGTTGCCGCAGGATTCAGGTTCGGTGGCAGGCACCTTGTCCTGCTCGAGGATCCACTTCAGACACTCGATAGTCAGGCGGCGCATATCCTCCACGGAATAGGTGCCCGTCATAACCACATACATGCCCGTCAGGCAGCCCATGGGCCCCACATACACCACATCATCCTTCGCCTCGCTGTTGCGGAACCAGGTGGCCATCAGATGCTCCAGGCTGTGCATTGCCGCAGGCGCCACCGCAGGCTCCTTATTGGGCTCCGTAATGCGCAAATCGAAGGTAGTGAACCCCTTATCTTCGCGAGAAACATAAATCCCCGGCTTCAGCCGAGTATGGTCGATAGTGAAACTCTGAATGACTTCCATTGCTCTCGGTTTTAGTTCTCAAATATAACCATTTTTTGAAAAACTATTAAAACGGCCGGCGATTGTCAAAACCTGGCAAACCGGCGTTCTACCTTTGCAGGCATGAACCCCTACGAAGACATTATCGACCTGCCGAGGCCCGAGCCGAAGGGCCATCGGCGGATGAGCATGGCCAAACGCGCCGCCCAATTCGCCCCCTTCGCCGCCCTGTCCGGGATGGCCGAGGCTATCGAGGCCGGAAGAATCGAAACCGAAAAGAAGTTGGAGAAATGAAAAAAAAGCATTACCTTTGCACTAGGATTCGTCGAAGAGGAACTTCGTTTGAAGGGATGACAACCCTCTCAAGGCAACTTGATCCGAGCCTCATTGAAAAGTCGCTACCTGGCGGCTTTTGTTTTTTTACCACCACTGATGTAATACAATACGTATTCTTTTTTGGATTTCTGAAAACCAATCAGAAGGCGGCATCG
Source organism: Bacteroidales bacterium (assembly GCA_017962925.1). Lineage (GTDB taxonomy): Bacteria > Bacteroidota > Bacteroidia > Bacteroidales > UBA932 > Cryptobacteroides. Next base: position 13,953 of record JAGCUK010000046.1, read on the forward strand.
CTTCCATTTTAGAAGACACAGCCTTGAGAATGCTTTTTGGTTTATATCCCCATGCTTTGGTGGCCATTGATCCACCAATATTGACTTAGACAGTATTTCCGAGAGATGAAACTGTGCAATCGTTGCCTCCACAGATCTAGGCGCATGTCCAAGTATTTCATTAATGGATATGCCTTTTACATGAATATATGCGTTTAAAGAGTCATTCCAGACTTTCTTATTTGGATTCTTCAATATCCACCTGGAATAGTATTCTTTTATGATTTTTCGCCGCATCTTATTGTCTTCCGGCGTATTTCCTTTTGGAATCTCTGTCCTCATAATCCACTCCATTTTAATTGTTTACAATTGTCCTATAGCATAACACACCCATAAAAGGTATGTTACCCTCTTAAATTCTATTCAAGTTGTGAAGGGAGCGCTCCCCAGAAGGGGGTAAAAATAATTGCACTCCTTGTTTCATTACCGGCCGATTCGACGACCTGAATCTACAAACTACGCAAAGATAGAAAAACTATTCTAATCCCGACGGCCCCAAAGCCCTTGCATAATAATATTTAAGTACTACCTTTGCCTTCGGTTTGATAAGACACGGTTTTGAGGGCTGTTCACAGCGTGCAGAAGTCCCCGCCCCGGGAAGGCCCACTTTTAAAAGTAAACTCATACCGCGCAGAACTGGGGCAAGTTTAAAGGATGCTTTCGGGCATCCTTTTTTCTATCCTTCAATTGCCGTTATACAGTCATCTTCTCGAATGGTTTCTGATTACTATTTGCCTTCACTGGCACAGCTCCTATCTTGCGTGCATTTTCGTTTGTACCTCCTTTTGGCATAGGGAATGTTTTACCGGCGTCGGTAAAATGTTCCTCAATAGGCTGGGAGGTTAACTACCTTCTTAGGAAGTGGGATTTAGGAGAGCTAAAGGATGTATAAGTGCGCTTCTAACTGCCGATAGCATAGGGACTACGCGTTCTGCAAAGGCATATGCCCAATTTGTGTTACCACCTCAACGAACACGAAGCCGCCCGCTGGCTCAGCAAAGACGACCTCCACTCCGTGAGATGGCTCCCGGCAGATGAAGGGCTTTTGCCGTTGATTCAGAGGGAGTTAGAGAATTATCGATAAGAATAATTGTCATTCCGAGCGAAGCGAAGGAATCTCAAATACTTGCAGATTAAAGAAAAAGCATTACCTTTGCAGTAGGATTCGTCGAAGGGGAATTCGCGTAAGGGATGACAACCTTTTCAAGATAACTTGATCCGAGCCCCATTTCAAAAGTCGCTGCCTGGCGGCTTTTATTCTTATATGCTCCCCACATAATACTGCACGTATTCGCCCTTGGATTTCTGGAATCCAACAATAAGTCGATAGTTTTTCCATCTCATCAAAAGCATTCTGGAATATGGTCTCTGATTTTTGTCTTTGGATTTTGGTGTCCATTTTTCAGCAATGGTGGCGTTTTCCAGTATTTTCGTCAAGTGAAAAACAGCCAATGTGGACTCATAGGATATAGCCGCATGCCCTTTAGTTTCATTTATTGACTGAAACTTAACATGGATGTAGGCATTAAGGGATTTGTTCCAGATTTGTTTATCTGGATGAGTCGCATTCCACTTGGCGTAGAAATCTCCTATTATTTGCTTCCGGGCCTTGATTACTTCCGGAGTACTTCCTTTTGGTATAATAATCTCTTTCTTCATAATCCACGCTGTATTAACTAAGGTGTTGGTATATGAATGATACCTCCATAAATGGAGAATCACTACTTCTAAAATGTCTTGTGAAGGGAGCACACCCAGAATGGGAAATAACTCTTGCTCCTTATTTCATGCCGGTCGATTCCACGACCTGGTTACTAAAACTACGCAAAGGTAATAATAACATACTGATTTTCAACGGCAAAAAGCCTTTGCATAATAAATAAAAAGTACTACCTTTGCGGCGGCCAATTAAGACGCGGTATTGTGGGCTGATAAGCCATTAGTGCAAAAGTCCTCGCCGTGGGCGAAGCCCACCTATCTAGGTAAAACGATATCGTGCGTGACTGGGGCAAGTTTAAAGGATGCTTTCGGGCATCTTTTTTTTTGTAACTTTTTCAAAAGTTGTCAGAAGTTGTCAAAACAATCCCCTACTTTTGCGGTTTTAGCAATAGCATTTGACGATTGCTATACCGCAACCTGACTTTTAATAAACAATTAATAATATGAACGAAGACATTAACAGTATTCCGTACGAGGTCGTACATGACCACAACTACGCTAATTGGTTCCAAGATTACCAGTATAGTAGCAACGTGACCTTAACTAAGGCCGAGCGAGAAGACCTTGCAAAAATGATTGATGAGACGGTAGAGCAGTTTTCAGAAGGGCTACCCATGGTATACAACAACCTGGAGAGCATAAAGGATCTGCATGATGACTACCACAACATTGAACGCATTTTTTCATCCGTCGCACTCTTTGCCGTAATTACAATGATTGATAGCATGATTGCCACTAAACTATTCATTCTTGCGGAGAAAGACTATGACAAACGCTTTCTGAGGGGCAAACTAAAAGTTATACTAAACGAAGGTTTCAAAAGACTCTTTGGCTTTATAAACACTAGTTCATTCAAGGATTCGGAATGGGCCCGTCTTGGATCCATCATGAAACACTTCCCTGAAGCCATCCAGTTTCAGTATCAGAAGGTGACCGTTCATCTAACTAATAGTGCCCTGTCTTCTTCTTGGTGGAAAGACGTCCGAGATCCTGAAACGCACATACAGGCAGAAAAACTATACAAATCACGAATGGAGGAAATCATTGAAAGTGAGGTTGTTAGGGATTCATTAAAGTTATTTGATACTTTTATGGCCGTGAATCAGTTCCTAGGTGAAGCGAGCAAATGCATGGTGAATTACTTACTTAAGCAGAGGGATTTGGGTAAGTTGAAGGACGAATAGTATTATATTGACTTGAGCCGTAATCTGAATCTTCCCAAGACATTCCTGTTACTCCCCCTTCTCTTTTTTCAGAATTGTTAAAGAATTTTCGCTAAATTTGTCAACTATAGCAGCATCCCTTATTTAATTGCATTAAGCGAAATGACGACACAAAGCGAACAAGCGCTTGAAAACGGGCTGATTTCTACCTTACAGGACATGAGTTACGAGTATGTCCAGATTAAGGAAGAAACAAACCTTTACAGTAATTTCAAAGCGCAGCTTGAAAAACATAACGCAAAGGCCCTGGCAGATATTGGTCGCACATCCTTCACGGAGAAAGAGTTCGAGAAGATTTGCATCTATTTGGAAGGCGGCACCCTCTTCGAGAAATCCAAGAAGCTTCGCGACCTCTTCCCACTGGAAACCGAGGATGGCCAGCATCGAATCTGGGTAGAATTCCTCAACAAGAACCACTGGTGCCAAAACGAATTCCAAGTATCCAACCAGATTACCATTGAGGGCCGTAAGACCTGCCGTTACGACGTTACCATCCTTGTCAACGGCCTCCCTCTAGTTCAGATTGAACTCAAGAAACGCGGCGTTGAACTCAAGCAGGCATACAACCAGGTACAACGCTATCAGAAGACGTCTTTCCGCGGCCTCTTCGACTACATCCAAATCTTTGTCGTCTCCAACGGTGTAAACACCCGGTATTTCGCCAACAATCCCAACTGCGGCTACAAGTTCACCTTCAATTGGACATTACCTAACAACGAGCCGGTCAATGATCTCAGCCAGTTTGCAGCGCATTTCTTTGACAAATGCACCCTGGGTAAGATGCTAAGTAAGTACATCGTCCTGCACGAGGGAGACAAATGCCTTATGGTGCTCCGCCCGTACCAATACTACGCAGTGGAGAAGATCCTGGACCGCGTACAGAACACCAATAAGAACGGCTACATCTGGCACACCACCGGCGCCGGCAAGACGCTAACCTCCTTCAAGGCGGCGCAGCTGGTCGCAGAGCTGGACGGCATTGATAAGGTGCTTTCGTAGTGGACCGCCACGACCTGGACACCCAGACCAAGAGTGAATACGAGGCATTTGAGCCTGGTGCGGTGGACGGCACCGATGATACATACGAGCTGGTCAAACGCCTCAACTCAGATAAGAAAATCATCCTCACACCCATCCAGAAGCTGAACACCGCCATCAAGAAGGACTTCTACAACAAGCGGATTCAGGAACTCAGGGACAAGAAGTTTGTGATGATATTCGATGAGTGCCACCGCAGCCATTTCGGCGAGTGCCACCGCAACATCGTCAATTTCTTCCGGAACCTCCAGATATTCGGTTTCACTGGCACGCCCATCTTCCCGGAGAATGCCAAGCAGGA
>JAGCUK010000047.1 GCA_017962925.1 Bacteroidales bacterium
AAGTGCCCGCGCTGGCATTCTGCCTGGGCATGTTCATTCCGATCGACCTCAACCTCCCTCTGCTCGTGGGTGGTGCCATCAGCTGGTACGTGAGCACCCGCTCCGCCGATAAGGCCGTTAACGCGGCGCGTCAGGAGAAGGGCACGCTGATCGCCTCCGGTTTCCTCGCCGGCGGCGCGCTGATGGGTGTGGTGAGCGCGATTCTGAAGTTCGCGGGAGTGGATTGGTTCCTCGCTTCCTGGAATGACGCCGCCGGCCACCTGGCCTCCGGCGCGGAAGCCATCGCCATCATTCCCTTCCTGCTGCTGATATTCTATATGGTTCGCGCCAGCCTGAAGAATTAGGCTCCAGCCGCGAAAGTGGCCAGGATGTTCAGTATCACCTGCGAGGCTTTCTCCATGGATTCCAGCGGCACCCATTCGAACTTGCCGTGGAAGTTCAGGCCGCCGGCAAAGATGTTGGGGCAGGGCAGGCCGCGGAACGAGAGGTTCGCGCCGTCGGTGCCGCCGCGGATGGGCTGGACCTTGGGTTCGACGCCCGCATCCGCAATCGCCTTCATCGCCACCTCAACCACCTTGTAGTGCGGCTCCACCTGCTCGCGCATGTTATAGTACTGGTCCTTCAGCACCAGCGTGGCTGTGCCGGCGCCATATTTCTCGTTGATGAAGGAAGCCACCTTCTCCATCATTTCCTTGCGGGATTCGAACTTGGCGCGGTCATGGTCCCGGATGATATAAGCGACGTCCGCCTCCTCCACTGTTCCCTTGAAGGAGATGAGATGGAAGAAGCCCTCGTATCCCTCAGTATGCTCGGGGCGTGCCAGCGCGGGCAGCAGTGAGTTCAGTTCCTGACCGATGAGGATGGCGTTGCGCATCTTGCCTTTGGCGTACCCGGGGTGCACGTTGCAGCCCTGGATATGGATCTTGGCGGATGCGGCATTGAAGTTCTCGAACTCCAGCTCCCCAACCTCGCCGCCGTCCATAGTGTATGCGTAAACGGCGTCGAACTTCTCCACATCAAACTTTACCACCCCGCGGCCGATTTCCTCGTCGGGAGTGAAGCCTATGCGTATGGGGCCGTGCTTGAACTCGGGGTGGGCCATGATGTACTGAACCGCGTCCATGATTTCCGCCACGCCGGCCTTGTCGTCAGCGCCCAGCAGAGTGGTGCCATCGGTGGTGATGATGGTCTCGCCCTTGTGCGCGAGGAGTTCCGGGAATTCGGAGGTCTTCAGCACCAGCCCGGGCACTCCCTTCAGGGGGATGTCGGAGCCGTCGTAGTTGCTGATTATCTGGGGTTTGACGTTCTCTCCGGAAGCGTCGGGGGCGGTATCCACATGAGCAATGAAGCCTATGGCAGGAACATCCTCATCCACATTGGAGGGGATGCGGCCCATCACATAGCCGTATTCATCAAGAGTCGCCTCTACCCCTAATTCGTTCAGCTCCTGGCACAGGAGTTTCAAGAGGTTCAATTGCTTCGTTGTCGAGGGTTGGCTCTCCGAGTTCTCGTTGCTCTGGGTGTCCACTTGGACGTACCTCAGGAACCGGTTCAGGATTTGTTCCATCTGTATCGTAAATTGGTTTGTCAGTGTATTCCACGCCGTCTATAACGGTGGTTTCAGGCTCTTTGGACTTCGCTTTTTCTTTGGCTTTGGCCTTGGCTGCCCGGAGAGCTTCGCGTTCCTTCTTCTTAGTATATTTTTTGCGATAGCGCTCGATGTATTTTTCGAGCTTGCGGTCGTCTATCTCCTGCTGTTTACGCTGCTTCTCCTTGACTTTTTCTTCGTGGGCATCTTTGCGCTCCTGAGCCTTCTGCGCCTTCAGGGCCGCCTTGGCGGCATCTATCGAATCGGCTACGGCCCAGCGGGCTTCGCGTGCGGCGACCTTGGCCTGGTACTTAGCCTCCCGGGCTTCTGCCTTGGCTTTCTTTTCGGCCCTGCGCTGCGCAGCTTTCTCCCGCCGCTGCTGGTCCCGGAGTTCCTTTTCGGTGAGGACTCGTTGCGGGATGAGGACAGTAGTGTCTGAAACGGCAAGAGTATCGCGCTGAACGAGAGTGGTGTCCCTTGGAACAATGATGGTGTCTCTAGGGACCTCCACTGCGTCTTCCGGGACGTCGATAGCATCGATCAAAGTGGTGGTATCGGGCAGTTCAGGCTCCACCGGAGGCACCTCCGCCACCGGGGCCCGGCGGGCCTTGGGCTTGTTCTTGGCGGCTTCGATGGCGGCATACACCTTCTTCATGTAGCCCGGGAAATACCGCTCCGTCTGCTTGAAAGTCGTCTTCGGCCGTGCCTCATACTCCTTCCGCTGCGTCTGCCGCACGGTCAGGTCGGTGATATCCTCCTTCCCCTGCGGCTGCAGATCCGGCATCCACTTGAACCCCTTCAGCTCCCGGTCCGCCTTTGGCATCTGCGCCAGCGGGTAGGCATCGTTCTTCGGAGAATCGAAATAATGGATCTGCTGGAGCTCCCCGTCCGTGAAATGCGCGGAGAGCATCTTGCAATCCACCTTGTTGACGGTGGCGAACTCCTCCTTCTCCTTCAGGAAGAAGATGGCGTTGGCACCACCCATGGCGTCGAAGCGGCGCAGGGCGGCGGTGGTGTCGAAGTAGGCCATCACCTCCGTAGATCGTATCTGGTCGAAGAGCGTCTCCGTTTCCTGCGTGACAATGAAGGCGTTGGACATCAGGCTCGCCCGGTCGATGCCGGCGGCGGTCACCAGCACCCCGATGCTATCGGCGGTGTACTGGCGGTTGCCGTCGTTCCAGACCTTCGGGTCGATGTAGAAGCGCGCGACGCTGTCCAGCTCGGTGAAGCGGAGGGAGTCGCAGAGCACCTGGATGTCGGTGCGGAAGATCTTGACGTTGCCCACGCCCACCGCAAATCCGATGCGGGTGGTGTCCGGCGGCGGGATGTTGGCAAGGGAATCGGCGATGTGGATGGAGTCCGCGCGAGCTTTGGCGAGGGAGTCCAGTGCCGCCCGGGCGATGCTATCGGCCGGGGAAAGAGGGGTCTGGAGGGTGTCGGGAGATGCCGGGAGTTCGTCTGGAGCATCTTCCTTTCCACCGGGCCCTTTCTCCAAGCGGCCTTTGCCAGGGCCCTTTCCGGGACGTCCTGCCAGAAGCGGATTACTTTCCGCATTCTCTTCCGCGGCCTTCTTTGCCGCCTCCTCGGCAGCCTTCATGGCCTTCCGGCGATACTCGGTCACCGGATCACTGAATATCTCTTCGAGTCGGGTAGCAGACTCCTGCACCACGCTCTCGGGGATGTCGCACTTGCGCTGGGTGAAATAAACCAACTTGTCCGCGCCGATGTAGATGGTGTCTATCTTCGTGCGCTGGTTGCCGTTCACATCGGTTATCTTATCCTCCGTACGCAGAGCCACGGCCGCCTCCCGGCGCAAGGTCACCTGCCGTATGGAATCCTCGTAGAAGAGTTCGTTGGACAGGGCAAAGGCGTTGCGGGTAGTGTCCTGCACCTGCACCTTCCCCTGCATTAGGATATTGTTGGGGATGCGGTAGTAGTAGAGCGAATCGCACCAGGCCTCCTGCTCCTTGCTCATCGCATGCACCATGCCGTTGAAGAAGAAGGTCTCCTCCAGGCGCTCGTACCATCCGCGGTCGGCGGAAAGCATGTTGTCGTCCTTCCAGAAATCTATCCTTTCCGGGAAGATGGCGCGGCTGGTCTTGGACTCGTAGTTGATGCGGCTGCTGCGGATGAACACGGAGTCCGTGAACATATTCACATTGGTCTGGAACTGGAAAAAACCCAGCTTGGCATCGTAGGAGCCATCCGAACTCTCGATAATCTGCCCGTCCTTATCCTTCATGGATGCACCCCGCGAGAAGTACGCCAGTGAGTCCTTGGTGTTATAGTCGAGGTAGTGGGTGCGGAGGGTGTTGTGGTCCTTGTCTTCCAACTGCACCAGTGTGCCCCGGGCCTGAATCAGGTCCTGGTCGATGTAGTAGTCCATCTTGTCTGAGGTGAGAATGGTGCCTTCCTGCACCACCCGCACGTTGCCCCAGGCATTGATTACGCGGGAATCCACGTTCCAGAGGGCCGTGTCGCAGATGAAATAGGTGTTGTTGTGGAAGAAGGTGGCGTCGATGGTCTTGCGATAGCTTCCGCCGCCCTTGTCTATCAGTTCCAGGCTTTTCGCCTTGATCAAGCGCACCAGACTGTCTTTCTGCTCAGATTTGTTCTGGGCAGAGAGGCCGGCGCAAAGCAGAAGCGCGATGGCGAGGGCTATTATTATCTGACCTTTGCCTTCCATCCTTCGCGAGAGAAATCACAATCCCCGAAAATCGGGTCGATTATGATGTAGGTCTCTGCTATCTTGGTATCGATGAACTTGTCGATCGCTTCCTGCTGCTTGATGTTGCGCACGCCTTCCAGAAGTTCGGTGTAGTCGTTCTCGAAGGTGGCGGGGTGGGCATCCACGATCTTGTCCAGACGGACGATCTTATAGACGAGGTTGCCGTCGCGGCCTTCGTTGTCGCGGGAGACGATGGGCGATGAGATCTCACCGATCTTCAGGTTCTTGACCGCGGCATAATCCTCCGGCTTGATCTGGTCTATCTCGAAATAGGCGCTGCCGGTGTGCGGGTCCGCCATCTGCCCTCCGTTGGTGCGGGTGGCAGGATCCTCCGAGCGATAGAATGCGATGGTCTCGAACTTGGTCTCGCCCTTCTCGATAACCGTCTTGAGGGAATCCAGCAGCTTGAAGGCCTTCTCCTGATCTTCCTCGGTGTACTTAGGCTTGAGGAGGATGTGGCGGGCGTTGAACATATCCCCTTTCTTCTCTATGATCTGGATGATGTGGAAGCCGTCAGGGGTTTCCACGATCTGGGAGATGACGCCGGGCTTGAGAGACATCGCCGCATCGGAGAATGACGGCCAGAAGATGTCTTTGGAGGCCATGCCGAGCTCGCCGCCCTTGCGGGAGCTGCCCGGGTCCTCGGAGTAAAGGCGCGCGAGAGTGGTGAACTTCTCTCCGTTCATGATGCGTTCGCGCAGCGCCAGCAGCCTCTCCTTGCACTCCATCTTGGCCTTTTCGCGGTCCGGATAAACGCAGATCTGGCTCATCTTGTATTTGATGGGGATGACGGGGAGGTTATCCACATCGATGGTATCCAGGTACTGCTTAACATCGTAGGGGGTGAGTTCGGGGATGCTCTTGGCAATCTCCCCCTGCTCCTGCTGGATGAGGGAATTGTCCTGGAGCTGCTCCTTCCACTCCTTGCGGAGCTGGTAGAGGCTCTTGCCGAAGTAGGCCTCCGCCTCTTCATCTCCACCGAGGGCGGTGCGCACTCGCGCCATCTGCTCGTTCAGGTTGGCCTCAACCATGTCGGCATTCACCGTCAGGGAGTCCAGGCGAGCCTGCATCAGGAACAGTTTGCTCTGCATCATGTTCTCCAGTACCGTGCAACGGGTGAGACGGTCCGAGGCCTGCCCCTGGGCATGCATCATGCGGATTTCGTTTTCGAGGTCAGACACCGTGATGAGCTCGTTGCCAACCACGGCGATGCTCTTGTCGATGGTCTTATACTTCTGCGCCCCGGCAGGAATCATGCACAGAGCGGCTGCCAGAATGGCTATTGTGTGTTTAATCTTCATTCTTGTAGATGACAAAAACTTTCTTTTCCTGCGCGTTCTTAAGCAAGTCTTGTTCCAAATTCTTCAGGAGCTCGCGTTTTCTTTCGCTGAGGATGTTGTCTCTTATCGAATTGCGGCAGTATTCCAGGGGCGCCTGGCCCTTGTGCTGAATGGCAAAGACATATGCCGCGCGGGTTTCTCCGCGGTCTTCGTAGTTGAAAATTATGTACTTGTCCTTGAGTTTCGAGAGCATGGTGGACCAGTCGGTGCCGAACTCGCGCGCCAGCACCGCCGCATCCATCCAGGTATTGGAATTGTCGAAGAAACGAGGAGCGGACACATAGGCGAGGCTGTCCAGATCTTTCAGTGCCTGACCGCCTTCAGAGGAGAGTTTTTCGATGATTTCATCGTAGTTCGGAGAGTCTGCCATGATGTCCACGAAGCGCACTTTGAGGATGGGGCGCTGGAGTTCGAGCGTGGCGGCATGGGACTTATAATACTCCTCCAGCTGCTGCTGGGTGATGAGAGTGTCAAGGCGATCGTTGATGTAGCGCTGCTCGTAGCGGTAGCGCAACAGCGAACGGCGGTAAGCCTCAAGCTCTTTGTCCACGTTCTTCTCTTCCTTGGTGAGGCGGGATTCCGCGGTGCGGAGATACAGGTGCTCGGTTGCCCAGGAGTTGATGTATTGCAGAGCGATGGCGGCGGAGTCCTCAGGGGAAGATCCATCCGGGATATAATTGTTCAGTTCAGACAGATACAGGCGCTCGCCTCCTACCCTGGCGACCACCTGGTCGTCGTGCACGAGGGAGTTTATGATGTTGCAGCCGCAAAGCAGCGCGCATACGGCCGCGAGCGCAAGTGTGCGTGTGTTCATAGCTTACAAAGATAATAAAATCCGCTCAAAGACAAAAAAGCGCCGGGGGTGACCCGACGCTAATTGTTGTTGATGCGGAGATTACTCTGCCTTGGGAGCTGCTTTCTTTGCAGCGGGCTTCTTGGCGGCAGGCTTCTTCTCAGCAGCAGGCTTTTCAGCCTTAGGGGCTGCCTTCTTCGCAGGAGCCTTCTTCTCTGCCTTGGGAGCTTCCTCTGCCTTAGGTTCTGCCTTCTTGGCGGGAGCCTTCTTTGCAGCGGGCTTCTTCTCAGCGGCAGGCTTTTCGGCCTTGGGGGCCTCTGCCTTATTGCCCTTGGCAACTGCCTCGCTCAACTTAGTATAGAGGGCGTCGGTACGCTCAAGAATCTCCTTGCGGAGATTGTTGAAGTAGCTCTTCTTGGAACCCTCGACCTTGACGGTCACCTTGTCGCGGAGCTCGTTGTAAAGGTCGATAGCATCTTCCATAAGGCCGGCGATGACCTTGTCGTCCGACTTGGGGTTCACTGCTGCGCAAACTGTGCAGTCTTCGATGAAGGCGCTGAGAACGTAGTCGATGTCCTTCTTAATGTCTCTTAAGTTCATGGTATAAGTTGTTTTGCGGTGCAAAGATAGCAATTATTTTGATATAGTTGAACGAAACATTATTCCTTAACCAGCTGCGGAGGCATGTGTTTTGGCTCCGGCAGGGTGCGGCCGGCGGGCAGTGCCCGGCGAGGCGTCGGCTTGGCGATTTGCCTGCGTAGAATTTCCCGAGTACGGACGGCTGCAGCCTGGTTCGGCGCAGGCGCCAGATCCACGCTCACGAAATCCTCGCGATTCTGGGCATTGTAGAAGGTCTGCCAGTTAGAATAAGTTGTGCCGGCATCGCGGGAAAGGAACATCGCCCTCAGCCATATGGCTTCGCGGGAAGGGGCGTTGAAGCGGTCTCCACCTTCCGCCCAGTGCGTCCTCATCACGGAATTTTCGGTCGGACGCCAGACACCGGTGTCGTAGGTTGAACCGCCCAGATAGGCCCCAAGTTTTTCCGAGGCATAACGGGCGTCGAGGTAGAACGGTGCCCAGCGGGCTCGTGTGGGATCACCCTCACAATCAGAGTCCGTATTGGGCCAGTATCCGCTGGAAACCCAGTCACTGGATGAAACCGAACCGTTGCCCTTGCCGGAGTATTCGTCGTCCAACTTGCCGAAACCATGTCCGCCTATTTCATGGGCAAAAGTCATTTCAAATACATTACTTACCGGGACATAGCCTATAGAATAGGTGTCGTAAGGATTCAGATAGTTGTAGAACCAATCCATTCCTGCATAATAAGG